>JAODNQ010000195.1 GCA_025464695.1 Frankiales bacterium | reverse complement strand
CGACCTCCGGTCCCGGGGCTACGCCGTCGCCTACCCCTCCACCCTGGACGGCGACTGGAACGCCGGGCGCTGCTGCGGGACCAGCCAGCGCAACGGCGTCGATGACGTCCGGTTCCTGCAGGACGTCCGCGGCCTGCTGATCGCGCGCTACGACGTGCCGACGAGGGCGGTCGGCCTGATCGGCTACAGCACGGGCGGGCAGATGGCCTACCGCACGATCTGCGAGCACCCGACCTTCGCGCACGCCCTCGTGATCGTCGCCGGCTCGCTCGAGACCTCCTGCACGCCCACGCACGCCCTCCCCGCCACCCTGCTCGTGCACGGGCTCGAGGACTCGACCGTGCCCTGGGAGGTCAGCCTGCGCCGCACCCAGCTGCTCGACTACGCGCCCACGCCCGCACTGACCACCATCAGCCGGTACGCCAAGGCGGCCGGCTGCGGGGAGCGCGTGCTGGACCGCGCCGACGGCCGGTGGCTCATGGGCTGGCCGTCGTGCAGCCGCATCCCCCTGCTCAGCGCCGTCGGCATGCCCGGCACCGGCCACGGCTGGGCCCCTCTCGGCGGGCCGGTCTACGCCACCCGCTTCCTGCCGCAGCACCTGGAGAGCTAGTGGAGCAACGCACCCTCGGCACGTCCGGACCCCGGGTCGGAGCCGTCGGCCTCGGCTGCATGGGCATGTCCTGGGCCTACGGCGCGGAGCAGCGCGACGACGACGTCTCGCTGCAGGTCGTCCGCCGGGCGCTCGACCTCGGCGTCACCCTCATCGACACCGCCGACGTCTACGGCCCCTTCGTGAACGAGCAGCTGGTCGGCCGCGCGCTGCAGGGCCGCCGCGACGAGGCGTTCCTCGCCACGAAGGTCGGGCTGGTCGCCGGCGACGGCGGCATCACCCGCGACGGCAGCCCCCAGCACGTCCGCGCCGGCATCGACGCCTCCCTGCAGCGCCTCGGCGTCGACCACGTCGACCTGTGGCAGCTGCACCGGGTCGACGAGGCCGTCCCCGTCGAGGAGACGTGGGGCGCCATGGCCGAGGCGGTGCAGGCCGGCAAGGTCCGCTACCTGGGCATGAGCGAGGTCGGGGTCGCCGAGCTGGAGAAGGCCCACGCAGTGCACCCCGTGACCACGGTGCAGTCGGAGCTCTCGCTCTGGACCCGCGACCCGCTGGCGGAGGTCCTGCCCTGGTGCGCCGCGCACGGCGTCGGCTTCCTGCCGTTCTCGCCGCTCGGCCGCGGCTACCTCACCGGGACCGTCACGGCCGGCAGCTTCGGCGACGACGACTTCCGGTCCAGGAACCCGCGCTTCACCTCCGAGGCGATGGCGGCCAACACCGCGCTCGTCGACGTCGTCAAGGACGTCGCGGAGCGGGTGCTGGCCACCCCGGCCCAGGTCGCCCTGGCCTGGGTGCTCGCGCAGGGGCCCTCCGTCGTGCCGATCCCGGGCACCAAGAAGGTCCACTACCTGGAGGAGAACGCGGCCTCCGCGCACGTCGTGCTGTCGCCGCAGGACCTCGCCGACCTGGACGCGCTCCCGGCGCCCGTCGGCGCCCGCTACTGACCGTGCGCGCGGCGGTCGTCGCCAACCCCACCAAGAGCGGCGACCCCTTCTGGGACCGGCGGCTGCTCGGCGTCCTCGAACGGGCAGGCCTGCCCGGTGCCGTCTGGCTCCCCACCACCGCCGACGACCCCGGGCCGGGGCAGGCTCGGGCGGCCCTCGAGCTCGGCGCCGACCTCGTCGTCGTCGCGGGCGGTGACGGCACCGTGCGCTCCGTCGTCACCGCGCTGACCGGTACCGGGGTCCCGCTGGCGCTGCTGCCCTCGGGCACCGGCAACCTGCTGGCCCGCAACCTCGGGATCCCCCTGGAGGTCGAGCAGGCCGCGGCCGTCGCCGCCACCGGGCAGGACCGTGCGGTCGACGTCGGGCGGCTGGCCGACGGCGAGTGCTTCGCCGTCATGGCCGGCACCGGCTTCGACGCAGCCATGCTCGCGGGCGCCCCGCACGCAGCCAAGGCCTGGCTCGGCTGGTCGGCCTACGTGCTGTCCGGGCTCAAGCAGCTGCGCGGGCCCGGGGTCGACGTCGAGGTGGAGGTCGACGGCGTCGTCCTCGCCCGCACCGTCCGGGGAGTGCTCGTGGCCAACGTCGGGGAGCTGCAGGGCGGGATCCGCCTGCTGCCGATGGCCGACCCCGCCGACGGGCTGCTCGACGTCGCCCTGCTCGCCCCGGTCGGCCTGCGCGACTGGCTGCACCTCGGGCGGCGGGTGTGGAGCGGCCAGGAGCCCGCGGGCGAGGTCCTCGAGGTGCTGCAGGGGCGGCGGGTCGTCGTGCGGACGTCGTCGCCGCAGCCGGTGCAGTACGACGGCGACCTGGTGCGGGGCGCGCCGGCGCTCAGTGCCGAGGTGGTGCCGGGCGGGCTGCTGGTCCGCGTGCCCCGCTGACCCGACCCGTCGACCAGCGGTCCCGCTAACCTGCCTGCTCCGACGAAGGAGCAGCCCTGAGCGACACGGCACGCCTGCCGGAAGGCACCCTCGCCGCGGAGATCGCCCGCGAGCAGGAGCAGGTGACGCGCGCCCACGCCCGGCTGGAGGAGCTGCGCGAGGTCGCGCTCGGCCGCGAGCGCGAGAGCCTGCAGGCCGACCAGGGCGACACCCCCCAGTCCCTGTACGAGCGCGACGTCACCGCCCTGGCCGCCGCCTCCCGGCGCTCCGACCTCGACCTCGCCGGCGAGGGCCTGGTCTTCGGCCGGCTCGACAACGCCGACGGCCAGGTGCTGCACCTGGGCCGGCTCGGCCTGCGCACCGAGGACCAGGAGCCGATCGTCGTCGACTGGCGCGCTCCTGCTGCCGCCGCGTTCTACCGCGCGACGGCGGCCGCGCCCCTCGGCGTCGTCCGCCGGCGCACCATCAGCAGCCGCGGCACCCAGGTGGTGGGCCTGGACGACGAGCTGCTCGACCCGATGCGCGTCGAGGACCTCCCCGGCGCCGTCGTCGTCGGCGACGGCGCCTTCCTCGCCGCCCTCAGCCGCGAGCGCAGCGGCCAGATGCGCGACATCGTGGCCACCATCCAGGGCGAGCAGGACGCCGCGGTGCGCGCCCCGGACGACGGCGCGCTCGTGGTCACCGGCGGCCCCGGCACCGGCAAGACCGCCGTGGCGCTGCACCGCGTCGCCTACCTCATGTACGCCCGGCGCGACTGGTACGGCCGCCGCGGCGTGCTCGTGGTCGGGCCGTCGTCGGTGTTCGTCGACTACATCGCCGCCGTCCTGCCGGCCCTCGGCGAGACGAGCGTGCGGCTCGCCTCCCTGGCCGACCTCCCCAACCTGCCGCAGGGCGTGCGGGCGACCGCGTGGGAGCAGCCGGCCGCCACGGCCGTGAAGGGCTCCGCCCGGATGGTCGAGGTGCTCAAGCGGGCCGTGCGCGACCTCGCCGACCCCGGCCGGCTCAAGGACGTCGAGGTCACCCGCTGGGGCTTCGTCATCACGCTGGCCGGCGCGGAGCTGGCGAAGCGGCGGTCGCAGGTCCGGCGGGGCGCGCGCAGCCACAACGGCGGCCGTGCGGCCTTCGTCGGAGCCGTCGCCGACGCCGCCTGGCGGGCCTGGCAGCGGCGGCCCAACGCGCCGAAGGAGGAGCAGGGCGACCGCGACGACTTCGTCTCCTGGATCCGCTCCGAGCCCGGCTTCCTGCGCGCGGTCGACGCCGCCTGGCCCGTGCTGGTGCCGTCGGAGGTGCTCGCCAGCCTGCGGGAGGGGCGCGTCGACCTGCGCAGCGCCTGCCGCGGTGTCATGTCCGACGCCGAGACGGACGCACTCGTGCGGTCGTGGAGCCGCGGCGGCCCCTGGTCGCCGTCGGACGCCGCCGTGTACGACGAGCTGGTCGAGCTGCTGGGCGCACCGCCCGAGCCCGAGCCCGAGGACGACGACTGGAGCGAGCTGGACGACCTCGACGAGCGGGTGGGCGAGGTCACCACGTTCGCGGACCGCAACGTCCGCAGCGCCCGCCGGGTCGGCGACGACCTCGAGCACCGCACCTACGCCCACGTCGTGGTGGACGAGGCGCAGGACGTGACGCCGATGCAGTGGCGGATGCTCGGCCGGCGTGCCCGCGGCGCGAGCTGGACCGTCGTCGGCGACTGGGCGCAGTCGGCCTGGCCCGACGTGTCGGAGGTCCGCGACGCGCTGCAGACCGCCCTCGGCCGGGCGAAGCTGCGCGAGGCGACGCTCGGCACCAACTACCGCACGAGCACCGAGATCGCGTCGCTCGCGGCGCAGGTGCTCGCCGTGATCGACCCCTCCGCGGTCGCGCCCGCGGCCGTGCGCAGCACCGGCGTCGAGCCCGTCCTGCGCGTCGGCCCGGACGTGCTCGGCGGCGTCGTCGCGGCCGTCGACGAGCTGCTCGAGGCGGTCACCGGGACCGTCGGCGTCGTCGCTCCCCACGACCTCCTCGAGGAGGTCCGCGACCGGGTGCCCTCCTCGGCGCGCGTGACCGTGCTGGACAGCTGGGCCGTGAAGGGCCTGGAGTTCGACGGCTGCGTCGTGCTGCAGCCCGGCGCGCTGGTGGCCGAGTCGCTGAACCGGGGGGCCGGGCTGCGGACGCTCTACGTGGCGCTGACCCGCGCGACGCAGCAGCTGCAGGTGGTCAGCGACGTGCCGCTCGAGGACGTGCTCCGCGAGCCCGCGGCCGAGGAGCCGACCACCCTGTTCTAGCCCTGGACCTGCTCCTCGAGCAGCAGCGCGAGCCGCTCGAGCGCCTCGCGCCACCCCTGCGCGTTGTCCTCCGGCGACACCGACGCCGGAAGCCCCTCGTGCGTGGCGGTGAGCAGCGTCCCGCCGTCCTCCGCGTCGGCCAGCCGGACGGTGCTCGTCATGGGCACCGTCAGCTCCGGGTCGTCGCTCTCGAACACGTCGACCTCGACGACGAGCTCGCCCGGCACCAGGCGGGTGAAGCGGCCCCGGTAGGTGTCGGTGCGGCCCGTGGTCTTGCCCGCCCTCGCGGGGTCGTCGTAGGTGAGCGAGACCCGCAGGGCCCCGCCCTCGACCGCGTCCCAGGCGTGGACCACGCAGGTCATGTCGCGGGGGAAGCGCCAGCGGGCGACGTCGGCGGGGTCCAGCAGCGCCCGGTAGACCCGCTCGCGCGGCGCCGCGAGGAGCCGGCTGACCGCCGTGGTCACGACAGCGGCTGGGCCAGCGCCACGATCACGCCCGCCGGACCGCGGACGTAGCAGAGCCGGTAGGCGTCCTCGTACTGCGCGACCTCGCCGACCAGCTCCCCGCCGTGGCCGGCCAGCCGCGCGACGGTGTCGTCGACGTCGTCGACCGCGAACATGACGCTGCGCAGCCCGGTGGTGTGCGGCGGCTGGACCCCGCCGTCGAGGACCTGCGGGGAGCGGAACCTGGTGAGCTCCAGACCGCCGGAGCCGTCGGGGGTGCGCAGCATGACGATGTCGACCCGGACGCCCTCGACGCCGTTGACGGCGTCCACCCAGGCGCCCTCGACCGGCATCTCCCCCTCCACCACGAGCCCGAGCTCGAGGAAGAAGGCGGTCGCCGCGGGCAGGTCCTCGACGACCAGCACGACGTGGTCCATCCGCAGCACGGTCATGCTCCGTGCTCCGTCTGGGAGCGCCAGAGGTCGATGCCGCCCTCGACCGCGTGCTCGTCGATCTCGGCCAGCTCCTCGGGGGTGAAGTCCAGCCGGTCCAGGGCCGCGACGTTCTGCTCCAGCTGCCCGACGCTGCTCGCCCCGATGACGAGCGAGGTCATGCGCTCGTCGCGCAGGGCCCACGCCAGCGCCATCTGCGCGAGCGTCTGCCCGCGTCGCTGAGCGATGTCGTTGAGCCCCCGCAGCCGACGGACGTTGTCCTCGGTGAGCTGCTCTTCCCCGAGGCTGCCGTACCTGGCCATCCGGCTGTCGGCGGGGACGCCGTCGAGGTAGCGGTCGGTCAGCAGCCCCTGGGCCAGGGCGGTGAAGCCGATGCAGCCGACGCCCTCGCGCCCCAGCACGTCGAGCAGGCCGTCCTCGACCCAGCGGTTGAGCATCGAGTAGGAGGGCTGGTGGATCAGCAGGGGGGTGCCGAGCTCGCGCAGGACGCGGACCATCTCCGCGGTCCGGGCGTCGCCGTAGGAGCTGATGCCCACGTAGAGCGCCTTGCCTTGCTGGACGGCGCTGTGGAGGGCGCCCGCGGTCTCCTCGAGGGGGGTGTCCGGGTCGGGTCGGTGGCTGTAGAAGATGTCGACGTAGTCGAGGCCGAGCCGCTGCAGGCTCTGGTCGAGGGACGCGCGCAGGTACTTGCGGGAGCCCTTGTCGCCGTACGGGCCGGGCCACATGTCCCAGCCGGCCTTGGTGCTGATGACCAGCTCGTCGCGCAGGCCCCGGAAGTCCTCACGCAGGATCCGACCGAGGTTCGTCTCGGAGGAGCCGTAGGGCGGGCCGTAGTTGTTGGCCTGGTCGAAGTGCGTGATGCCGAGGTCGAACGCGCGGCGGACGACGGCGCGCTGCGTCTCGAGCGGCCGGTCGTCGCCGAAGGTCCACCAGAACCCGAGCGACAGCAGGGGGAGGTCGAGGCCGCTGCGGCCGCAGCGGCGGTAGGTCATGCGCTCGTAGCGGTCGGGGGCGGGGACGTACGTGTTCACCATGCCCCGACGTTAGACACGCCAAAGGGCCGCCCCACCAGGGGACGGCCCTCGACGTGCTGGGCGCTACGCGCGGAAGGCCTTCCAGACGGCGTCCATCCGGGCCGCCTGGCCCCGGGTGAAGGCGTACATGCAGTCGTCGTAGCTGTAGTCCATGAAGTTGGTGATCGGGTCGACGCCGGGGTCGGCGGTGCAGGTGTCCTGCCCGACGGGGCAGCCGAAGGCGGGAGCCGCCTCCGCCGGGGTGTCGCCCACGCGGTCGTTCGCGGTGGAGCACCCGCCCTGGAACGTGTGGTAGAGCCCGAGCCAGTGGCCGACCTCGTGCGGGAGCGTGTCGCCCTCGTCGTAGTCCGTCGCACTGCCGCCGGGGATCGAGTCGTTGAGGACCACGACGCCGTCCTGCCAGGGCTTGCTGCTGCCGCCCTGCTGCGGGAAGTACGCGTAGCCCAGCAGCCCGCCGCCGAGGCCGGTCAGGTACACGTTGAGGGCGGTGTCGTCGCCCTGGCGCAGCGCCGTCTTCGCCTGCTGCTCGCCGGACGAGCCGGGGAGCATCGCGTACCAGGCGGGGTTGTCCGTGCGCGTGATGCCCTTGAGCGAGAACCGGAACGGCGTGTTCGCGGCGTTCTTCGCCCCCGCCCCCTTGCCGGAGAAGGCAGCGTTGAGGACCGCCACCTGGCTCTTGACCTGGCTGTCGGTGAGCCGGCCGGCGGCGCCGCTGGTGATGACGTGGACGTAGGTCGGGACCGTGACGCTGCCGGCCGGGCTGACCGAGGTCGGCTCCCTGCCCTGCAGCAGGTCGGGAGCGCCCTGGGCGGGGTCGGGCTCGGGGGTCTTGGCGCCCGGCTTCGCCCGGACCTCCAGCCCACCGGCGGGCGCGCTGGGGGTGCCGCAGGCGAGGGCGGCCGTGGAGCCGGTCGCGGGCAGCAGCGCCCCGACGGCGAGGACGGACAGCAGGAGCGGACGAAAACGGCGCAACGGGACCTCCGGGTCGGATCGTGGCCGCACCCTCACACGTCGGGCACAGCCAGCGCCAGACCCCCGAGGTGTCGATCCCGTTGCGGCGCCCCTACAGGCCCAGGCCCCGGGCTGTCCCTACAGGCCCAGGCCCGGGCTGTGCCCTACAGGCCCAGGCCCCGGGCTGTCCCCTACAGGCCCAGGCCCCGGGCGATGAGCATCAGCTGCACCTCGGTCGTGCCCTCGCCGATCTCCAGGATCTTGCTGTCGCGGTAGTGCCGCGCCACGAGGTACTCGTTCATGAAGCCGTACCCGCCGTGCACCTGCGTCGCGTCCCGCGCGTTGTCCATCGCGGCCTCGCCGGCGACGAGCTTGGCGATGGAGGCCTCCTTCTTGAACGGCAGGCCGGCGAGCATCTTCGCGGCGGCGTCGTAGTAGGTGGTGCGGGCGGCGTGGGCCCGCGCCTCCATGCGCGCGATCTTGAAGGCGATGGCCTGGTTCTGGCCGATCGGGATGCCGAACGCCTCGCGCTCCTTGGCGTACTTGACGCTCTCGTCCACGCAGCCCTGCGCGACACCGGTCGCGACGGCAGCGATGGCGATGCGTCCCTCGTCCAGGATCGACAGGAAGTTCGCGTAGCCGCGACCGCGCTCGCCGAGCAGGTTCTCCTCGGGCACCCGGACGTCGTCGAAGGTCAGCGGGTGGGTGTCGGAGGCGTTCCAGCCGACCTTGTCGTACGCCGGCTCGGCGGTGAAGCCCTTGGTCGGCACGGGGACCAGGATCGAGCTGATCTCCTTCTTGCCGCTGCTCGTCGTCCCCGTGACGGCGGTGGCGGTGACCAGCGAGGTGATGCGCGTGCCGCTGTTGGTGATGAACGCCTTCGTGCCGTTGAGGACCCACTCGCCGCCGTCGAGCACGGCGGTCGTGCGGGTGCCACCGGCGTCGCTGCCCGCGCCCGGCTCGGTGAGGCCGAAGGCGCCGAGCGCCTTGCCGGTGACGAGGTCGGGCAGGAAGCGCGCCTTCTGCTCCTCGGAGCCGAAGCGGAAGACCGGCATCGCACCGAGGGACACGCCGGCCTCGAGGGTCATCGCCACCGACTGGTCGACCTTGGCGAGCTCCTCGAGGGCGAGGCACAGGGCGAAGTAGTCGCCGCCCATGCCGCCGACCTCCTCGGGGAACGGCAGGCCGAACAGGCCCATGTCGCCCATCTGCGCGACGACCTCGTAGGGGAACGTCTTGTCCTTGTCGTGCTGATAGCTGACGGGAGCGACGACCTCGCGGGCGAACGCCTCCACCGTCTTGCGCAGCGACTGCTGCTCCTCGGTGAGCCGGGTGTCGAGCATCTAGACCTCCACAGTCAGGGCGTTCACGGTGCGGGACGCGGACGGACGGCCGAGCTGAGCGGCCATCCAGACGGACGTGCGGACGAGCGCGGGCAGGTCGACGCCGGTCTCGATGCCGAGGCCGTGCAGCTGGAACACGAGGTCCTCGGTGGACAGGTTGCCGGTGGCGCTGCCGGCGTACGGGCAGCCGCCGAGGCCGCCGGCGCTGGCGTCGACGACGGAGACGCCGCACTGCAGCGCCACGAGGGTGTTGGCGAGCGCCTGGCCGTAGGTGTCGTGGAAGTGGACCGCGAGGTCGGTGACCGGCAGGCCGCGCTCGCCGAGCAGCGCGAGCAGGGCCACGACCTGGCCGGGAGTGCCGACACCGATGGTGTCGCCGAGGCTGATCTCGGTGCAGCCCATCTCCTGCAGGGCGACGGCGACGTCGGCCACCTGGGCCAGCGGCACCGCGCCCTCCCAGGGGTCGCCGAAGCACATCGACACGTAGCCGCGGACCGGCAGGCCCGCCCCGCGGGCCCCGGCCACGACCGGTGCCATCCGCTGCAGCGACTCCGCCACCGTGCTGTTCAGGTTCCGCTTCGCGAAGGCCTCGGTGGCCGACGCGAACACCGCGACCTCCCGGGCACCGCTCGCGAGCGCGCGGTCGAGGCCCCGCAGGTTCGGGACGAGCACGGGTGCGCGGGGGGCGACGTCGCCCCCGACGAGGGCCATCAGCTCCTCGGCGTCGCCGAGCTGCGGGACCCACGCGGCCGGGACGAACGACGTCAGCTCGACGGTCCGGAGGCCGCTGGCCACGAGCCGCCGGACGAACTCCGCCTTGACCTCGACCGGCACGACGGCCGACTCGTTCTGCAGGCCGTCGCGCGGACCGACCTCGTAGACCTCGACGCGTGCGGGCAGGCCGGGCAGGGGGGTCATCGAGCCTCCGGGTCCGGCGTGGTCTGGTCAGGGCTGTCTGGTTAGGGACTGCTAACCTGTGCCCAGGTTAGGGCTCACTCACCGGATTGTCCAGGGGGACGCATGACCCGGCGCGAACAGCTGCTCGCCGAGGCGGCCCGCCTGTTCGCCGAGCGGGGCTTCCACGGCGTCAGCACCGAGGACCTCGGTGCCTCCGTCGGCATCAGCGGCCCGGCCGTCTACAAGCACTTCCCCAGCAAGGACGCCGTCCTGGCCTGCCTGCTCGTAGGCATCAGCGAGCGCCTGCTCGCCGGCGCCCGGGAGCAGCTGCAGCAGGCACGGGACGACGAGGACGCGCTCGCGCGCCTGGTCACCGCGCAGTCCCGGTTCGCGGTCGCGGAGCCGGAGCTCATCCGGGTGCAGGACCGCGACCTGGCGAACCTGTCGGCGGAGCAGGCGCGGACCGTGCGCCGGCTGCAGCGGGCCTACGTCGAGGTGTGGGTGGGGGTGCTCACCCGGTTGCGGGCCGACCTGCCCCTGGCCGACGCCCGCACCGCTGCGCACGCCGCCTTCGGTCTCCTGAACTCGACGCCCTACAGCTCTTCGCCCCGCCGCGAGGTCCTGCAGGAGATGGCGCTGGCGGCGCTGCACCGCGTCGTCCGCCCCTGACCGGGACGCTGCCCGTCCGGGCGAGGACGCTGCCCTGACGGACCTGTCGCCCGGGGCGGGTCGCGCGCGAAGGTGGCTCATGCGCTGCGAGAGACGCCTGGTGCCCGGGCAGGCCACTGCCGGGTGGCCCCTCGTGCTGCTGGCAGCCGCCGTGCTGCTGTGCGGCTGCGGTTCCTCTGGGGACGACCCGGAGCAGGCAGCGCAGGGGACGGACGCCGCCGCCGCACCCGCCGGCGCGTCGTCGGTCGCACCGGCCTCGTCGCCACCCACGGCGGGCGGGGCGGGGACCGAGGACGCCTGCCCGGTCACCGCCGCCGAGATCAGCAGCACCACCACGGTGCCCTTCGTGTTCCAGCTGCACGAGGCCGAACACCCGGACGAGGTCGACCCGTCCCTGCGCTCGTCGCTGTGCATCTTCACGACTGCCGTGCTGGAGGACGAGTACGGCGACCCCTACACGCTGCGGACCGACGAGTACGTGGGAGCTGCTGCCACCGCCGCGGCCACGGCGTTCTGCACCGGCAACGAGGCCCAGGGCCTTAGGCGCACTCCGGCCGGTCCGGGGAGGACCACCTGCGTCTCCCAGGGCCTGGCCGGCGAGGGGCAGGTCAGCGACGGTCCCCGCACCGTCCAGCTGGGGCTGGTGGCCGGGGACAAGGCGATCACCTCGCAGGTGTCGGCCGGCATGGCCCGGCTGCTCGACGCCGCTGCCGGCTAGGCCGTCTCGAGCGGTGCCGCGAGCCCCAGCCGCGCGACGGCGTCGTCGCGCATCCGGAACTTCTGGACCTTGCCGGTGACGGTCATCGGGAACTCGTCGGTGACGAGCAGGTAGCGGGGCACCTTGTAGTGCGCCAGCCGCCCGGTGCAGTACGCGCGCAGCTCCTCGTCCGTGAGCGACTCACCCGGCTTGAGCCGCACCCACGCGCACAGCTCCTCCCCCAGACGCGGGTCGGGGACGCCGACCACCTGCACGTCCTCGATCGCGGGGTGGCTGTAGAGGAACTCCTCGATCTCGCGCGGGTACACGTTCTCGCCGCCCCGGATGACCATGTCCTTGTTGCGCCCGACGACGTTCAGGTAGCCGGCGTCGTCCATCACCGCGAGGTCGCCCGTGTGCATCCAGCCGTCGGCGTCGACCGCCTCCGCGGTCTTGTCCGGCTCGCCCCAGTACCCGAGCATCACCGAGTACCCGCGGGTGCAGAGCTCGCCCGTCCGGCCCCTCGGCACCACGAGACCGGTGTCGGGGTCGACGACCTGGACCTCGAGGTGCGGGTGCACCGTCCCGACCGTCGACACCCGGCGCTCCAGGTCGTCGTCCACCCGGCTCTGGCAGGACACCGGCGACGTCTCGGTCATCCCGTAGCAGATGGTCACCTGCTCCATGTGCATCTCGGCGACGACCCGCTTCATCACCTCGACCGGGCAGGGCGAGCCCGCCATGATCCCGGTGCGCAGCGAGCCCAGGTCGAACTCCCCGAAGCGCTCGCAGCCCAGCTCCGCGATGAACATCGTCGGCACGCCGTAGAGCGACGTGCAGCGCTCGTCCTGCACCGCGCGCAGCGTCGCGACGGGGTCGAAGGCAGGGGACGGGATCACCATGGTGGCCCCGTGGGTGACGGCCGCGAGGTTGCCCATCACCATGCCGAAGCAGTGGTAGAAGGGCACCGGCAGGCAGATCCGGTCCTGCGGCGTGTAGCGGCAGAGCAGCCCCACGAAGTACCCGTTGTTCAGGATGTTGCGGTGCGACAGCGTCGCGCCCTTCGGGAACCCGGTCGTGCCGCTCGTGTACTGCAGGTTGACCGGGTCGGTGTTCGACAGCGACAGGCCCTCCAGGTCCGCCGTCCCGCCCGCCGCGAGCTGGTGCCAGTCGTCGTCGCCGAGGAACACCACGCGCTCGAGCGCCGGGCAGGCGTCGCGCACCTCGGCCACCATCGCCCGGTAGTCGGAGGTCTTGAACCCGGGCGCCGCCACCAGCCAGCGGCACCCCGACTGCTGCAGCACGAACTCCAGCTCGCTGGTCCGGTAGGCCGGGTTGACCGTCACCAGCACGACGCCGACCCGGGCGGTCGCGAACTGCGTGAGCGTCCACTCCGCCGAGTTCGGCGCCCAGATCCCCAGCCGGTCGCCCGGCTGCAGGCCGGCGTCCAGCAGCGCCCGGGCGAGGTCGTCGACCGCGGCGTCGAGCTGCGCCCACGTCCACCGCCGTCCGCTCGGCACGTCGACCAGCGCCTCGCCGGTTGCGTGCCCGGCGGCCGTTCGGCGCAGCGCCTCTCCGATCGTCTCCTCCAGCAGCGGGACGTCCGTGGGACCAGCGGCGTACGAGGGTGTGCTCATGCCCCGATCATGGACGAGCCTGTGGCCGGCGTCACCCGGCTACCGTCGCCCTCGTGCAGATCGTGTTCCGCTCCTCGGCCGGCGAGCAGGAGCTCGACGTCGAGCTGCGCAACCCCGAGGGCACCGTCGCCGACCTCGTCCGCGGCGTGCTCGGCACCTCGGCCCCGGACCAGGTCACCGTGGCCGGGCGCCCGGTCCCCGCCACGACCCTGCTGTCGGACAGCGGGCTGCACGAGGCCGCGACCGTCGAGGTCGTGCCCCCGCTCCCGCCCGTCCCGGAGGTGCGGACCACGGGCCTCGAGCTGGTGGTCGTCGCCGGCCCGCGCTGCGGCGCGGTGCTGCCCGTGCCGCTCGGCCGCAGCACCCTCGGGCGCGGCACCGAGGCGCGGCTGGTGGTCCCGTCCCGCACGGTCTCCCGGCGCCACGCACTGCTCGACGCCGACCTCGACGGCGTCCTCGTCACCGACGACGGCTCCGCCAACGGCACCCTCGTCGACGGCGTCCTGCTCGACCGCGGCGGCAGCGCCCGCCTCCTGCCGGACCAGCTGCTGCAGGTCGGCTCGGTGGGGCTGCGGCTGCGCGCTGCCCGCACCGACGACCGGCCGAACGGGCTCGACCCCCGCCGCCACGCCGGCCCCGCGGGCACGGTGCCGTTCAACCGGCCGCCCCGGCCGGCACGCCCACCCGAGCCCGCCGAGCTGGCGGTGCCCGAGAAGCCGTCACCGCCGTCGGCCACGCCCTTCGGCATCGCCACGTTCGTCGGCGGCTTCGCCATGGCCGGCCTGATGGTCGCCATCACCGGGCAGCTGCGCTACGCCGCCTTCAGCGCCGTCATGCCGTTCCTCGCCGTCGGCACCTGGTACGAGGCCAAGCGGCGGGAAAAGACCGGGGCGGGCCGGGGCCGGCGCACCTACCTCGCGGCGCTCGAGGGGCTGCGGCAGGGCATCGCCCGCGAGGCCGTCGTCGAGCGGCGCCGGCTCCAGGAGGTGGCTCCCGACGTCGGGGAGGTGCTGCGCCGGGCGCTGCAGCCGAGCACGCGGCTCTGGGAGCGCCGGCCCGACGCCGACGACGCCCTGCAGGTGTCCGCGGGGATCGCCGACCTGCCGTGGCGGCCCCCGCTCGACAGCACCTGGGCCGGCCTGGACGACGACGTCCTGGCGGTCATGGAGGAGGTGCGCGTCCCCACCGGGCCGGTCGTGGTCGACCTGTCGCACGGCGGGGTCGTGGGGGTCGTGGGCGAGCGGACGGCGGCCCTGGCGGTCGCGCGCTCGCTGCTGCTGCAGGCCGCCGTGCACCAGGGACCGGCCGACCTGACCGTCGGGGTCTTCGTCGACCCGGGCCGCGAGCGGGAGTGGGAGTGGGCCAAGTGGCTGCCGCACACCCGCGTTCCCGGCAGCCCGGCGTCGCGCTGGCTGGCGCACGCCCGCGAGCAGAGCGACGCCCTGCTGCGGCGGCTGCTGGGCGGCGCGGGCCGCGGCACCGTCCTGGTCGTCCTCGACAGCGCCGTGCTCACCGAGGGCCGCGACGCGCCCGCCCGCGACCTCCTGCAGGCGGGCAGGCGCTCGCGCGACGACGCGAGGCCGGGCGGCTTCGCCCTCCTCGGGGCGAGGCCGGACGAGCAGGCGCTCCGCACCGCGGGCATCGTGCTCGCCCCCACGGCCGACCGGCTGCCCGCCGCCTGCACCACCGTCGTGTCGGTGCACGACGAGGACGGCACGGCGGTCGTCACCCGGGTCGAGCAGGGCGAGACCGTGCGCGACGTCCTCACGGCCGGCGTCGACGTCGACACCGCCCGCGACTGCGCCCGGGCGCTCGCGCAGTACGAGGACCCGGAGCTGCACGTCGTCGGCGGCGGCCTGCCGCAGGGCGTGCGGCTGCTCCCGCTGCTGGAGCTGGACCGCGTCGACGGGCCGAACGTCCTCGCGCGCTGGCGCCGGTCCGGCCGCGACCCCGGCGCCCTCGCCCCGCTCGGGGTGACGGAGCAGGGCCGCTTCCTGCTCGACCTCGTGCGCGACGGCGCGCACGGGCTCGTCGGCGGCACCACGGGCTCCGGCAAGAGCGAGCTGCTGCGCAGCCTGGTCGCCGCGCTCGCCGCCCACACCGACCCGCACCACCTGACCTTCGTGCTCGTCGACTACAAGGGCGGCGCGGCCTTCGACGTCTGCTCCCGCCTGCCCCACACAGTGGGCCTGGTCACCGACCTCGACGAGCAGCTCGGGGAGCGCGCCCTGCTGGCCCTCGAGGCGGAGCTGCACCACCGCGAGCGGCAGCTGCGGCAGGTGGGCGCCGACAACCTGCCCGAGTACCTGGCGCTCACCGCCGACGACCCCGCCGCGGAGCCCATGCCGCGCCTGGTCGTCGTCATCGACGAGTTCGCGACCATGGCCGCCGAGCTCCCCGACTTCGTCAGCTCCCTGGTCGGCATTGCCCAGCGCGGGCGGACCCTCGGCGTCCACCTGATCCTGGCGACGCAGCGGCCGTCCGGAGCCGTCAACGACAACATCAAGGCGAACACCAACCTGCGCATCGCCCTGCGCGTGCAGGACAGCGCCGACTCCAGCGACGTCATCGGGGTGGGCGACGCCGCCTCCATCGGCCGCACGCAACCCGGGCGCGCGTTCGTGCGGCTGGGTCCGGGCGAGGTCGTGCCGATCCAGACCGCGCTCGTCACCTGCGTCACCGACGAGGCGTCCGACCTCGCCGTCGACGCCAGCCCCTTCCTGTTCGGCCCGACCTCCCGCGCTCCCGACCTCGACACCGGGGCCGCGCCCGACGACGTCCGCCGCCCCACCGACCTCGCCCGCCTGGTCGACGCCGTCGTCGAGGCGAACGCCCTCGCGGGCCTGGCGCCGCCGCGGCGCCCGTGGCCGGAGGCGCTGGGCCCCGAGGTCGACCTCGCCTCGGTCGCCGACGCGCCGCAGCCCGGTCCCGCGCCCGTCGCGTTCGTCGCCCTCGCCGACGACCCCCGGCGGCAGACGCAGTACCCGCTCGGCTGGGACCTCGCCGAGGGGAACCTGCTGCTCTACGGCGTCCCGGGCAGCGGCACCACGACGACGCTCGCCAGCCTCTGCCTCAGCCTGTGCGGGGCGCTGTCGCCGGAGCAGCTCGAGGTGCAGGTGCTCGACGCCGGACCCGGCGACCTGCAGCCGTTGGAGGAACTGCCCCACGTCGGCACCGTCGTGCTGGCCGGCGACCGCGAGCGGCAGGCCCGGCTGCTGCGGCACCTGCGGGCCGAGCTCGACCGCCGGCGCGCCCTGCCGCGCGAGCAGGCGCTGGCCCGCCGCACGGTCGTGCTCATCGACGGCTTCCCCGCCCTGCGCGCGGAGTTCGACGACCTCGACGGGCAGACCCTGATCGACGGCCTGGCGCGCGTGTTCGCCGACGGCCCGGAGCTCGGCCTGTCGTTCGCCATGACCAGCGACCGCGCCTCCGGCTTCCCCCCGGCCTTCTCCGCGGTCGCCACGCAGAAGTGGCTGTTCCGGCTCTCCGACGCCTACGACTACTCGACCGCCGGGCTCAGCCGCAAGCACGTCCCGCAGCCGGTCCCCGGGCGGATGGTCGTGTCGCCGTCGGCGCTGCAGGCGCAGGTGGGCCGTCCGCTGCCCGATCTCGTCGGCGCGGTCGCGAAGACCGTCGAGCGCTGGCCCGGCGCCTCGACGACGGCCACCGTGGTCGGGGTCCTGCCGTCGGACGTGGCGCTGGCGGAGCTGCCGCCGCCGGACCTGTCCGGCGAGCCCTGGCGCATCCCGGTGGGCGTCCGCGAGAGCGACCTGCAGCCGGGCGTCCTGGCGCTGTACGAGGGCGAGCACGTGCTCGTGGCCGGCCCAGCCCGCAGCGGCCGCAGCACGGCGCTGTGGACGTTCGCCACGGCCCTCGCCCCTGCCGGGTGCCACGTCGTCGCCACCGGCGGCCGTCGGTCACCGCTGCGCGACTGCCCCGCCCTGGACGAGTGGCTGGAGCCGGCCGAGCTGTCGGCAGGGCTCGCGGCGCTGCGCTCCCGCACGGGCCCGTGCGTGCTCCTGGTCGACGACGCCGAGGGGTTCGACGACGGCGACGGCGCGCTGGCGGGGCTGCTGGGCGCGGGCCTGCCCGACCTGCACGTGGTCGCCGCGGGCCGCCCCGACGCCGTCCGCACCCTCTACGGGCACTGGACCAGCACGGTGCGCAAGAGCAAGACCGGCCTGCTGCTGCGCCCCGACGTCGACATGGACGGCGACCTCGTGGGGGCCGTGCTGCCCCGCCGAGCACCGGTCCGGCTCGGCACCGGCCGGGGCTACCTCGTGCACGACGGCGGCCTCGACCTGCTCCAGGTGGCCCGCCCGTAGGGGCTGCGCAGACCCTGTGGACAACGCACGACGCCCGCCCCAGCGCGTGGCTACCTTCCGACACGACCCGGACGGCACTCACACCAGGAGCAGGACATGTCAGGACGCGTTCTTTCCACCGACCAGGCCAAGACGGCCATCACGCAGATCCAGAACATCATCAACGGCGGGCTGACCGAGCAGATCAACGCGCTCGACAAGCAGGGCCAGACCCTCTCGCAGCCCGACGTCTGGGACGGCCAGCTGGCCAGCCAGTTCCGCGGCGACGTGTGGCCGAAGACGAAGAAGGCCCTCGACTCCGCCGTCACCGAGCTGACGACCCTCCGCGAGCAGCTGCAGAAGATCTCGCAGAACATCATGACGGCCGGCGGCAACGGCTGACCTGCACCTCGCGCCGCGCCGACGGGCCGCTCCCTGCAGAGGGGGCGGCCCGTCGGCGTGCTCAGCCCGCCTCGCCGACCGCCCCGTCCAGCAGCTCCCGGACGACGTCGAGCTGCCCCGCGTGCCGGGCGTGCTCCTGCACCAGGTGGAGCAGCACGCGCTCGAGCGTCGCGGGCGGGGCGCCGCCCCAGCGCTCCCCCGGCCGCCCGACCTCGTCCAGGTCGTGCGCCTCGACCACCCGGCGGGTGGTGCGCCCCTGGTCGACCAGCGCGTCCAGCACCGCGGCGGAGCTCGTCCCGTCGGGCACGCGCCACACGCCGTCGACGCTGTCGCCCCACGGGTCCTCGAGGTCCTCGCCCTCGAAGCCCCACACCAGCCAGCGCCGCTCCACCGCGGCGAGGTGCACGGCCAGCGACAGCGGGGTCCACCCCGAGGGCAGGAGGCTGGTGCGCAGCTGGTCCTCGGGCAGCCCGCGCAGCTTCGCCACGACCACCTCGCGGAAGAACTCGACGTAGCCCAGCAGCACCTCCTTGCGGGACCCGACCGGCGCCGTGGGCTCGGGGAAGGGCCGGCTCACAGCCCGGCGAGCCGCTCGACCACGGCGTCCACCACGCCCGACACCTCGCCGGCCGGGTCGTCGGTGCGGGGGCTGGTCCACACGGTCTGCACCCCGACGGCGGCGTACGCCTCCATCTCGCGCAGGAAGGCGTCGGGGTCGGCGAGGACGTCCCACCCCCCGACGACCGTCACCTCGACCTCGGCGGGGTCGCGGCCGGCGTCGGCGCAGTGCCCGTGCAGCACCTCCACCTTGCGGCGCACCTCGTCGGGGGTGGTGGCGAACAGGTTGCAGGCGTCGGCGTACCGGGCCACCAGGCGCAGCGTCTTGCGCTCCCCGCTGCCGCCGACGAGCACCGGCACGCGCCGCAGCGGCCGGGGCGTGCAGACCGTCTCGGCCAGCCGGTAGTGCTGCCCCTCGTACGGGCCGTCGTCGTCGCCCCACACCTGCCGGCAGACCTGCAGCGTCTCCTCGAGCCGCTCGAAGCGCTCGGCCAGCGGCGGGAACGGCACGCCGAGCCCGACGTGCTCCCGCTCGTACCAGGCGGCGCCCAGGCCGAGAAACGCCCTGCCGCCCGACAGGACGTCCAGGGTCGCGACCTGCTGCGCGAGCAGACCGGGGTGGCGGTAGGTCACGCCGGTGACGAGCAGCCCGAGCTCGACCCGCTCGGTGACGGCCGCCAGGAACCCCAGGCTGGTGTAGCCCTCGAGCACCGGCGCCTGCGGCCCCCCGAGGTCCTCCATCTGGAACCAGTGGTCCATGAGCGTGAAGCGGGCGCACCCGCCCTGGTCGGCGGCCCGGGCGGTCGCGGCCAGCCGGGGGCGATGGCGGCCGGGCCGCCGGGGTGGGCGAACGAGGCGTAGTGGATCGCGAGCTGCACGGCGGGCTCCCCCGGGTCGGTGCCGCCACCCTGTCAGTCCGGCCCGTGGCGCGCGTCCTGGCGGCTAGCCTCGGCGACGAGCCCTGATCCGCTCGAGCCGGGGGGCGCACGTGCCGATGGGACGGCGGCACCCCGACTGGAGGAACCGTGGACCGACCCGAGCTCGACCTGCAGGCGTACGTCGCCGACGGCTCGCTGCGCCTCGCCCTGACCGGCCGCCTGGTCGAGGGGACGACGGCGCACCTGCGCACCTGGATGCAGACCCACGTCCCCCGGACCGCCGACCGCCTGGTCCTCGACCTGCGCGGTCTCGTGGAGGTCGACGCCGTCGGGCTGGGCGCCCTGCTGGCCGCTCCCCGGCGGCTCGGCGTCGGTGCGCACGTGCTGCTCGACGGCGCCCCCGAGCCGGTCGCCCAGGCGCTGCGCCGGGCCGGGCTGGACCGGGCGCTCGTCCCCCGGCAGCAGCGGCCTCAGCAGACGTCGCGGACCGCACCGACGATCGCCGAGGTCACCACCGCCACGTCCTGAGGGCTGCTCACGAACGGCGGCATCGCGTACACGAGCCGGCCGAAGGGCCGGACCCAGGCGCCGCGCTCGACCAGCGCGGGCTGGAGCACCGCCATGTCGACCGGCTCGTGCAGCTCCACCACCCCGATCGCTCCCAGCACCCGGACGTCGCGCACCTGCGGCAGCTCCGCGGCCGGCGCGAGGCCCTCCCGGAGGGCGTCCCCGATCCCGGCCACCTCGGCCCGCCAGTCGCGCGACAGCAGCAGCCGGGTGCTGGCGATCCCCATGGCGCAGGCCAGCGGGTTCGCCATGAAGGTCGGCCCGTGCATGAGCGCCCCGCAGGCGCTGACCCCGGCCGCGACCTCGTCCGTGCACAGCACCGCGGCGAGCGACAGGTAGCCGCCGGTCAGGGCCTTGCCGAGGCACACGATGTCGGCGACGACGCCGGCGTGGTCGGCGCCGAACAGCTCTCCGGTGCGGCCGAAGCCGGTCGCGATCTCGTCGAGGACGAGCAGGACGTCGTGCGCGTCGCACAGGGCGCGCAGCCGGCGCAGGTACTCGGGGGCGTAGAACCGCATCCCGCCGGCGCCCTGCACCACCGGCTCGACGATCACGCAGGCGACCTGGTCGGTGTGCTCCTCGAGCAGGCGGGCGACGTCGGCGAGGTCGTCGTCGCGGACCTCCTCGTCGTAGCGCGGCCGGGGCGGCGGGGCGAACAGCTGCTGCGGGACGTACTCGGCGAACAGGCTGTGCATGCCGCCCACCGGGTCGGTGACGGACATGCACCCGAGGGTGTCGCCGTGGTAGCCGCCGCGGACCGTGAGCACGCGCGTCCGGGTCGTCCTCCCCAGCCCGCGCCAGTGCTGCAGCGCCATCTTGAGCGCCACCTCGACGGCCACGGAGCCGCTGTCGGCGAAGAAGACCCTGGTGAGCGGGGCCGGGGTCAGCGACACCAGCAGCGAGGCCAGCTCGACCGCCGGCTCGTGGGTCAGCCCGCCGAACATGACGTGCCCGAGCCGGTCGACCTGGGCGTGCAGGGCGGCGTCGAGCACCGGGTGGCCGTACCCGTGGACCGCGGCCCACCACGACGACATCCCGTCGACCAGCTCGCGACCGTCGGCCAGGACCAGCCGGGTGCCCCGCGCCGCGACCACCGGCAGGACCGGCAGCGGGGCCGTCGCGGACGCGTACGGGTGCCAGACGTGGGCACGGTCGGCGTCGAGCAGGGCAGTGCCGTCCAGCGTCGTGGTCACGGCCCCAGTCTCGCCGATCCCGCTCCCCCAGGCCCCTGCCAGGTGCAGGGGCGACACTGGACGTCCCCTCACCCGCTGCCCCCGGAGCCCCTGTGCCGCCGTGCAAGCCCGGATCCCGCCGTCGCGGGGCCGCCGCCCTCGTCCCCGCCCTGCTCCTGCTGCCGCTGGCCTGGGCCCCCGCTGCCTCGGCCGCACCCGCCGCGGGTCCCGTCCTGGTCCCCGGGGTGCCGGCCGTGCTCCGCGGCTCCGACGTCAGCCGCCCCTCGTTGGTCCGGGCGCCCGCCCGGTCGTCCCTGCGCTCGTCCGGCTCGCAGACGGCGGCCACCACGTTCCAGGTCACCTACACCGGCTTCTCGCCGGCCCAGCGCGACGCCTTCCAGGCCGCCGTCGACACCTGGTCGCGGCTGCTCAGCAGCCCCGTCCCGGTCACCATCGACGCGCGGCTGTCCAGCCTGCCCGACGGCGTGCTGGGCGCGGCCGGGCCCACCGCCTTCTACGTCGACGACGCCGACGACCGCTACGACCCGTCCGACACAGCGGTGCCGATCGCGCTCGCGAACTCCCGCGCCGGCCGCGACCTCGACCCGGGCGGCGCCGACATCTCCGCCGAGTTCAGCAACGACACGACCCTGTTCTCCTACGGGACCGACCCGGTGGCGTCGAAGTACGACTTCACCACCGTCGTCCTGCACGAGATCGGCCACGGCCTGGGCTTCTCCGGGGCCATGGACGTCCAGCAGGACGCCAGCGGCGTCGAGCGCGGCTACTGGGACCCGGACCCCGAGGGCGGCACGCCCTACCCGTTCCCGTTCGACCGCGAGACGGTGACCCCCCGCGGCGACGGCACCGTGACGCCGCTGCTCAGCCTCCAGCGCGGCAGCACGGCGCTCGCGCAGGCCCTCACCGACGGGCAGTCGCAGTGGGACGGGCCGGCCGGCAAGGCCGCGAACGGGGGCGTCCGCCCCGAGCTCTACACCCCGGCCACCTGGGAGGAGGGCTCGAGCTACAGCCACCTCGACGAGCGCACCTACCCGAGCGGCGACCCCGACTCCCTCATGACCCCGGAGATCGACCTGGGCGAGGTCATCCGCGACCCCGGCTCCATCACCCTCGGCATGTTCCGGGACATCGGCTGGGGCGCGGAGTCCTCGAGCCTGCGCCTGTCCGGCCCGTCGACCGCCCGCACCGGCACGACCGTGGCCGTCACCGGCGCGGCGCCGTCCACCGGGACCGTGCGGATCTACTTCAAGCGCCGGGGCAGCACGACGACGTCGCCGGGCGCGGAGCAGGGCTTCACCCTGCAGCGCGAGATCCCGGTCGGGAGCGACCTGACGTTCTCGACCACCTTCGTGGTCAACGACGACTACCGCTACTACGCGCAGATCGGGGAGCAGGTCTCCAGCGGGGTGCTCACCCAGGCCCGCCCGACCTTCGGCGGCGCCGCGACCCGCGTGGTCCGCCGGGGCTCGTCCGTGACGCTGACCGGCCGCGGGCTGCCCGGCACGCGGCTGACCCTGACCTACCAGCGCAGCGGCCGCACGGTCGCCGTCCGCACGGTCACGGTCGCGAGCGACGGCACCTGGCGCCGGTCGCAGGTGCTGACCGAGGACCTGCGCGTCAGCGCGCAGGGCTCCAACGGCCAGCGCAGCGAGACGACGGTCCTGCTCCAGGCACGCTAGGCACCCGGCACGACGACGGCGGGCCCCCCGGGAGGGGGACCCGCCGTCGGTGCGTCTAGCGGGAGGCGACCGGGACGTAGGCCCGCTCGTTCGGCCCGGTGTAGACCTGGCGCGGCCGGCCGATCTTGGTGGCCGGGTCGTTGATCATCTCGCGCCACTGGGCGATCCACCCGGGGAGGCGGCCGAGGGCGAACAGCACCGTGAACATCTCGGTCGGGAAGCCGAGCGCCTTGTAGATGACGCCCGTGTAGAAGTCGACGTTCGGGTAGAGCTTGCGCGAGACGAAGTACTCGTCGCTGAGCGCCACCTCCTCGAGCTGCATCGCCAGGTCGAGCAGCGGGTCGTGCACCTCGAGCGAGTCGAGGACGTCCTTCGCGACCTTCTTGACGATGGCGGCCCGCGGGTCCCAGTTCTTGTAGACGCGGTGCCCGAAGCCCATGAGCTTGACGCCGGGCTCCTTGGCCTTGACCCGCGACACGAAGCTGGCGACGTCGCCGCCGTCGGCCTGGATCGCCTCGAGCATCTCGAGCACCGACTGGTTGGCGCCGCCGTGCAGCGGGCCGAACAGCGCGGAGACGCCGGCGCTGATGGACACGAACAGGTTGGCGTTGCTCGAGCCGACCATGCGCACCGTCGACGTCGAGCAGTTCTGCTCGTGGTCGGCGTGCAGCAGGAACAGCAGGTTGAGCGCCCGCGACGCGACCGGGTTGACGACGTACTCCTCGGCCGGCACGCCGAAGGTCATCCGGAGGAAGTTGTCGATGTACCCGAGCTTGTTGTCCGGGTAGAGGAACGGCTGCCCGACCGACTTCTTGTGGGCGTACGCCGCGATCGTCGGCATCTTGGCCAGCAGCCGGATGGTCGAGGACTCGACGTGCTCGGGGTCGAACGGGTCCAGGCTGTCCTGGTAGAAGGTCGACAGCGCCGAGACCGCGCTCGACAGCACCGCCATCGGGTGGGCGTCGGTGGGGAAGCCCTGGAAGAACTCCCGGAAGTCCTCGTGGAGCATGGTGTGGCGCCGGATCTGCGCCTTGAAGCCGGTGAGCTCCTCCTCGGTGGGCAGCTCGCCGTAGATCAGCAGCCACGCGACCTCGAGGAACGACGCCTGCTCGGCGAGCTGCTCGATCGGGTAGCCCCGGTAGCGCAGGATCCCCGCGTCGCCGTCGATGAAGGTGATGGCGCTCTGGCACGACGCGGTGTTGACGAACCCGGCGTCGAGCGTCACCCGGCCGGTGCTGGCGAGCAGCTTGCTGATGTCCAGGCCCGAGGGGGCCTCGGTGCCCTCCACGACGGGGAGGGCGAGCGAGCCGCTGGGGCTCGTGAGCTCGACGGACGACGGCTCTGTTCCTACGGTCACGCTGATCCTCCTGCGGCTCACGGCGGGTCTCACCGGCACACCCATCCTGTCAGCCCGTGTCCGACCCGTGACGTCTGCCTCCCCCTCGGGTGCGTTTCACCGGCCGTTGACGTGGCAATCTTGGTAGCCACGGCCCTCTCCCCGTCTGGGAGAGGGTCTACGTCTGTCGCAGGAGGAGGTGTGCTGTGCCGTCCCCCTCCGTGTCGCGCACCGTCGACCTCGACGGCCCCGTGCACCACGTCGACCACGGCGGTCCTCCCGGGGCCCTGCCGGTCGTCTGCGTGCACGGCCTCGGCGGCTCGCACGCCAACTGGCACGACCTCGCGCCCCTGCTGGCCCGCACCACCCGCGTGCACGCCCTCGACCTGGCGGGCCACGGGCGCACCCCGCGCGCCGGCCGGTCGGCGTCCGTGCGGGCGAACCGCGAGCTGCTCCACCGCTTCGTGACCGAGGTCGTCGGCGGCCCGGTCGTGCTGCTCGGCAACTCGATGGGCGCCGCGGTCTGCCTGCTCGAGGCCGCCGCCGCGCCCGAGCAGGTCGCCGGCCTGGTCCTCATCGGCCCGGCGCTGCCCCGCAGCCGCCACGACGTCCCCGACCGCGCCCTGGCCCGCAAGGCCGCCCTCTACGCCGTCCCCGGGCTCGCCGAGCGCAGCCTGACCCGTCGCCGCGCCCGCCTCGGGCCCGAGGGCATGGTCCAGGAGACGCTCGAGCTCACCACCGCCGACGCCGGCCGCGTGTCCCCGGAGATGCGCGCGCTCGCCGTCGAGCTGCTCGCCACCCGCGCGTCCGGCCCTGACGCCGAGGCGGCGTTCCTCGAGGCCGCCCGCTCGCTCGGCGTCCTGCTGGCCCGGCCCGGTGCCTACCGGCAGGCCATCGCCTCGGTCCGCGCGCCCGCCCTCGTGCTCCAGGGCGAGCTCGACCGGCTCGCCCCGCCGTCCGGCGTCCGGCAGCTCGAGGCCCTCCAGCCCGGCTGGCAGGTCGAGCTGCTCGACGGCGTCGGCCACGTCCCCCAGATCGAGGTGCCTGAGCGCACCGCCGCCCTCGTGCAGCGCTTCCTGGAGACCCTCCCCCTCCTGCAGGACCTCGCGCCGCGCACCGCTCCCGACTCCCTGGCAGGTGCCTCGTGACCGCTCCCCCCCTCGACCGCCCGGCCGCGCCGGTACCCGTCGTCAACCTCCCGAACGCGCTGACCCTGGGCCGGCTGCTCGTCGTGCCGGTCTTCGCGCTGCTGCTGCTCACAGCCGAGCTCGAGTCCGGCGTGCGCGTGCTGCTCTGGGCGCTGTTCACCGCGGCCTGCCTCACCGACGTCGTCGACGGCCGGCTCGCCCGCGCCCGCGGCCAGGTCACCGACTTCGGCATCCTGGCCGACCCGATCGCCGACAAGGCGCTCGTGGGCACTGCCCTGGTGGGGCTGTCGCTGCTGGGCCACGTGCCGTGGTGGGCGACCGCCGTCGTGCTCGGCCGCGAGCTCGGCGTCACCCTGCTGCGCGCCTGGGCCGTCCGTCGCTGCGCCGAGGTCATGCCGGCCGGTCGCGGCGGCAAGGCCAAGGCGCTGACGCAGAACATCGCCGTCGCGATGTACCTGCTGCCGCTGTCCGGCGCCCTGGCCGACCTGCGACTGCCGGTGCTGCTCGTGGCCGTCGTCGCGACCGTGTGGACCGGCGTCGACTACCTGCTCCAGGCGCTGCGGCTCCCCCGCAGCTGACCTCGAGCGGTCAGGCCAGCCGGTCGAGCTTCCCCAGGCCGGCGCCGATCTGGCGCTGCAGCACGAGGCGCACCAGGGCGGCGAGGCCCGGCACGGCGGCGTCGAAGTCGATCGTCCACCGCACGCGGCTGCCGGACCCGAGCTGGTCGACCTCGATCCGGCCGCGGTGCCCCTTCAGCGGGCTGCCCTTGGAGATCCGGTAGTCGATCGACCGGCCCTCCTCGACCGCGGTCACGGTCTCCTCGAAGGCCGGGAGCGGGCCGATCCTGAGCTCCCGGACCGACCCGACGCCGGTCGGCCCGCCGGGGCCCGGCCTCGCCGTGCGGACCTTCGCGCCGAGCAGGGGGCCGAGGTTCTCGTGGACGGCCAGGAACGCGAGGACGCGCTCGGGCGGCAGAGAGCTGTCGTGGACGACGTCGACGTGCTGCATGGCGGCAGCGTGTCACGTCCGGCGGGCGCGCCCGGCCTCGAGCAGCCCGGTGCCCACGGCGATGCCGACCATCGCCAGCACGCCCCGGGGCGGGAACACGTGGTGGACGGAGAACGGGTAGCAGGAGGCCGCGAGGACGGCCCCGCCCAGCAGGGCCAGCGGGTTGCGGCTGCGGGCGTACAGGACGGCCGCCGCGACGACGCCGGCCCCGGCCAGGGCCCAGACCCCGGCGTGGCCCAGCCGGTCGCCGATGTCGTACAGGTCGCCGATCGGCGGGCCGGGCTCGCCGCGCCGGGCGGCGCCGAGGACCTGGTGCGGCGCCCCGATGCCGGCGATGGAGTCGAGCGCGCCGTAGAGCAGGGCGTACGCCGCCGCGAGCAGCCGGGCGGCGTCGGCGGCGAGGGTGCGCACCCCGCGCAGGACCGCCCACAGCGCGACCGCCACGAGCGGGAACGCCGGCAGCAGGAGCAGGTGGGCCAGCCGCCAGCGCTCGGCGGTGTCCGGCGTGAGGAACAGCGGGTGCAGGGTCCCGAGCGCGGCGACGACGAGCCCGGGCAGGGCGACGAGGACGACGGGCAGCAGCGACGACCGGCCTGCGGTCGGCGTGGGCGGGCGGGTCTCCGTGCGGGGGCTCGGCACGCTCGCAGGCTACGGCGACAGCCCTCCGCCGGCGACCCTGCTTGACACCACCTCGATCCGTGTCAACCTCTGTGCCGTGGGTCACACCCGGCAGGCGCTGCTCGACGCGGCCCGTGACGCCGTCCTCGCCGACGGCTGGGCCGACGTGCGGATGGCCGACGTCGCGGCGGCCGCCGGCCTGTCGCGGCAGACCCTCTACGCGGAGTTCGGCAGCAAGGACGGCCTCGCCCAGGCGCTCGCCGTGCGGGAGGCCGAGCGCTTCCTCGCCGGCGCCGAGCAGGCCCGGCAGGGCCACGAGGACACCCCGGCCGCGGCCGTGGCGGCGTCGGCCGAGTGGACCCTGCGCGCCGCCGCCGACGACCCGCTGGTCAAGGCCGTCCTGGTCGACGACGGCCTCCTGCCGTACCTCACCACCCGGTCGGCCCGCCTGCTCGACGCCGTCCGCGCCCGCGACGAGCAGTGGCTCCGGACCCGTTGGCCGGGTCTGCCGGACGCCGACGTCGTCCTCGCCGTCGACGTCGTGCTGCGCCTCGTCGTCAGTCACCTCGTCAGCCCCACCGCCCCGCCCGACGTCGTCGCCCGTGACCTGGCCGCCGTCGTGGACCGCCTGCTCCCGACCCCCGGAGACCCCCGATGAGCACCTTCGACAGGTACGCGATCCCGACCACGGTGGACGCCACCTGGGACGTCCCGATGGCCGGCGACGCCCGCTTCACCTGGGAGTACGACGGCGGCCGCGACCGTCTGCTCGCGCTGTACCAGAAGGGCAAGGACAAGCAGTGGGACTCCACGTCCCGCATCGACTGGTCGATCGAGGTCGACCCGTACGACAGCCTCGGGCTCCCCGAGCAGACGTCCGCGATCTACGGCACGCCGATCTGGGACAAGCTCAACGCGGCGCAGAAGAAGGACCTCAACCGCCACCACGCAGCCTGGCAGTTCAGCCAGTTCCTGCACGGCGAGCAGGGCGCGATGATCTGCTCCGCGCGCATCGTCGAGTCGGTACCGGACCTCGACAGCAAGTTCTACGCGGCCACCCAGACGATGGACGAGGCCCGGCACGCCGAGACCTACGCCCGGTTCCTGCAGGAGAAGATCGGGATGGTCTACCCGATCAACGACAACCTCTCCAGGCTGCTCGAGGAGACCCTGCGCGACAGCCGCTGGGACATGCCCTACCTCGGCATGCAGGTGCTCATCGAGGGCCTCGCGCTCGCCGCGTTCGGCATCCTGCGCGACATCACGACGAAGCCGCTGCCGAAGCAGATCCTCGCCTACGTGATGCAGGACGAGGCCCGCCACGTCGCCTTCGGCCGGCTCGCCCTGAAGGACGCGTACCGGGACCTGACGACGGCGGAGCGGACCGAGCGGGAGGAGTTCGTCGTCGAGGCCTGCTACCTCATGCGCGACCGCATCCGGGGGCGCGAGGTGTGGGAGACCGTCGGGCTCGACGCCAAGGCCTGCGACGCCTACGTCGACCAGTCGGAGTTCATGAAGCTGTTCCGCAACCACCTGTTCACGCGGATCGTGCCCATCGTCAAGGACATCGGCCTGTGGGGGCCGAAGGTCCAGGCCGCCTACCAGGACATGGGCGTCTTCGAGATGGGCGGCGCGGACCTCGACGCGCTGATGAAGGACGACGAGGACGTCGCCGAGCGCATCGACCGGGACAAGGCCGAGGCCCGCGAGGTCGAGGTCCGGATCGCCCAGATCGAGCAGACGATCGCCGTCGGCGAGGGGCTCGTGCCCGCGGTCGACTAGCCCCCGTAGCCTCGCGGTCGTGACGGACCGGGGGGCTGCGGCACGCGCGCGGGCGGCGGCGCGGGCGCTGCGCAGCGCCGACACCCGGCCGGGGGCCGTCGAGACGGTCCGCCGCCTGCGCCGCGCCCTGCCCGGGGACCCCGGCTACGGCGACCCCCTCACCACAGCAGGGCGGGACGGCGGCGCGGTGGTGGCCCGGGTCGCCGGCCGGCTGTTCGACGACGCCCCCCGGGTCTCGCGCGAGGCGGGGCTGGGCGCGCTGCAGGTCTGGCAGGCCTTCCTCGAGCGCACCGGGCGGGGCCGCGGCGAGCGGGACGTCACCCTGCTGTTCACCGACCTCGTCGACTTCTCGCCCTGGGCGCTGGGCGCCGGCGACGAGCAGGCGCTCCTCCTGCTCCGCGCGGTGGCGGCCGCCGTCGAGCCGCCGCTGCTGGCCGGCCGCGGGCAGGTCGTCAAGCGGATGGGCGACGGCCTCATGGCGGTGTTCCCCGGGCCGCAGCTGGCCTTCGACGCGCTGACCGAGTCGCGGCGCCGCCTCGGCGACGTCGAGGTCGCGGGGCACCGCCCGCGGCTGCGTGCGGGGCTGCACACCGGGCGGCCCCGCGCCGTCGGGGGCGACTGGCTGGGGGTCGACGTCAACGTGGCGGCCCGGATGGTCGAGCTGGCCGGCGCCGGCGAGACCGTCGTCAGCGGGACGGCCGCGGCCGGGCTCGACCCCGAGCGGGTGGTGCTGAAGCGGCGGCGCACCCTGCGCACCGTGAAGGGCGTACCGGAGGACCTGACGATCCACCTCGCCGCGCCCCGCTAGTCCGAGGCGACCAGGGGCTCAGGGCAGCGCGCACGGGTCGGCGAGGACGACCCCGGACCCGTCGGCCTTGGCGGCGTAGAGCGCGCCGTCGGCACGCCGGTAGAGCTCCCGCGGGGTGTCGCTGAGCGGCCCGACGGCGATGCCGATGCTGACCGCGACCTGCAGGCCCGCTGCGAGCCGCTCCCAGTCGTGGCCGGTGACGGCCGCGTGCAGGGCGTGCCCGCGCAGCAGCGCGGCGGCGCCGTCGACGTCGTCGAGGACCACGACGAGCTCGTCGCCGCCCGCCCGCACCGCGAGGTCGCCCGGGCGGACCTGCTCGGCGACCAGGTGCCCCAGGGCGCGCAGGACGTCGTCGCCGGTGTCGTGCCCGTGGACGTCGTTCACCTGCTTGAAGCCGTCGAGGTCGAGCAGCAGCACCGCGGCGCGTCCACCGCGACGCGGCGGCGCGGCCAGCCAGCGCTCGAGCTCCCGCCGGCTCGACAGGCCGGTGAGGACGTCGGTGGCGAGGTCGAGCGAGAGGCGCCGGTGGTCGGCCGCGAGGCGCTCGAGGGCGATCAGGCCGCGGGCGGCCACCAGCACGGCGTGGCGTGACTGCCGGCGCTGCGCCGCGACCGTCCGCGCGTACTCGCCCGCCTCGCCCGCCCAGCCCGCCGGGTCGAGCACCTGCGCGCGGGCCCACAACGACAGCGACGTCGCGCCGCTCGAGGCCGAGCGCGGCACCACGAGGCGGGCCACCTCCCGCGCCTCCTCCTCCCGGCCCGCCGCGTGCAGGGCGAGGGCGCGGGCAGCGTCCAGCAGCGCGACCGCCTCGAGGTCGTCGGCCTCCGCGAGCGCGTCGCGCTGGGCCCGGGCGCCGTCGAGCAGGGTGTCGTCACCCCCGCCGAGCAGCAGGCCCACCACCGAGCGGCAGGCCTCGACGTCCGACCGCCACAGCGGCGGCATCGCGACCGCGTCGCTCTCGTCGGCGGCCTGCAGCACCCGCCGCAGCTGCACGCCGGCTGCGACGTCGTCGCCGTCCTCGAGCAGCGCGGTGGCGCGCTCGGTGCGCACGAGGACCCGGTTCACCGCCAGCGCGGCGTCCTGCACGGGCGCGGGGCACCGCGGCGCGAGCGCCTGCGCCTGCTCGTACAGCTCGTCGACGAGCTCCCACAGGCTCAGCCCGTTGTAGGCCGCGCCGCACACCACGTACGCGGTGCAGCGGTCCAGCGGGGGCAGGTCGGGCTCGTCGAGCAGCGCGACGGCGCGGCCCGCGGCGGTGAGGACCGTCTCCGCGTCGCCGGTGCCGAGCGCGTGCAGGGCGGTCAGCGCGAGCGCGAGGGCCTCGGCGGAGGCGGGCAGGCCCTCGGCCCGGGCGCGCAGCCCCGCGAGGTCGGGCGCGACCGCGCCCGGTCGCACCACGGCGTACGCGACCGCCGCGGCGGCCGCCACGAAGGCGACGTCGTCCCACCCCCCCGCGCGGGCGTCCGTCTCCAGGGACGGCAGCTGCCCCGCGGCGTGACCGTGGTCGTCGCCCTGCAGCTGCTCCCACAGCGCGTACGCCCGCAGGTGCGCGGAGGTACGGGCGGCGTCCACGGGCCCAGGGTGCCCCACCCGTCGGTCAGCCGGTGTGCCCGCGCAGGAAGTCCGCGACCCGCCGCCGCGCCTCGGCCGACTGCCCGATCACGGCGTCGGTGCGGAAGAAGCCGTGCAGCTGGCCGTCGTACGGCAGGCGCGTCACGTCGACGCCGGCCGCCTCCAGCGCGTCGGCCAGAGCCAGCCCCTCGTCGCGCAGCGGGTCGTAGCCGGCGGTGAGGACCAGGGTGCGCGGCAGGCCGCTGAGGTCGAGCTGCAGCAGGTCGACGGGGACGTCGGTCGGCTCCTCGGGGAGGTACTGCTCCCAGTACCAGCGCATGCCCTCGGTCTCGAGCGCGTAGCCGGTGCCGTTCTCCCGCGCGGACGGGGTGTCCAGCGCGGGCGACACCACCGGGTAGACGAGGGCGAGAGCGGTCAGCGGCACCCCCGCCCGCACGGCGGCGAGGACGGCCAGGTGGGCTCCGGCGCTGTCGCCGGCCAGGGCGACCGGCCCCTGCTGGGCCTGCAGCACGGCGACGGCCTGCGCGACCTGGACCGGGTGGCGGACCTCCGGGGCGAGGTCGTAGCCCACGCTCACCACCGTCGTGCCCGACGCCGCAGCGAGGTCCCGGCAGACGCCGTCGTAGGTGTCGAGCGTCCCGACCACCCAGCCGCCGCCGTGCAGGCAGACCGTGGTGCCCGAGCCGCCCGGGTAGACGCGCACGGGGACGCCGGCGACGACGTCGTCGTGCACGCCCTCGACGTCGGCCCCCGGACCGCTGACGGACGGCGACCCGGCGACGTGCGCGTCGCGGACCTGCTGCGGGGTGAGGCTCGTCAGTGGCGGAGCGCCCTGGAGCCGCTCGAGGAAGGCGACGGCGTCAGGGTCGAGAGGAGGCATGCGAGGACCGTACGAGCGTGCTGCCGGCCAGGGCCATGAGCACGCCGAGGGCGGTGTAGCCCCAGTCGTACAGCTGCGTGTGCGCGCCGGGCCGGATGTGGTGCGCCTGCAGCAGCAGGTGGAACAGCAGCTGGTCGACGACGTGGAACGCGCCCCAGCCCACGAGCACCGCGCCCACCACCTCCCGGCCGGACCTCAGCGAGGGCCGCCGCCAGGCCCAGACCAGTGCCCCCACCACGACCGCCCACGCGGCCGCGTGGAAGAGCCCGTCGGCCAGCACCGCACCGCGCTGGCTCGGGTCGTAGGAGCTGGTCAGGTGGTGCCACTGCAGCACCTGGTGGAGCACGATCCCGTCGGCGAAGGCGCCCAGCCCGAAGCCGAGCACGGCGGCTGGCGCGAGGGGAGGCACAGGCTCCCGGTCCCCGCCTACGCTCGACGCATGCCGTCCAGCACGAAGAGCCAGCTGCTGTCCCGCCGCGACCTCGACTTCCTGCTCTACGAGTGGCTGGACGTCGAGCTGCTGTGCAAGCGCCCGCGCCACGCCGAGCACTCCCGCGAGACGTTCGACGCCGTGCTCGACCTCGCCGAGCAGGTCGCGACCGAGCACTTCGCGCCGCACAACAAGAAGAACGACCAGCAGGAGCCGCACGTCGTCGACGGCAAGGTCGTGCTGGTCCCCGAGGTCGCGCGGGCCCTCGAGGTCTTCGCCGAGACCGGGCTCATCGCCAGCTCCATGGACGAGAGCGTCGGCGGGATGCAGCTTCCGGGCGTCCTCACCGGCGCCCTGTTCGCCTTCTTCCAGGCGGCCAACGTCGGCACGAGCAGCTACCCGTTCCTCTCGATCGGCAACGCGAACCTGCTGCTCGAGCACGGGACGCCCGAGCAGGTCGACACCTACGTCCGGCCGATGGTCGAGGGCCGCTTCTTCGGCACCATGTGCCTGTCCGAGCCGCAGGCCGGGAGCTCGCTGGCCGACGTCACCACCCGGGCCGAGCCAGAGCCCGACGGCAGCTACCGGCTGTTCGGCAACAAGATGTGGATCAGCGCGGGCGAGCACGAGCTGAGCGAGAACATCGTCCACCTCGTGCTGGCCAAGGTGCCGGGCTCGCCCCCCGGCGTGAAGGGCATCAGCCTGTTCATCGTGCCCAAGGTCGTCGTGGAGACGGGCGAGCGCAACGACGTCGTGCTGGCCGGTCTGAACCACAAGATGGGCTACCGCGGCACGACGAACACGCTGCTCAA
>JAODNQ010000160.1 GCA_025464695.1 Frankiales bacterium | reverse complement strand
CGGCCATGGGCCCGCTGCCGGGCATCGCCGTCGACGTCGTGGACGGTGAGGGCAAGAGCGTGGGCGAGACGGGCGGCGGGTTCCTCACCCTGTCCGAGCCGTGGCCGGCGATGCTGCGCGGCATCTGGGGCGACGAGCAGCGCTTCCGCGACACCTACTGGAGCCGCTTCGAGGGCCAGTACTTCGCCGGCGACGGCGCCAAGTGGGACGAGGACCACGTGCTGTGGCTGCTCGGCCGCGTCGACGACGTCATGAACGTCAGCGGCCACCGCATCTCCACCACCGAGGTGGAGTCGGCCCTGGTGTCGCACCCGAAGGTGGCCGAGGCCGCCGTCGTCGGGGCGCAGGACGCGACCACGGGCCAGGCGATCGTCGCCTTCGTGACCGTCAAGGGGACGACGACGGACTCGGACGAGGCCTTCCTGCAGGAGCTGCGCGACCACGTGGCCAAGGAGTTCGGGCCGATCGCCAAGCCGAAGCAGATCGTGCTGTCGCCGGAGCTGCCGAAGACCCGCAGCGGCAAGATCATGCGCCGGCTGCTGGTCGACATCGCCGAGGGCCGGGAGCTGGGCGACGTCACGACCCTGGCCGACCCGTCGGTGGTGCAGGCGATCGCGGACCAGGCCAAGGCGCAGCAGGCCTAGCGCAGCAGGCCTCGCCGCGGCTCAGGGGCGCGGCGAGGTCCGCGTCCACCCCGGTCCGTCCGCGTGGACGGACCGGGGGCGCAGGGCCGCGGCGCACCGGTCGCAGACGGCCTGCACGAGGTCGGCGGAGCCGCCGCTGTCGGGCTGCACGTCGCGCCAGCGCAGCGCCCCGAACCGCGTCAGCCGGCTCTTCGACAGCGCGAGTCCACAGACCGTCTCGTTCTGGCCGTGCCACCAGCCGTGGACCTCGCCCGACGGCAGCCGCTCCCCGTCGACCTCGCCGCTGCCACTGGCGGCGACCGCGGCGTCGCGCTTGGCGTGCTCGCTGACTGCTCTCACACCCCCGCGGTACCCGCCTGCGGCAGACTGACCGCACGGACCGCTCTGGTCCTGGTGTGCCGGGAAGCCTGGTCGGCGACGTCGCTGTCGCCTGCCCTGACCCGGAACACCTGGAGACCCCCGTGCCTCGCCCCCTCACGCACAAGGCCGCCGACGCGGCCGGCAAGCCCGTCGAGGACGCCGCGTTCCTGGACTACCTGCGCATCGAGCAGGTCGGGGGGGTGGTCCTGCTCGTCGCCGCGGTCGCGGCGCTCGCAGTCGCCAACAGCCCCCTGCACGACGCCTACGAGTCCCTGCGCGAGCTGTCCTTCGGCCCGCGCTCGCTGTCCGCGCACCTGTCCGTCGAGGCGTGGGCCGCCGACGGGCTGCTGGCCGTCTTCTTCTACGTCGCCGGGCTCGAGGTGAAGCGCGAGCTCGTGGTCGGGGAGCTCGCCGACCGTCGCGCCGCGACCCTGCCCGTGGTCGCGGCGGTCGGGGGGATGCTCGTCCCGGCGCTCGTCTACCTCGCGGTCGCCGGCGGCGAGCCCGGCGCCGGCCGCGGCTGGGCCGTGCCGACCGCCACCGACATCGCGTTCGCCCTCGGCGTGCTGTCGCTCGTCGGGAGCCGGGCCCCGGTCAGCCTGCGCGTGTTCCTGCTGTCGCTCGCCGTCGTCGACGACCTCGGCGCGATCGGGCTGATCGCGGTCCTGTTCACCTCCTCGATCGGTCTGCTCGCCCTGCTGGGCGCGGTCGTCCTGTGCACGGCGTACGGGCTGCTGCAGCGCGCACGAGTGACCTCCGCGGCGCTGTACGTCCCGCTCGCGGTGGGCGTCTGGCTGTGCGTCCACGGAAGCGGGATCCACGCGACCGTGGCCGGCGTCGTCCTCGCCCTGCTCACCCGGGTCCGCCCCGACGACGGCGAGGAGCACGCCCCCGCCGACCGGCTCGAGCACCTGCTGCAGCCCTGGACCGCTGGTCTGGTCGTCCCCGTGTTCGCCTTCCTCGCCAGCGGTGTCGCGGTGTCGGCGGACGTGCTGCGGGAGGCCGTCGCCGACCCCGCCGCCGTCGGCGTCGCCCTCGGCCTGGTGGTCGGCAAGGCGGTCGGGGTGCTCGGGTCGGCGTGGCTGGCGGTGCGCAGCGGCCTCGCCACGCTCCCCTCCGAGCTGGGCTGGGCCGACGTCGCGGGCGTGGCCGTGCTGGCCGGCACCGGCTTCACCGTCAGCCTCCTGCTGGCCCGGCTGTCGTTCGACCCGGAGCGCGCCGACCGCGTGGTGCTGGCCGTCCTGGCGGCCAGCGTCGTCGCCTCCGTGCTCGGCGCCCTGGCGGTCCGTGCCCGACGGTCCGCGCACACCGCCGAGCAGCAGGTCTGACAGCGGGCTCTCCGGGTACGGGCTGCACGCACAGCCCTGTCCCGGAGCACGAGGAGCCCGCCAGTGACCACGTCGTCCGACCAGAGCCTCGGCGAGCTCGTCGCCCACGCCACCGCGGACCTCTCGCAGCTGCTGCGCCAGGAGGTCCAGCTGGCGAAGGTCGAGATCAAGCAGGAGGTCGCCCACGTGGGCAAGGGCGCCGGCATGCTCGGCGGCGCAGGCTTCGCCGGCGTCTTCGCCCTGGTGTTCCTGTCGATCTCGGCCGCCTACGGCATCTCCTGGCTCGGCGTCCCGCTCGGCTGCGCCTTCTTCACCGTCGGCCTGCTGTACCTGGTCGCGGCCGCGGTGCTCGCCCTCGGCGGCAAGAAGAACCTGTCGAAGGTCGGCCCGCCGGAGCGCACGATCTCCACCGTCAAGGACGACGTCGCCTGGGCCAAGCACCCGACCCAGGCGCCCGTCCGCTCGTAGTCCCCCCGGTCCGGGGTGGCACGCTGCGGAGCGTGCTCCCCGATCCCACGGCGGTCCTGGTCGAGGGGCCGTGGACGCACCGCGAGGTGACCGCCGGCGGGCTGCGCACGCACGTCGCCGAGACGGGGCCGCCCGACGGTCCGCTCGTGCTGCTCCTGCACGGGTTCCCCGAGTTCTGGTGGGCCTGGCGGGCGCAGCTGGTCGCCCTCGGGGCGGCGGGCCTGCACGCCGTCGCCGTCGACCTGCGCGGGGTCGGCGGCACCGACAAGCCGCCTCGCGGCTACGACGCCCCCACGCTGGCCGCCGACGTCGCGGGCCTCGTGCGGGCGCTCGGCGCCCGGGACGCCGCCGTGGTCGGCACGGACCTGGGTGGGGGCCTCGCCTGGACCGTCGCGACGCTGCACCCCCGCGAGGTCCGGCAGGTCGCCGTGGTCGGGGCGGCGCACCCCCTGCAGCTCGTCCGCGGAGCCTCCCCCGCGCAGCTGCGCGCCTCGGGCCACCTCGCCTCCTTCCAGGTCCCGCAGCGGGCGGAGTCCCGGCTGCAGCGCGACGACGCCGCCCTGGTCGGGGCGCTGCTGCAGCGCTGGGGCGGCCCCGGCTTCCCCGACGCGGAGACCGAGGCGCGGTGCCGCGAGGCGGTGCAGGTGCCCGGGGCGGCGCACTGCCTGCTCGAGCACTTCCGGTGGCAGGTGCGGTCGCTGACGAGGCCGAGCGGCTGGCAGCACCTGCGACGGCTGCGGCAGGGCGTCGCGCAGCCCGTGCTGCAGCTGCACGGTGCGCTCGACCGCTGCCAGCTGCCCGCCACCGCGCGCGGCTCGGCGCGCTGGGCCCGCGGCTCCTACCGCTTCGAGCTCCTCGAGGGCGTCGGCCACTTCCCGCACGAGGAGGCGCCCGAGGTCGTCTCCGACGCGCTGCTCGGGTTCCTGGCGTGAAGCGCGGCCGCGACCGGCTCGGCCGGCCCGTCCCCCTGGACAGCCCCGACGCCCTGCCCGACGTGCCGGAGCAGGCGCTGCCCGACGCCGAGGCGCTGGTGCTCGCCCAGGCCCTGCTCGCGGAGGACCGCGCCTTCAGCGCGCACGAGGTGCTCGAGGCGTCGTGGAAGGGCGCTCCCCCCGAGCGGCGCGAGGTGTGGCAGGGCCTGGCGCAGGTCTGCGTCGGGGCGACCCACCTGCAGCGCGGCAACGCCGTGGGCGGCGTACGGCTGCTCGAGCGGGGGGCCGGGCGCCTCGACGCCGTGCCGCAGGTGCGCGACTGGGCACTGCGGCTCGCGGCGGAGGTCGAGGCGGGCGACGTGGTCCCGGGCCGCGTCGACGCGCCGTGGAGCGGGGCGGGCGGCCGGCTCCGTCTGCCCGACCTCCTCTAGACCAGCCGGCGCCGGAGCGCCCGGCGCCCCGCCCGGAACAGCCCGTAGGCGGCGCCGAGCACGAGCAGCACCAGCAGCGCCGGACCGGACCAGCGGACCAGCGCCTCGACGCCGTTCAGGAAGCCGTCGCGGGCGTCGCGCAGGGCCTTCGACAGCCCGGTGTCCGCCCGCTCGACGGCGAACACCGACGGGTCGTCCCGCTCGGTCACGGTGACCTCGAGGGTGGCGGTGTCGCTCTGCGCGCTCAGCACCCGCCGCTGCCCCTCGAGCCGGTCGATCTTCCCGGTCACGTCGTCGACCCGCTGCTGCACCGACAGGACGTCGCCGATGCTGTCCGCCCGCTCGAGGATGGTCAGGAAGCGGGCCCGCGCGGCCTTGAGCGTCGTCAGCTGCGCCTCGAGGTCGGCGTACTGGGCGGTGACGTCCTGCCCGCTCGTCGTCGCCGTCGACACCTCGGGCGCCGCCTCGCGGACCTGCGCGACCAGCCGCTCGAACCCCGCCACGGGCACCCGCAGGGTCACCGAGCCCGACGGCGACGCGCCGGCCTCCTGCGACTGCTGCAGGGCGATCACGCCGCCGGCGGAGGTGGCGAAGCCCTCGACGCGGGTGAGGGTCGGGGTGACCTGGCCGTCGTCCACCAGCAGACCGACCGTGCCGCGCTTGACCACCCGGGCGCCGTCGGCAGCAGCAGGGGCGGCCGCCGCCGGGTCCGCGCCGGTGGCGGGGGCACGGGCGACGTCGGCCAGCGCACGCGTCATGGGCGCAGCGGCAGCGGGCACGGGTGCCGCCAGGGCCTTGCCGCCGGAGGTCGCGGCGTCACCGGAGGTCGGC
>JAODNQ010000132.1 GCA_025464695.1 Frankiales bacterium | reverse complement strand
GGTCGGCAGCTCGTGGCTGTGCGCCCGGCCGCCGTGCGTGTGGACCGGCGCAGGCGCCACGGCCACGGCGGTCGCGCCGGCGACGGCCGGCAGCGGCAGGACGTCGTCGTGCGGGGAGTCGTGGCCGTCGTGGTCGTGGTCGTGGCCGTCGTGGCTGTGCCCGGCGTGCCCGTGCCCGTCGTGCCGGTGGTGGTCGTGCCCGTGACCGGCCGCGTGGTCGTGCGGTCGGTCGTCGTCGTGCGGGTGGTCGTGGTCGTGCGGGTGGTCGTGGTCGTGCCCGTCGTGGTCGTGGTCCCCGCCCCCCGTCGCGCGGCGGCGCTGCACCGCGAGCGCGAGCAGGTAGACGCCGACGGCGGCCAGCAGCACGCCCGAGACCACCTCGGTCAGCGGCACGACCCGCTCCGGCGACGCCAGCTGCGCGGTCCCGAGGAGGGCGCCGAGCAGGAGGACGGAGGCGGTGTGGGTGAACGTGACGACGGCGCCCAGCTGCAGCGCCTGCCGCTTCGTGCCGCGCTGCCCGACGAGGTACGCCGCCAGCACGGTCTTGCCGTGGCCGGGCGCCAGCGCGTGGACCGCCCCGAACGCCAGGGCGGCGAGGGCGGACAGCAGCGCGAAGCCGACCGTGAGGTCGGGGCGTCCGAGGAAGTCGGTGACGGCGGAGGCGAGCCCGCCGAGGCCCCGCGGCAGGGCGGTGCGCTCGGCGTCGCGCGTCCCCGCGGGGACGTCCTCGCCCGCGCACGCGCCGGACGGGAGGGTCAGGGTCGCCGTGCGGACGTCGACGGGCGACGTCAGGAGGTCCTGCGGGTAGGTGGTGAGCAGGGCGCTGGGGCTCTCGACCGGGACGTCGGAGGCGGGGAGCGCCCCGCAGGCGCTCGTGGCGGTCACTTCCCGCCACCCGGTGCGCCCGGCCGAGGAGTCGTCGGAGAAGGCGAGCGGGGCGCCGGCAGCCGGTCGGGCGGTCAGGGTGCAGGTGAGCCGGGTGGTCGGCAGGCCGCCCTGCCCCGGCCGGGGCTCGGCCGCGGAGCCGGCCACGGTCAGCGGCACCGGGGCGCCGGCGGACGTCAGGCTCAGCAGGCCGGCGTCGGTCGCGCAGGCGTCGGCGGCGTACGCGGTGAGCTCACCGGCCGACAGGCGGTCGTCGTGGTCGGCGTCCCAGCGCGACCGGAGCTGCACCGTGGGGAGCTCGGCGAGGTCGACCAGGTGGGTGACCGTGAAGCCGGAGCCGTCGACGACGAGCCGGTCCGCGGTGTTGACGGTGAAGTTGCCGAGCGGGTGCGCCGCGGCGGGGCCGGCCAGCAGGGTCAGCGCGGCGACGACGACGCCGCCGAGCAGGGCCAGCCGCCTCACGACAGCCGCCCCAGCAGCCTCCGGGCCTCCGGCGCCTGCAACGGGTCGAAGCGGGGGTTGAGCGACAGGGCCGCCGTCAGCGCGCGTCGCGCCGTCGTGCGGTCGCCGGCGGCCGCCGCGATCGCGCCCAGGTGGTACTGCAGGACCGGCAGGCGGGTGCCGAGCCGGAGCGCGCGCCGGGCGACCGGCAGGGCCTCGGCGGAGCGGCCGGCGCGGTGCAGGGCCCACGCGTAGGCGTCCTCGACCAGGACGGCGTCGGGGCGGGCGGCGTAGGCGGCCTTGGCGTACCGCAGCGCGGTGGCGGGGCTGCCGTGGTCGGCCTCGAACAGGGCCAGCTCGAGGTCGACGTCGGCGCCGGACGCGGCGAACAGCCGTTGCGTCGCCCGCAGGACGTCGTACTGCTGCCGCGCGGCGGCCTGCTGGCCCGAGGCCTCGAGCAGCGTGCCGAGCTCGAGCAGGAACTGCGGCTGCGGTTGCCGGGTGACGGCGTCCTGGTAGTCGGCGAGGGCCGCCGTCGTCCGACCGGTGGCAGCGAGGACCTTGCCGCGCCCCGCGAGGGCCGGCAGGTAGTCGGGGTCGTCGGCGAGCGCGGCGTCGTACCCCGCGCGGGCGGCCGCGAGGTCGCCGCTGTTCCAGGCCAGCTCGCCGAGGTAGTGGTGGGCGAAGGCCTTGTCGGCGGGAGCGGTGGCGCGGTCGGCCGCCTGCTGCAGGAGGGCGCGGGCCTGCACGACGTCGCCGCGCAGCTCGTTCTGGTAGCTGGCCCGCGCCAGCGAGTCGACGCCGGTCTGCAGGTCGAGCATCCGCTGCACCGCGCGCCCGGCGTCGTCGTAGCGGCCCAGCTCGGTCAGGGCGTCGACCTTCACGCCGTAGGTCGTGGCGCTGTAGGCGTTGACGGCGAGGGAGGCGTCGGCGAGCCGCAGGGCGTCGGCGAAGCGGTGCCGGGCGGCGGCGAGGGTGGCCTGCCCGGTCAGCGCGGTGTCGTTGCGGGCCGGCTGGACCTGCAGGGATCGCGTGAACGCCTGCTCGGCGCGGCCGTACTCGCTCGGGTCGGCGGTGAGGCGGGCGCGCTGCACGTGGGCCAGGCCGAGGGCCGACCAGCCACGGGGGTCGCGCGGGCGGGCCTCGGCGGCGGCCTGCAGCCCGGCGACGGCGTCGA
>JAODNQ010000079.1 GCA_025464695.1 Frankiales bacterium | reverse complement strand
GCTGCGCCCCGGCCAGCTGGAGGCCATGGAGGGGGTCATGGCCGGGCGGGACACGCTCGTCGTGATGCCGACCGGCGCGGGCAAGAGCGCCGTCTACCAGGTGCCCGCCCTGCTGCTGGACGGGCCGACCGTCGTCGTCAGCCCGCTCATCGCGCTGCAGCGCGACCAGGTCGCGACCCTCGCGGCGAACGCCGACGCCGGCGGCGCGGTCGCGGCGAACAGCAGCCTGTCCAAGTCCGACCGCGAGGAGGCCTTCGACCGCCTCAAGCACGGCGACGTCGAGTTCTTCTTCCTCGCGCCCGAGCAGCTGAGCAAGCCCGAGGTGCTCGACGCCGTGGCCGAGGCGCGGCCGTCGCTGTTCGTCATCGACGAGGCGCACTGCCTCTCCAGCTGGGGCCACGACTTCCGTCCCGACTACCTGAAGCTCGGCCAGGTCGTCGAGCGGCTGGGGCACCCCACGGTCCTCGCCCTCACCGCCACGGCGTCGCCGCCGGTGCGCGAGGAGATCGTCGAGCGGCTGCACCTGCAGGACGCCGTGCAGGTGGTCAAGGGCTTCGACCGGCCGAACCTGCACCTGTCGGTCGAGGGCCACCGCGACGACGACCAGAAGCGCGAGGCCGTCGTCCTGCGCGCCATGGGCGAGGCGAAGCCCGGCATCGTCTACACGGCGACGCGCAAGAACGCGGAGGCCTACGCCGAGGCGATGGCCGAGTACGGCATGACGGCCGCGGCCTACCACGCGGGCATGAAGGCGGCCGACCGCACCGACGTGCAGCAGCGCTTCATGGACGGTGAGGTCGACGTCGTCGTCGCGACCACGGCGTTCGGCATGGGCATCGACAAGGCCGACGTCCGCTTCGTGCTGCACGCCGAGGTGGCCGACTCCCTCGACAGCTACTACCAGGAGGTCGGCCGCGCGGGACGTGACGGGGAGCCCGCCCAGGCGGTGCTGTTCTACCGCCAGGAGGACCTCGGGCTGCGCAAGTTCTTCGCGTCCGGCAGCCCCGACGAGACCGCCCTGCGCAAGGTCGCGACCCTCGTCCAGCACGCGGACGGCCCGGTCGCACCCAAGGACCTCGCCGACGAGATGGACCTCACCAACACGCGGCTGTCGGGGCTGGTCAACCTGCTGGAGCAGGCGGGCGCCGTCGAGGTGGGCTCGGACGGGACCCTGGACTCCTCCGACGAGGAGCTCACGCCCAAGGCGGCGGCGAAGGCGGCGGCCGACGTCGCGGAGTCGCACAAGAAGGTCGAGAAGAGCCGGCTCACGATGATGCAGGGCTACGCCGAGACGCAGGGGTGCCGCCGGCAGTACCTGCTGGCCTACTTCGGCGAGCAGCTCGACGAGGCGTGCGGCAACTGCGACACCTGCGACGCCGGCACCGCGCAGGAGCAGCCGGACGCGCTCGACTCGCCGTTCGAGCTGCAGTCGCGCGTGGTCCACAAGGCGTGGGGCAGCGGCATGGTCATGCGCTACGAGGGCGACCGCATCGTGGTCCTGTTCGACGAGGTCGGCTACAAGACGCTGCTGCTCGACACGGTCGTCGAGCGCGGTCTCCTGAGCATCGCGTGAACGCGTCAGGCAGCGACAGCGTGAACGCGCCAGGCAGCGACAGCGTGAACGCGTCAGGCAGCGACAGCGTGAGCAGCAGCAGCAGCGGCCGGCACGAGGTCGACGCCGTCGTCGTCGGCGGGGGTCCGGCGGGGCTCGCGGCGACGTCGTGGCTCGGCCGCTACCGGCGGTCCGTCGTCGTGCTCGACTCCAACGCCTACCGCTCCGGCATGGTCGAGCGCTCCCACGGCTACCTCGGCCGCGACCCGCAGAAGCCGATCGACCTCATCGAGCGGGGTCGTGAGGAGGTGCTCGCCTACCCGACGGTGGAGATCCGGCTGGGGTCGCGCGTGGACACGGTCCGCCGCCGGGACGACGGCCTGTTCGAGGTCGGGGACGACCTGCTCGCCCACCGGGTGGTCCTCGCCTGCGGCGTCCGCGACGACCTCCCCGACGTCGAGGGCATGGACGTCCACTACGGCGCGGGCGTCTTCCACTGCCCGGCCTGCGACGGCTACGAGACGCGCGACAAGGACATCGTCGCCCTCGGCTGGGACCCGCACCTGGTCGGCTTCTCCACGACGCTGCTGAACTGGGCGAAGAGCGTCACCGTGGTGACCAACGGGGTGGAGTTCCAGGGCGACGAGGGCTGCCGCAAGGTGCTCGCCGACAACGGCACGGAGCTGGTGGAGCAGGACGCCGTCCGCTTCCTCGGGGACCGCGGCGACCTGCAGGGCATCGAGCTCGCCGACGGCCGGGTGATCCCGACGTCGCTGGTCTTCTTCTCCATCGCCCACCACCCGCGCACCGAGCTCGCGGTCGCGCTCGGCTGCGAGATCGACGACGAGGGCTACGTCGTCGTCGACGGCGAGGGGCAGACGAGCGTGCCGGGCGTCTACGCCGCGGGCGACCTCACCCCGGGTCTGCAGCTGGTGCAGACGGCGACGGCCGGTGGCGCGGTGGCCGGCGTCGGTGCGGCGCAGTCGTTCTTCGGCAAGCAGGGCGCCCCCACGTCGCCGACGCCGGCGCCCGACCCCGAGGCCGAGGGCGCGGGGGGCTGAGCCTCCGGGTCAGCGCCAGGTCGCCCGGGGCGGGGGCGGGACGTCGCCGCCCCGGCGCCGGCGCAGCTCGAGCGCCAGGCTCTGCTCCCCCTTGCGCATGGCCCAGTGGTGGTTCGCCTCGAAGGCGGGGCGCAGCAGCCAGGACCACCGTCGCAGCAGGGGCTTGCCGGCCCGCACCTGCCAGTCGTAGACCACCTCCGTCTCGGGGCCGTCCTCACGGAAGGTCCAGACCCCCGTGCCCTCGAGGTCGCCGACCGCGCTCAGCGAGAAGCCCTCGACGGTGATCGGGGAGGTGATGGTCAGGGTCCAGGTCAACGTGTAGGGCAGCCAGCCGGTGGTGTGCAGCCGGGCCACGGCGCCGTGCCCGGTCTCGGTGTCCGGTGTCTCCAGCACCTCGACCGCCAGGTACACCGACGGCCACCAGCGGGGCAGCGAAGCGGCGTCGGCGAGGACGGTGGCGACCTCCATCGGGGTGCCGGGCACGCGCCAGACGGTGCGGAACACGTAGTCGCTGCCCATGGGGGAGACCGTAGAGACTGGGCGGGTGCTGCCGCCCGTCGGGACCCCCGGCACCGACCTGCCGGTCCGCGGCGCCCTCCCGGAGCTCGAGCAGGCGCTGCGGTCCTCGGGCGCCGCCGTGCTCGTCGCACCGCCCGGGACGGGCAAGACGACGCTGGTGCCGCTGGCGCTCGCCGGGCTGGTCGAGGGCCGGGTGCTCGTGGCCGAGCCGCGCCGGGTGGCGGCCCGCGCCGCGGCCCGCCGCATGTCCGCCCTGCTGGGCGAGCGGCCGGGCGGGAGCGTCGGTCACACGGTCAGGGGCGAGAGCACCGTCGGGCCGCGGACCCGGGTCGAG
>JAODNQ010000076.1 GCA_025464695.1 Frankiales bacterium | reverse complement strand
GCACCGCCGGCAGGACTCCAGGTGGGCGCGGGCGGCGGTGTGCTCGTCGCCGGTGAGCTCGTCGGCGCGGGCGGCCAGCAGCCAGCCGCGACAGCCGGGCGCGTCGGCCTCGGAGCCGGAGCGGGCGAGGGCCGTGGGGCGGGCGTCCAGGACGGTGTCGAGCGGGACGTCGAGCAGCTCCGCCACCACCGCCGGGCTGCGGCCGGCGCCGTCGAGCAGCACCAGCACGACCTGCTCGAGCACCTCCTCGGAGGTGCAGGTGCGGGCCGCGGCCAGCACGGCGACGGCGTCGAGCGGGACGGGCGTGAGCAGGGCGGCGAGCCGGGCGACGGCCTGCGGGTCCAGGCCCGCGCGCAGGACGGCCAGCGCGACGGCGTCGCCGGCCCGGGCGGCGGCGACGAGCCGGCCGCGGCCGTCCTCCGGACCGGGGTCCTGCAGCTCCTCTGTCCTGGTGCGGCGGAAGACCCTCACCGGACCACCAGCGGGCCCGTGGAGACCCCGACCGACGGCGCGACCCGGGGCACCTCGGGCGCCTCCGGCCGGTTGGTCTCGACGAGCCGCCCGCCGGCCTGGCGGGCGCGTTGCAGCGCGGACTCCGCGGCGTCGAGCAGCTCCTGCGCGCTGGTGGGGGCGGCCAGCCAGCCGACGCCGACCGACAGCAGGGGCGCTGCCGCGGTCGAGCCGGGGTCGGCGCGCTCCCCCGCGCGGGCGTCCGCGAGCGAGCGGGCGAGGACGCGGCGGGCGACCACGAGGGCGCGGGTCAGGTCGGTGCGGGGCAGCACGACGGCGACCTGGTCGACGCCGAGCCGCCCGAGGACGTCGCTGCGCCGGGAGGCCGCGACCACGATCTCCGCGGTCCGGACCAGGTGGAGGTCGCCGGCGAGGTGGCCGTGCACCTCCATGAACCGGGTCAGCCCGTCCAGGTCGAGCACGACGAGGCTCGGCGCGCCGTGGCGGGCGGCGGAGAGGACCTCGTGGGTGAGGTGCTCGACCAGGACGGCGCGGCTGAGCAGCCCGGTCAGCGGGTCGCGGGTCGGCGCCGTGGACGGCCCGGCGGAGGCGGTCGCGCGCTCGGTGCTCACGGCGCTGACCCCCGCCCGCACCGCCTGCTCCAGCGCCTCGGTGAGCCGGGCGGGGCTGCCGCCCACGAGCTGCTCGACGGGCTCGCGCAGGGTGAGGACGTCGTCGACGACGGTCGCGGCGTCGTGGCCCTGCTGCGCCCGCAGCACCCCGAGGCCGGCCGCCGCCTCGGCGAGGGCGACGGACGGCGGGGCGTCGACCTCGACGGCCAGCACGACCGCGCGCAGCAGCTCGCCGGCCACCCACGGCACGGCGCCGTCGAAGCGGCGGCTCCAGGCGTCGGCCACCCGCCGCTCGGCGTCGGCGGGGACAGGGGCGGGGGCGGCGCCGGGCGCCGGGGGGCGCCGGTCGGGGAGCGCGTCGAGAGCCACCCGACCCCATCGGCCGGGGCCCCGCGCTCCTGAGCCCGCAGGACGTCCGCGACACGCCGGCGTGTCGCTTCCGTCCTCCGTCCAGTCCCAGCAGTATCTTGCGCCCCTCTTGTCACATGCGTCCCACGGCCGCTACGGTCGCCGCGGGTCGCTGCCCTGCGCCGGCCCGCCCCCGCCGTCGACCCGCCCGCCCCGGTGCGAGTCCCAGGACGACGGGGACGCCGCTGACCCGGGGGACCCTGCATGCCGCGCTCGACGCCGACCACCCGCCCGACGCCGAACGACCGCCCGACTCCCTCCGCGCGCGGAGCAGGGCCGGGCCGCCGCACGGCTGCCGGCCGGTCGCGCTCCGTCCTGCGCCGCTCCTCGGCCGCCCTGCGCGCCGTCGCGGTCGTCGCGGTGCTCGCCGCCGTCGTCACCGCGGGGGCGCCGTCGTTCATCCGGATCCGGTCCGGCGACACCCTCTCGGAGATCGCCCAGCGGCACGGGACGACGGTCGCCGCGCTGCGCGCCCTGAACGGCCTGCCGGGCAACGCGACCATCTACGCCGGCGAGCGCCTGCGCGTCCCCGGCGCCAGCCGGAGCAGCAGCAGCACCCGGATCGTGGAGCGCGGCTACACCGTCCGCAGCGGCGACACCCTGTCCGGCATCGCGAAGCGCTACGGCGTGACCGCCGAGACGATCCGCCGCCGCAACCGGCTGTCCGGCCCGCTGCAGGTCGGCCGCCGCCTCGCGATCCCCGTGCGGGTGTCCGGGAGCAGCGGAGCGTCCTCGAGCGGCTCGTCCGCCGGCTCCTCCAACGTCCCGAGCAGCGTCAGCCGCTCGGCCGCCGCCAACCGCGCGCTGCTCAAGCGCGCGAAGGTCCCGAGCCGCGCGACCGTGCGCAAGCTGGTCGCGAAGACCGCTCGCCGCCACGGCGTCAGCCCCTCGCTCGCCCTCGCGGTCGCGTACCACGAGAGCGGGTTCCAGCAGCGCGTCGTCAGCGGCGTCAACGCCATCGGCGTCATGCAGGTGCTGCCGAGCACCGCGAAGGTCCTGAGCCAGCAGTCCGGGCGCCGGCTGAACATCCTCAGAGCCGAGGACAACATCACCGCGGGTGTCCTGCTGCTGCACCAGCTCCTGCGCTCCACCGGCACCGAGCGGATGGCGCTGGCCGGCTACTACCAGGGCCTCGGGTCGATCGCGCGCCAGGGCCTGCTGCCGCAGACACACAGCTACATCAAGAGCATCGGCTACCTGCGGCCGCGCTTCCTGCACGGCTGACCCGCGCGGCTGCCGGCCGGCAGGCCCGGCCGCACCTAGCCTGAGCACGTGGACTCCTCGGCGCGGACGGCAGCCGACCCCCTGGTGGGTCGGCTGCTCGACGGGCGCTACCGGCTCGACAGCGCGCTCGCGCGCGGCGGCATGGCCACGGTCTACACCGCCACCGACACCCGGCTCGACCGCGAGGTGGCGGTCAAGGTCATGCACCGCGCGCTCGCCGACGACCCCGACTTCGTCGCCCGCTTCACCCGCGAGGCCAAGGCGGCCGCGCGGCTGTCGAGCCCCGAGGTCGTGTCGGTGTTCGACCAGGGCACCGACGCCGCCACCGGGCTCGCCTACCTGGTCATGGAGCTCGTCCGCGGCGGCACCCTGCGCGACCTGCTGCGAGCCCAGGGACCGCAGAGCCCGGCCCGGGCCGTCGCGCTGCTCGAGCCGGTGCTGCGGGCGCTGGCCGCCGCGCACGCGTCCGGCCTGGTCCACCGCGACGTCAAGCCCGAGAACGTGCTGCTCGGCGACGACGGCCGGATCAAGGTGGCCGACTTCGGCCTGGCCCGGGCGGTGGAGGCCAGCACCCTCACCGCCACCACCGGCCTGCTCATGGGCACCGCGGCCTACATGGCGCCCGAGCAGGTCGACACCGGGGCGAGCGACCCCCGCAGCGACGTCTACGCCGCCGGCGTCGTGCTGTTCGAGCTGCTCACCGGCACCCCGCCGTACGGGGGCGACAGCCACGTCCGCGTCGCCTACCGCCACGTGCACGAGGACGTCCCGGCGCCCAGCACCCTCCTCGAGGGGCTGCCGTCGGGGCTGGACGAGCTCGTGGTGCGGGCCACCCGCCGCGACCCCGCCGCCCGCCCTGCCGACGCCGGCGCCTTCCTCGCCGAGCTCCGAGCGGTCCGGGAGGACCTGCCGGTGGTGCCGGCCCAGGCCACCCGGCCCACGCTGCTGGTCCCGCGCCCGGAGGTCCCGCCGGCGCCCCCCGCTCCCGCTCCCGCCGTCGACGACGTCGACGACACCGCCGTCCCCGCCCGACGACGCCGTCGCCGTGGACCCCGCCTGGCCCTCGCCGTCGCGCTCGCCGCCGCGCTGGCCCTCGGCGGCGGCTGGTGGCTCGGCGCCCGGTCGACGCCGGTGCCGTCCGTCGTGGGCCTGACCGGCACGGTCGCCGAGCAGCGGCTGGAGGCGGCCGGGTTCACCGTCGCCACCACGCAGGCCTACAGCGAGACCGTCCCGGCCGGCGGCGTCGTCGACCAGGCGCCCGACGGCCGCGAGGACGCCCGCAGCGGCAGCAGGGTGCGGGTCGTGCTGAGCAAGGGGCCCGACCGGCGCGCGCTGCCGACGCTCGTCGGGATGTCGCAGGAGGCCGCCACCGAGGCCGTGACCAGGGCCGGGCTGCGGGTCGGCACGGTCACCCGCGCCTTCAGCAGCCGGCAGGTCGGCGAGGTGGTCGCCGTCGGGGGGAGGCCGGGGGCGCTGCTGCGGCCGGGCAGCCCGGTCAACCTCACGGTGAGCAAGGGCGTCGAGCTGCTGACGGTCCCGTCGACGGTGGGCCGCACGCAGGCGCAGGCGGGCACCACGCTGTCGGCAGCGGGCTTCCGGACCCGGGTCGACGAGGTCTTCAGCGAGGAGGTGCCGCGCGGCACCGTCGTCGCGCAGGACCCGCCGGGCGGACGGCTGCAGCGCGACGGCGTCGTGACGCTGCAGGTCAGCAAGGGCCCGGAGCGCATCCTCGTCCCCGACCTCGGCGGCCTCAGCGACGAGGCGGCGAAGGCCGCGCTCGCCGCCGTCGGCCTGAAGGCTCGGAGCCTGCGCCCGTTCGGGTTCGGCGACTCCGTGTCGCAGCAGAGCCCCGGCGGCGGGTCCAAGGTCAAGCGCGGGTCGACCGTCAGCTACGTCCTGTTCTGAGCACCGGCACGACGGGGCTCGCAGGACGTTCTGGTCTACTCCCGGGGTGCCTCCCCGCAAGCCCTCCGCCGTCGGCTCCCACGTGCCCGTCAGCGG
>JAODNQ010000063.1 GCA_025464695.1 Frankiales bacterium | reverse complement strand
CGTCGGCCCGGCCGGCCCGACCCCGGCGGACGTCGGCCGCAGCCGGGGCGAGGCCGCCCGCGACCGGCTGCGCGGGACCGCGCCCTCGGCGCGCAGCACGCCCCTGGAGACGCCCGACCTCGTGGTGCTCGCGCCTGCCCTCGTGCTCGACGAGCAGCACGCGGCCGAGCTGGTCCGGCGCGGCGTCCCGCACCTGCTGGCCGAGGTGCGGGGGCAGGTCGGGGTCGTCGGGCCCCTGGTGCTGCCGGGGCGCAGCAGCTGCCTGCACTGCTTGGACCTGACGCGCGCCGACCTCGACCCGGGCTGGCCCTGGCTCGCCGCCCAGCTGGCCTCCCCGCCGGCAGCGACCCCGCCGTGCGCCGTCGCGCTGGCCGTCGCCGTGGCGGCGCAGGCGGCCCAGCAGGTGCTCACCCTGCTCGACGAGCTGCCCGGGGTCGCCGTCCTCGACGGGACGCTCGAGCAGGTCCCGCCCGACTACCGGTGGCGCCGGCGCAGCTGGTCCCCGCACCCGGCCTGCTCGTGCTCGCTGCCGGAGACGGGGTGAGCCGCTCCGCCGCCCGCCTGACGCCCACGCAGCGCGGGCGGAGGCCGGGCGGGTCCCACCGCGCGCCCCGCCACCGCGACGACCACACTGGGGTCGTGAGCGACATCCCCCGCCGTGCGGTGACCCGGACCGCCAAGCTCGCGACGCTGCCGCTGGGCATCGCCGGACGGGCCACGCTCGGGCTCGGCAAGCGGATCGGCGGCAAGCCCGCGGAGGCGGTGGCCGCCGAGCTGCAGGCCCGGACGGCCGAGCAGCTCTTCCAGGTGCTCGGCCAGCTCAAGGGCGGGGCGATGAAGGCCGGGCAGGCGCTGTCGGTCTTCGAGGCCGCCCTGCCGGAGGAGGTCGCGGCCCCGTACCGGGCCGCCCTGACGAAGCTGCAGGAGGCGGCCCCGCCGCTCCCGGCCGCGACCGTCCACCGCGTGCTGGCCGAGGAGCTGGGCGCCGACTGGCGCGACCGCTTCCAGAGCTTCGACGACACCCCGACCGCCGCCGCCAGCATCGGACAGGTGCACCGCGCGGTGTGGGCCGACGGCCGGACCGTGGCCGTCAAGATCCAGTACCCGGGGGCCGGCCCTGCCCTGCTGGGCGACCTGAAGCAGCTCAGCCGCTTCGCCCGCGCGTTCTCGGTCCTCAGCCCCGGGCTCGACGTCAAGCCGCTGCTGGCCGAGCTCCGCGAGCGCGTGGCGGAGGAGCTCGACTACCGGCTCGAGGCCGAGAGCCAGCAGGCCTTCGCGGACGCCTACGCCGGCGACCCGGAGGTCGTCGTGCCGAGCGTCGTCGCCGGGAGCGAGCGCGTGCTCGTCACGGAGTGGCTGGACGGGACGCCGCTGTCGGCGGTCGTGCGCGAGGGCACGCCCGAGCAGCGGGACCGGGCCGCCGTCCTGCTCGCCCGGTTCCTGTTCTCCAGCCCTGTCCTGGCCGGCCTGCTGCACGCCGACCCCCACCCGGGCAACTTCCGCCTGCTGCCCGACGGCCGGCTCGGGGTCCTCGACTTCGGCGCCGTCGCCCGCCTGCCCGACGGGTCGCCGGAGCCGATAGGCCGGATCACCCGTCTCGCCCTGGACGGCGACGCGCAGGGGGTGCTCCAGGCCCTGACCGCCGAGGGCTTCGTCAAGCCGGGCACCGTGCTGGACGCCGAGGCCGTCCTGTCCTACCTGCTGCCGCTGCTCGAGCCGGTGCGCGCCGACACGTTCCGGTTCACCCGCGAGTGGCTGCGGGCCGAGGCGGTGCGCCTGGCCGACCCTCGCTCCCCCGCGGCCGCGCTCGGGCGGCAGCTGAACCTGCCGCCGGCGTACCTGCTCATCCACCGCGTGACCCTCGGGACCATCGGGGTCCTGTGCCAGCTCGCCGGCGAGGCCCCGTTCCGCGACGAGATGGCGCGCTGGCAGCCGGGCTTCGCGCCGCCGGGCTCGCCGGCCGCCGCCGAGGCTGCTGCCGCGTCCGCCCGCCGCGCGGCGCCGCCGGCCGGGGTGCCTACGCCGGAGCAGACCGCTGTGGTGATGCCGCCGCCCGACGACACGCTGCTCAGCGACCGCTGAGCCGTCTCACCACCAGGTCTCGTCGAGCCGAGCCTCGATGGCCCGCACGTGCTGCCGGGTGCAGTCCTCGCAGAGCCAGGTGGTGCCGCGGACGGTGACCTCCGACGACCACGTCGCCGGCGGCTCGCCCGCGGTGCGCCCGCAGGACGTGCAGGCGACCTCGGCCACCGCTCAGTCCTCGTCCTCGCGCAGCGCGGTGCGGAGCGCCGCCAGCCCCGTCTCGCCGAGGGTGTGCGCCGCCCCGGTCTCGACGTCGAGCTCGACCGCGGCCCCGACCACGCCCTCGCCGTAGGCGTAGGACGCGATGACGGCGGTCCGCTGGTCGTCGGGCAGGTCGCGCAGGGCCGCGTCGAGCCGGCGCAGCAGCGCAGCCTCGTCGGCGCCCTCGGGCTCGGTGGCTGCCCGGCCGTCCACCACGGTCGGCGGCAGCGGTCGGCACTTGCCGGGACGGCGGTCGGGGTCGGTCACGGGGCTCCTGTCGCGGGTCCGGTCGTGCCTCCGGGACGCCGCCAGGGCGGAGAGCGGGGAGGCAGCGCAGCTCGGGAAGGACGACGGCCGCCCCGGTCTCCCGGAGCGGCCGTCGCCTGCCTTCCCGTCAGGTCGCCTCACGGCGGTGTGTCCCTCGAGGGGACTGATTTGGGACCGGGGGCCATGTATCGGGTCGGCACCCGTAGTGAACCCCAGACCGGGGGGACGTGTTCCGGGAACGCCCCAGAACTGTCCTCCCGGACGTGCCTCAGGCGTCGGGCGCGCTGTCCGACCCGGTCGGCGAGCTGGGCGACGGCGCCGAGCCCGCGGGTGCGGCCTCACCGGGGGCGGGCGGCGACACGGCGGTCCCGCTGTCGGCACCGGACGGGGCGGCCGCGGAGGAGCCGGCGAGCGCGCTCCCGCCCGACGGCGGGGTGGCGGCCTCGGGCGTCGCCACCGACGGGGGCCCGCCGATCTCGACCGCGGTGGAGGGGTCGGGCGTGGAGCCGGGCACGGGGTCGGCCGGACCGCCGCCCGACGACGAGCCGGCCGAGGACGAGGCGCCCGCGCTGCCGGTCGAGGAGCCGCCGGCGTCCACCAGGCCGCCC
>JAODNQ010000055.1 GCA_025464695.1 Frankiales bacterium | reverse complement strand
CAGCTGCGTGCCGATCGCCCGCGCACCGGCCCGCGCCCGCGCCCGCGCCGCACGGGCCGCCGCCCTGACCGTCGCCTTGGCCGCTCTCGCTGCCGCCTTCGGGGACCGGCCCGCAGGCTGGACCGCTTGCACAGCAGCCGCCCCGGCCACCGGACCACCGACGACCGGCAGCACCGGACCGACGACGGCTGCCGGGTCGACGGCTGCGGGCACCGCCGGGGGCCCCAGCGCGGGGACGACCGGGACCGGGAGCAGCACCGGCAGGGCGACCACGGTCGAGCCGCTCGCCAGCGCGGCGGTCACCCGGGAGGGCGCCGCCATCGGGACCTGCGCAGAGGCGCCCGGAGCAGTCGGTACCGGGAGCAGTGCGTTGCGGACGACCGGAGTCCCGAGGGCCCCCACAGCTCGGGCGGCCGCGCGGCCTCCCGCACCGAGGGAGCCGAGGGAGCCGAGGGAGCCGCGGGACCCGCGGGACCCGGCGAGCGTCCGGCCTGCCGGCTCCCCGGTGAACAGGGCCGAGCCGGGGACGACGAGCGTGTCGGGCAGACCGCCCAACACCAGCGCCCGGGGAGGAGCGGTCGCGGTGACGGCCCGGTCAGGGGTTCCCGTGTGCGTGGCCGCTGTGACCAGCACGGCGGCAGACCCGCTGCCCAGGACGACGAGGCCGGCCGTGGCGACAGCGAGGACCCGCGTGGCACGGGGCCCCGCCGATCGTGCCGTGGTCGTCACCGCCACCTCCTGACGCTCATCCTGCCACGAAGCGTGGCGAGACGGACACTCTCTGTACTACCCCTCCAGCGTCGCCTTGACGCTCGCCAGGGTCTGCGCGATGGACGCCTCGGTGAAGCCGCGGCGGTCGCGGGTGCCGGTCACCAGCGCGCCGCTCACCTCGATCAGCCGCCCGCGGCGGTCGTGCCAGGTCTCCGTGACCCGGCAGCCGCCCGCGACCGGCTCGAGCGCGTAGGCCCACCGCGCTACCGCCAGCCCGAGGGAGCTGACCTCGAACGCGAACGCGCGGCCCGGCTCCGCCTCCACGACCGTCGCGGTGGTGCTCCACCGGCGCCGGCCCTGCGCGTTGCTGCCCCGGAACACCGCCCCGACCACCGGGCCGCCCCCCTTGACCCAGCGCCCCCCGGTGGCCTCCGGGCTGAGCCGCCCCATGCCCGGCAGGTCGCTCACCAGCGCCCACACCGCCTCGGGGGTCGCGGCGACCTCGATCGAGCCCTGGACCGTGCGCACGTCGTCCACCGCCGGACCGTAGCGGGCTCACCGAGACCTCACGGCGTGCGTGCCACGATCGCCGCCGTGACGTCTTCTCGCGTGCGCCCGCCCCTGCGGCTCGCCACCGCCGCCCTCGCCCTGCTGCTGCCGCTGGCCCTGGCCGGGTGCGGCGAGGACGACCCCTCGACCGTGGCCGCGCCCTCGGCCGCCGCCTCAGCCCCGGCCCCGGCGTCGAGCGCCGCCCCGTCGGCCGAGGCGGGCCAGGAGGCCGACACCGAGTCGGCGCAGCTGGTCTCCCTCACGGTGGCGGGCGGCAAGGTCACGGGCGACACGGGTCGCGTGTCCGTGGAGGAGGGCGCGCGCGTGCGGATCACCGTCCTCGCCGACGTCGCGGACGAGGTCCACCTGCACGGCTACGACCTGATGCAGACCACCTCCGTCGGCTCCCCCGCGGTCCTCGAGTTCATCGCGGACCGGCCGGGCGTGTTCGAGGTGGAGCTCGAGGGCGCCGGCCTGCCGCTCACGCGCCTCGCGGTGCAGTGACCTGCCCGTGACCCCCTACGCCGGCCCGGTGCTCGCCCACGGCGTCGGCACCCGCTCGGACCTGCCGGTGCCGCTCGGCCTGGCGCTGGCGGGAGCCGCCCTGGCGGTGCTCGTCAGCTTCGCCGCCCTCGGCCTTCTCTGGCCGCGCTCGCGCCTGCGCGGCGACGACGCCGGCCGCCCCCTGCCCGAGGCCGTGCAGCGGGTCGTCGACAGCCCGGTCCTCACCTGGGTGCTGCGCCTCGTCGTCCTCGCCCTGTCCGGGCTGGTCGTGGTGGTCGCCCTCACCGGGCCGGTGCAGCCGCCGGAGAACCTCGGCGTCTACGCCTTCTACGTGACGTTCTGGGTCGGCCTCGTGCCGGTCAGCCTGCTGCTGGGCCCGGTCTGGAAGCGGGTCAACCCGCTGCGGACGCTGCACGCCGCCCTCGCACCGCTGGCCGGTCCGCCTCCCGCGGAGCGGGTGCTCGAGCGGCTCGGCATGTGGCCGGCCGCCGGCGCCCTGCTCGTCTACGCCTGGCTCGAGCTCGCCTACCCCGAGCGCTCCCGCCCGACGACGGTCGGCCTGTTCCTCGTCGTCTACGCCGTCGTGCAGCTGGTGGCCGCGCTCTGGTTCGGCCCCGACTGGTTCGCCCGCGGGGACGCCTTCGAGGCGTACAGCACCGTCGTCGGGCGGCTGTCGCCGTTCGGCCGACGCAGCGACGGCCGCCTCGTGGTGCGCAACCCGCTGGACGGCGTCGACGGGCTGCCCGTCCTGCCGGGGCTGTCGGCCTTCGTCGTCGGCCTCGTGGGGACCACCGCCTTCGACGGCGTCACGCGGACGCAGTGGTGGCAGACCGGACCGGGCATCGCGGGGGACACCGCCGTCGGTCCGGCGACCCTCGGGCTGCTGCTGTCGGTGCTGGCGGTCGGCGGGCTGTACGCCGGGGCGACCGCGCTCGCGGGCCGCATCTCCGGCAGCGGCGACGGCCCCCCGCAGTACGCGCACTCCGTCGTCCCCATCGCCGTCGGGTACGCCGTCGCCCACTACTTCTCCCTGCTGCTGCTCGACGGGCAGCTCACCTGGATCCTCGCCAGCGACCCCTTCCAGACCGGCCGCGACCTGTTCGGCACGGCGGACAACGCCATCGACTACGGCGCCGTCTCCCCCGGGACGATCGCGGGTGTGCAGGTGGGAGCGATCGTCGTCGGCCACGTCCTCGGCGTCGTCCTGGCCCACGACCGCGCCGTCCGGCTGACGCACGGGCTCAAGGCCCGGACGTCGCAGTACCCCCTGCTGCTGGTGATGGTGGCGTTCACCGTGACGGGGCTGTACCTGCTGCTCGGGTAGGGCCGGCCCGGGGGCGTGCGTGCGCCGCGGGCCGTCGTCGGGCACGCTGGGGCCGTGCTGCAGGACGAGGAGGTCGTACGGCGTCCCCTGGCGGCCACCTCCGGCGGGGCGTTGCGCCGGGTGCTGCCCCTGCTGGGGCCGGCGTTCGTCGCCGCCGTCGCCTACGTCGACCCCGGCAACTTCGCCACCAACATCACTGCCGGGGCGCAGTACGGGACCCTGCTCGTGTGGGTCATCGTGGCGTCGAACCTGCTCGCGGTGCTCGTGCAGTACCTGTCGGCCAAGCTCGGGATCGCCACGGGGTGGGGGCTCGCGCGCAACTGCCGCGACCACTTCCCCCGCCCGGTCACGCACGGCCTGTGGGTCCAGGCGGAGCTGGTCGCCATGGCCACCGACCTCGCCGAGGTGCTCGGCGGGGCGCTCGCGCTGAACCTGCTGTTCGGGCTGCCGCTGCTGCTCGGCGGTGTGGTCACCGGCGTCGTCGCGTTCGCCATGCTGGCCCTGACCGGGCGGGGGCACCGGCCGTACGAGCAGGTCGTCGTCGGGATGCTGGCCGTCATCCTGCTCGGCTTCTTCGCCGACCTGCTGCGCAGCGGGCCCGACGTGTCCGACGTCGCGTCCGGCCTGGTCCCGCGGCTGCAGGGCACCGACACCGTGCTGCTCGCCTGCGGCATCCTCGGCGCGACCGTCATGCCGCACGTCATCTACCTGCACGCCTCGCTCACGGGGCTGCGGGCCCGGCCGCTGGACGCCGCGGGGCGGCGGTCGCTGCTGTCCGCCCAGAAGGTCGACATCCCGATCGCGATGCTCATCGCCGGGGCGGTCAACCTGTCCATGCTCGTCCTGGCCGCCACCCTGTTCGAGGGCAGCCAGGTCGACACGATCGAGGAGGCCTACGCCGGCCTCGACGACCAGCTCGGGCGGGGCGCCGCCCTGGGCTTCGCCCTGGCGCTGCTCGCCTCGGGCTTCGCGGCCTCCTCGGTCGGCACCTACAGCGGCCAGGTGGTCATGAAGGGCTTCCTGCGGATGGAGGTCCCCCTGCTGGTGCGGCGCGGCGTCACGCTCGCCCCCGCCGTGGTGGTGCTGGCGGTCGGCGTCGACCCGACCTACGCCCTGGTGCTCAGCCAGGTGGTGCTGTC
>JAODNQ010000039.1 GCA_025464695.1 Frankiales bacterium | reverse complement strand
GCGCCCTGGTCGGCGTCCGGGCGGCGCCGCCGGTCCGCTCCCTGCTGCACCGCCCCCACTCCCGCGCCCTGCGCCTCGCCCTGCCGCTGCTGCTCGTGGTGCTGGTGGCCGTCGCCGCGCGGGCGTTCTTCGCGGGGAGCGGCAGGAGCGTGGAGGTGCCCCAGGTCCGGGCCGGGTCCTCGGCGGTCGAGGCGCAGCGTCTGCTCCTGGACGCCGGCTTCAGCGTCCGCTGGCGCACCCAGGTCGACGCCGAGGTGCCCGAGGGCCGGGTCGTGCGCACCCTCCCCGACGCCGGCACGCGAGCCCCGGAGGGCAGCAGCGTGGCGGTCGTCACGAGCGGGGAGCCGCTCCTCGGCCGCCCCTACAGCGTGGTCCGCGACGCCCTGGCCCGCCGGGGCCTGACCTTCCGGCCCGTCGTCGACGGCGAGGACGGCGCCCCCGGTACGGTCAGCAGGCTGGAGCCGGACGGTCCGCTCGTGCCAGGCGAGGAGATCCTCGTCCACGTGGTGCCCGGCGGCCAGGGTCGAGAGAGCGGGGGGCGGGGACGGTGAGCACGCCCCTGGGTCCGCCCTCGACCCCCACCGGCGACGGCACCGCCGTGCGGCTGCTCGGCGGCCGCTACGCCCTCGGCCCGCTGCTCGGCGTCGGCGGCATGGCCGAGGTGCTCGAGGGCACCGACGTCCGGCTGGGCCGCACCGTCGCGCTCAAGGTCCTGCGGCCGGAGCTGGCCCGCGACCCGTCCTTCCAGGCCCGCTTCCGCCGGGAGGCGCAGGCCGCGGCGTCGCTCAACGACCCCGCCATCGTCTCGGTCTACGACACCGGCACCGACGACGCCGGCGTCCCGTTCATCGTCATGGAGCGGGTCGAGGGGCGGACGCTGCGCGAGGTGCTGCAGCAGGAGGGCCGGCTGCTGCCGCAGCGGGCGCTCGAGGTCGTCGCCGACGTCTGCGGTGCGCTGCAGGTCGCCCACGAGGCCGGGATCGTCCACCGGGACGTCAAGCCCGGCAACGTCATGCTCACCCCGGGCGGCAGCGTCAAGGTCATGGACTTCGGCATCGCGCGCGCGGTCGCCGACTCCGCGATGACGATGACCGAGACCTCCGCGGTCATCGGCACCGCCGCCTACCTGTCGCCGGAGCAGGCGCGCGGCGAGCACGTCGACGCCCGCAGCGACCTCTACTCCACCGGCTGCCTGCTGTACGAGCTCGTCACGGGCGCGCCGCCCTTCACGGGCGACAGCCCCGTCGCCGTCGCCTACCAGCACGTGCGCGAGGACCCGGTCCTGCCGACCGCGTTCGACGCGTCGCTGTCGCCCGACGTCGACGCCGTCGTCCTCAAGGCGATGAGCAAGAACCCGGCGAACCGCTACCAGTCGGCCGCCGACATGCGCGACGACCTCCTGCGGGCGGCGGCGGGCGAGCCGGTCGCCGCCACGCCCGTCCTCGTCGAGGACAGCTCCGGGACGCGGGCCACGACGATCGTCCCGGCCGCGTCGACCAGCCGGCGCCGGATCGAGCCGAGCACCACCAAGCGCGCCGTCGTCTACTCGGTCTTCGGGGCCGTGCTGCTCGCCCTGCTGCTGTTCACCGCCCTGCTCGTGCGCGGGCTGCTGGCGAGCGACTCCGAGCTCGTCCCGGCACCGGAGCTGGTCGGGCTGTCGCAGCAGCAGGCCGTCAGCGAGCTCGCCGACGCCGGCCTCAAGGTCGGCCAGGTGCGGTTCGAGTTCCAGGAGAAGCCGGCGGGCACCGTGCTGGGCCAGACGCCGAACGACGGCATCGTCGTCCCGCGCGACGGCAGCATCGACCTCGTCGTCAGCAAGGGGGTCGACCTGACCGCCCTGCCGATGGTCCTCGGGCTCGACCGGGATGCCGCCGCCGCGCTGCTCGAGCGCTACCGGCTGAGCGTGGGCGAGGTCAGCTTCCGCGACGGCAACATCCCGCCCGGCCAGGTCCTGGCCGTCACCGGCAAGGACGCCAAGGACCGGACCGTCGACCTCAAGCCCGGGACGGCGATCCGGGCCGGTCGGTCGGTCGACCTCGTCGTCGCGAGCGGCCGCGTCGAGGTGCCGGACGTCCGGGGGCTGGCCCAGGACGAGGCCGTCGGGAAGCTGCGGGCGGCGGGCCTCTCCGTCGCGGTCCAGCCCGTCGACGACCCCGGTCCGCCCGGGCGGGTCATCGAGCAGGACCCGAGCGGTGGCACCCGTGAGCGCTCGTCCGTGGTGCGGATCGGGGTGTCGCAGGTGCCCCCGCCGCCGCCGCCCACCCAGGCGCCGCAGCCGGTGACGCCGCAGCAGCCCACCACCGCGCCGACGCAGGACCCCGTCCCGCCGCCGTCCGTGCAGCCGACGGCGCAGCCGACCGCCTAGGGCCGCTCAGCGCCAGCGGTCTAGCCGAACGCAGCGAGCCGCTTGTCCTCGACCCGCTGGCTCAGCGCGGGGGCGAGGGCCGCTGCGGCGTCGTCGCCGCACTGCCGCAGCCAGGAGGCGAGCAGCAGGTGGCCGCCCTGGGTGAGCACCGACTCGGGGTGGAACTGCACGCCCTCGACGGGCCGGTCGCGGTGCCGCAGCGCCATCACCACCCCGCCGCGGGTCCGGCCCGTGCCCTGGAGCTCGGGCGGCAGCGTGCCCTCCTCGACCGCGAGGGAGTGGTACCGCGTCGCGGTGAACGGGTCGGGCAGGTCGGCCAGCACGCCCGCGCCCTCGTGGACGACCTCGCTGGTCTTGCCGTGCAGCAGCTCCGGGGCGCGCGAGACGACCGCGCCGTGCGCGACGGCGATCGCCTGGTGCCCGAGGCAGACGCCGAGCAGGGGCGTGCCCCGCTCCTCGGCCGCCAGGACCATGGCCACGCTGCAGCCGGCGTCCTCGGGCGTGCCCGGCCCCGGCGACAGCAGGACGCCGTCGTAGCCGTCGAGGTCGTCCGGGCCGGTCTCGTCGTTGCGCTTCACGTCGACGTCGGCGCCGAGCTGCCCGAGGTACTGCACGAGGTTGAAGACGAAGCTGTCGTAGTTGTCGACGACCAGGACGCGTGCCATGCCTCCGAGGCTACGGCGCGCGCTTGCGGGGTGGGGTCGCCTTCCGGGCCGGCCGCGTGCCCCCGCTGCTCCGAGCGGGGGCCGGACGGTCGCCGGTGGTGGGGCCCGGGTCGGCCTCCCGGGGCGTGGGCCCGGGCCCGGTCGGCAGGTCCTCGTCCCGCGGCGCGGTGGTCCGCACCCGCCCGCCCGGCGTCGACGCCGGCCGCACGGGCTGCTCGGCGTCCGCCCGCTCCGGGTCGGCGAGGACGCGGCGCAGCACCTTCCCGACCCGCGAGCGCGGCAGCTCCAGGACCAGCGCGACCGCCTTCGGGACCTTGTAGGCGGTCAGGTGCTCCGCGCAGTGCGCCAGCACGTCCTCGGCGGTCAGGCCGGGGTCGCTCGCGACGACGAACGCCGTGACCGTCTCGCCCCGGTGCCGGTCCGGCACCCCGACCACCGCCGCCTCGACCACGCCGGGCAGCTGCGCCAGGACGGCCTCGACCTCTGACGGGTAGACGTTGAACCCGCCGGTGATGATCAGCTCCTTCTTGCGGTCGACGACGGTGAACCACCCGTCGGCGTCCATCACCGCGATGTCCCCGAGCAGGAGGTGGCCGTCGGGGGTCCGCAGGTCCGCGGGCGCCCGCCGGTCCGGCGCGTCGGCGTCCCAGTACCCGGCCGACACCTGCGGCCCGGCGACGGCCAGCTCGCCCGGCTCGCCGACCGGCACCTCGCGGGAGGCGTCGTCGGGGTCCACCAGCCTCACCCGGGTCCCGGGCAGCGGCACGCCGATGCTGCCCGGCCGCCGCTCGCCGGTGGTCGGCCCGCAGTGGGTGGTCGGCGAGGTCTCGGTGGTGCCGTACCCCTCGACCAGCCGGGCGCCCGTGACCTCCTCGAACCGCTCCTGGACCTCCGGGGGCAGCCGCATCGCCCCCGACAGGCACAGCCGCAGGGAGCGCAGGTCGCGCCCCCGGGTCTTCGGGCTGTCGGCCAGGGCGCGGAACAGCGGCGGCACGCCGGGGAACAGGGTGGGGCGGTGCACCTCGACGGCGTCGAGCACGGCGTCGACGTCGAACCGGGGGAGCAGCACGAGGGTGCCGCTGAGCAGGACCGTGCCGAGCATGCCGACCGTGAGCCCGAAGACGTGGAACAGCGGCAGGACGAGCAGGGTCGTCTCCTTGCCCGCCGTCGCCTCGACGTCCCAGAGCCGGTTCATGTACGTGTCCGCCACCAGGTTGTGGTGGGTGATCCGCGCGCCGCGAGGCAGGCCGGTCGTGCCGCCCGTGTACTGCAGCAGCGCGAGGTCGGTCATCGGGTCGACCGCCACCTGCCGGGCCGGGGTGCTCAGCGAGACCAGCTCCAGGAACCGCCGGACCCGGGCGCCCTTCGGCAGGTCCGCCACCAGCTCGGCCCGACGGCGTCGGGCGGACCGCAGGGGCAGCCGCAGCCGCAGCCGGGCCGACGCCGGCAGGTAGTCGGCCAGGCTGGTGACCACGACGTGCTCCACCGACGTCTGCGCCTGCACCGCCGCCACGGTGGGCTGCACCCGGTCCAGGCAGACGACGACGCGGGCTCCGCAGTCGGCGAGCTGGTGCCGCAGCTCGGCCTCCTTGGACAGCGGGTCGTGCTGCACGACGACGGCCCCGAGCCGCAGGACCGCGAAGAAGGCGATGACGTTCTGCGGGCAGTTCGGCAGGACCAGCGCGACCCGGTCGCCCTTCTCGACGCCGAGCCCCTGCAGCCCGCTCGCGAAGGCGTCGACCTGGGTCCGCAGCTCGCGGTAGGTCAGCGTGGTGCCGAGGAACAGCAGGGCGCGGCCCGCCGGGAAGGACGCGGCGGCGTCGTCGAGCAGCCGGGTCACCGGCACCACCGGCACGTCGTAGTCGGCGGGCACGCCCTCGGGGTAGGAGCTCAGCCAGGGGCGGGCGTCGTACGGCGAGGGGCCGGCCGCGGGGCTGCGACGTCGGCGGGCGGGCGGCACGGCGGGACCTCCAGCTGTCTCGGGCTGCGCGGGCTCTGGCGGGCGGGCGATGGTCGCACGGTCAGCCGGACGGTTCGACCGTCACGTCGTTGAACGGCAGCAGCGGCTCGACGGCAGGGAAGACGACGAAGAACAGCAGCAGGACGACGGCGGCGAGCAGGAGCACCGTCAGCAGCAGCCGCACCGGCAGCGGTCCGGGCAGGTGGCGCCAGATCCAGACGTACACGTCAGCCCCCGGCCAGGGCCGGCGGGACCACGCCCGGGCCCTTCGCGAGGGTGGCCTCGAGCCGGGCCTGCAGCACGAGCCGCTGCCGCGCCGAGTACTTGGGGTTGCAGGTGGTCAGCGTCAGCAGCCGCTCCCGCGGCCGGACCCCGGGCCGCCCGGGCACCGGGTAGGTGACCTCGATGGCGGTCGGCTCCACGATCAGCGTTCCGGTGGCCCGGTAGGTGAACCAGCGGTCGCGGGTCTCGAGGACGACGGCGTCGCCCGGCCGGACCGTGTCGAGCTGCTCGAAGGGGGCGCCGTACGTGGTCCGGTGCCCGCTCACGACGACGTTGCCGACCTCGCCGGGCAGGGCCGTGCCGGGGTAGTGGCCGGGCCCGCGCTTGAGGTCGGGGACGCCGACGCCCTCCAGGACGACCTTGGCCCACGCCCGCCCGAGCCGCGGCACCCGGATCACGGCCAGGCCGTCGCCCTGTGCCACCGGCGTCACGGCCGGCGCCGCCGTCGCGCCCGGACGCGGCGGGACCACGGGCCGGGCCCACGTGTCGCGCAGGTCGTCGGCCAGGGCCTCCTGCTGGTGCCCGGTGTAGATGTTGGTGATCTTGAGCTCGTAGACGCAGAACAGCAGGATCACCAGGCCGACCGTGATGAGCAGCTGCCCCAGCCCGCGCAGCACGGTGCGGACGACGTCAGCCACCGGGCGTCCCGGTGGTGGCGGGCAGCTCGAGCGGGCCGTCGTAGGCCGGCAGGACCGTGCGGGCGGCGCTGCTCACGGTGTAGCCCAGGCCGTACCGGTCGCGGTACTCCAGGAACAGCTGCACCCCGGGCTCGAGGTCGAGCGACTCGCGCATGCTCGTCGGGTCGCCCACGGCGGTGATGACGAACGGCGGGCTGTAGACGCGCCCGTGCAGGATCAGCGTGTTCCCCACGCACCGGACGGCGCTGGTGGAGACCACCCGCTGGCCCATCAGCGTCATCGCCTCGGCCCCCCCTGCCCACAGCGCGTTGACGACGGCCTGCACGTCCTGCTGGTGGACGACGAGGTCGTCCGGCACGCTCCCCGGGGGCGGGCTCTCCGTGCGCGGCGCGTCGTCGAGCCGGACGGTGACCGACGGGCCCTCCACCGGCGTCCGCCCGGCCGCCGCCTCGAGCTCGGCGCCGGCGGCCGCCAGGCT
>JAODNQ010000012.1 GCA_025464695.1 Frankiales bacterium | reverse complement strand
CGGGTCACCACCCTGTACGAGGGCACCTCGCAGATCCAGAAGCTCATCATCGGGCGCGCACTGACGGGCATCAACGCCTTCTAGCCGCTGTTGCAGTCCTCATGCAGGACGTGGCACAGATGTCGATGATGAGGTCGTTCCGCCGCGACCCCGCCGTCTCCGAGAAGAAGCTCGCGCCGGGGACGGTGAAGCGGATCGCCCGCTTCGCCGCCCCCTACAAGCGCGACCTCACCGTGTTCCTCGCGCTCATCGTGGTGGCCGCGGTCGTGTCCGTGGCGAACCCGCTGATCTTCGCGAAGATCATCGACGACGGCATCGGGCAGGACCCGCCCCGCACGGGGGACCAGCGGCTCGTGGTCGCGCTGGCGCTGCTGGTCGCCGGGCTCGCCCTGTTCGACGCCGTCCTGCAGCTGTGGTCGCGCTGGTGCTCCACGCGCATCGGCGAGGGCCTGATCTACGACATGCGCTCGACCGTCTACACCCACATCTCGCGCATGCCGATCGCCTTCTTCACCCGGACGCAGACCGGCGCCCTCATCAGCCGCCTGAACAACGACGTCCTGGGCGCGCAGTCGGCGTTCACCGGCACGCTGTCGAGCGTCGTCAGCAACGCCATCGGGGTCGTCCTGACGCTGACGGCGATGTTCATCCTGTCGTGGCAGATCACCCTGCTGTCGCTCGTGCTGCTGCCGGTGTTCATCATCCCGGCGAAGCTCATCGGGACCCGGCTGCAGGCCCTGACGCGGGAGTCGTACCAGCTCAACGCGCAGATGACGAACACGATGACCGAGCGGTTCAACGTCTCGGGCGCCCTGCTCGTCAAGCTGTTCGGCCGGCCCGAGGCCGAGGAGAGCGCGTTCCGCGACAAGGCCGGCCGGGTCCGCGACATCGGCATCACCAGCGCCATGTACGGCCGGGTCTTCTTCGTCAGCCTGACCACGGTCGCGGCGCTCGCCACCGCGATGGTCTACGGCGTCGGCGGGTCCCTGGCGGCCTCCGGCTCGCTCAAGGTCGGCACCGTCGTCGCGCTCGCCGCCTACCTCACCCGCCTGTACGGGCCGCTGACCGCCCTGTCCAACGTCCGGGTCGACGTCATGACGGCGCTGGTCAGCTTCGAGCGGGTCTTCGAGGTGCTCGACCTCGAGCCGATGGTCGCGGAGAAGCCCGACGCCGTGGAGCTGCCGAAGGGCGCCGCCTCGGTCGAGCTACGCGACGTCGTCTTCTCGTACCCGACGGCGGAGCAGGTGTCGCTCGCGTCGCTCGAGTCGGTGGCCGTCCTCGACAGCGCGCCGTCCGCGCAGGTGCTGCACGGCGTCTCGTTCCGGGCGGAGCCGGGGCAGCTGATCGCCCTCGTCGGCCCGTCGGGGGCCGGCAAGACGACCATCAGCCAGCTCGTCACGCGCATGTACGACGTCGACAGCGGCGCGGTCCTCGTCGGCGACCTCGACGTCCGCGACCTCACGCAGCAGTCGCTGCGCGACACCGTCGGCGTGGTCACCCAGGACGCGCACATGTTCCACGACACGATCCGCGCCAACCTGGTCTACGCCGCCCCCGACGCCACGGACGACGAGCTCTGGGCCGCGCTCGACGCCGCCCAGGTCGGGCACCTCGTGCGCACCCTGCCGGACGGGCTCGACACCCTCGTCGGCGACCGCGGCTACCGGCTGTCCGGCGGCGAGAAGCAGCGCATGGCGATCGCCCGCCTGCTGCTCAAGGCGCCCGGGGTCGTCGTCCTCGACGAGGCGACCGCGCACCTGGACAGCGAGTCGGAGGCGGCCGTGCAGCGGGCGCTCGAGACGGCGCTGGTCGGGCGGACGTCGCTGGTCATCGCGCACCGGCTGTCGACCGTGCGGGGCGCCGACCAGATCCTGGTGCTCGAGGACGGGCGGGTGGTCGAGCACGGCCGGCACGAGCAGCTGCTCGCAGCCGGCGGGCTGTACACGGAGCTCTACCGCACGCAGTTCGCCCGCGAGGAGACACCGGCCGCGTAGCCCGCGCCGCCCGCCGCCTCACGCGGGCGGCGGGCCGCCCTCCTCCGTGACCTCGAGGGCGCCCGGGGGCAGGTGCTCCGCGGCCCACGCCCGGAGCAGGGGGACCGGCGCGTCGACGACCAGGGCGATCCTCGACCGGAAGCCGTCGGGCGCCATCTGCAGGAAGCCCGCGAGCTCGCCGGTCGCCGTCAGCTGCTGCTCCACGGCGTCCATCCAGCGCTCGAGGTCCGCCCGGGACGCCCCGACGTCGACGACGCCCGCTCCCTGCACCAGCCCCTGCAACCGGGCGACGTCGTCGTCGGTCACGCCGGCGACGGCCACGACCAGGACGTCGTCGAGCACGCCGGTCGCGGCCCAGCGGTCGCCGAACAGCTGGCGGACGGCGGTGTCGAGCGCCTCGCCGTCGGGCTCGGCGCTCAGCCGGCGCCGCCCGGCTGGACGTCGTCGACGCCGTCGCCCGCCCCGAGGTCGTCGTCGCGGCGCTGCTGGGGGTCCAGGCTGGCGGGCACGGGGGCGTCGCTGTGGTCGTCGGAGGTCGACACGGAGATGTCGGTGCCCTCGCCGAGGCCCGGGTGGCTGCTGGTGTTGTCGCTCATGCCTCTTGCATACCCGCTAGAGCGCGCGGAGCGCGCCGCCGTCGACCGGGACCATCGCCCCCGTGACGTAGGACGCGGCGGGCGACAGCAGGAACGCGGCCACGCGGCCGAACTCGTCGGGGTCGCCGTAGCGGCGCAGCGGGATGGCGGCGGCGTTGCGCGCAGCGACCTCCGGGTCGGGCCCGTCCAGCTCACGAGCCGGTCCGTGGCGACCCTCCCGGGCAGCAGCCCGTTCACGCGCACGCCGCGCGGCCCGAGCTCGTCGGCCATGGTCTTGGCCAGCATCCCGAGCCCGGGGCGCAGCCCGTTGCTGGCCGCCAACCCGCCGATCGGCGACTTGACCGACGACGACAGCACCAGCGCGAGCGCGCCGCCTTGGGGCGGCAGGGCCTCGACGACGGCGCGGCACAGCCGGACCGCGCCGAGGAAGACGCTGTCGAACGCGCCCTGCCACTGCGCGTCCGTGAGGCCCAGCGCGGTGCCGGCGGGCGGCCCGCCGACGCTGACGAGGGCGCCGTCGAGCCGCCCGTGGGCCTGCAGGGCGGCGTCGACGAGGGCCTGCGCGGACCCGGGGTCGGCGAGGTCGAGCGGGACCCCGACGACGCCCAGCTCGGCGGCCGCGGCCTCGGGCGAGCGGGAGCCGATCACGACCTCCGCGCCCTCGGCCCGCAGCGCGCGGGCGGTGGCGAGCCCGAGCCCGCGGGAGCCGCCGCTGACGACCAGGACCTTGCCGCGCAGGCCCAGGTCCACTAGCGCGCCGCCTGCTCGTCCAGCACGACGACGGCGCGGGCGCCGGTGCCGGCCTCCATCTCGGTGAACGCGCTCTCGATGTCGCCGAGCCCGATCCGGCTGGTGATGAGGGCGCCGAGGTCGAGCTCCCCGGCGGCGGCGTGCGCGAGCACCTTGGGGATGTCGGTGAACGGGTCGGTGGACCCGTAGACGCAGCCCTGCAGGGTGCGGGCGAAGTGGAACAGCTCCAGCGGGTTGAACGAGACCTGCTGCTCCTTCGGGCCGATGCCCACGATGGTGGTCACGCCGCCCCGGCGGGTGGCGCCCCAGGAGGCCCGGATGGTGTCGGCGACGCCGACGCAGTCGAAGGCGTGGTCGGCGCCGCGGCCGCCCGTGAGCGGCCGGACCTGCTTGTTCAGCGCGCCGCCGGCCTCGAGCACCTGGGTGGCGCCCATCGTGCGGGCCAGCTCCAGCTTCTCGGGGGAGCGGTCGACCACGATGATCTCCCCGGCCTGGGCCAGCCGGGCGCCCTGCACCACGGACAGCCCGACGCCGCCGAGGCCGACCACGAGCACGCTCTGCCCGGGCTTGACCTTGGCGGTGTTGAGCACCGCGCCGACGCCGGTCATGACGGCGCACCCGACGAGGGCGGCGTGCTCGAGCGGGACGGCGTCGGGCACGGGGATGACCGCCCGGGCGGAGACGACGGTGCTCTCGGCGAACCCGCCGGTGGACAGGCCGGGGTAGGCGTCGGCGCCGTCGACCTTGCCGTACGGGGCGGAGGCGGCGTCGGAGGAGCGCTCGCACAGCCACGGCTCGTCCTGGGTGCAGAACCAGCACTCGCCGCACGGCGGGGCCCAGCACAGGACGACGCGGGCGCCGACGGTGGTCGACGTGACGCCGAGCCCGACCGCCTCGACCGTGCCGGCGGTCTCGTGACCGAGCACCGCGGGGGTCTTCTGGGCCAGCCGGCCGCGGGCGAGGGAGAGGTCGCTGTGGCAGACACCGGTGGCGGCCAGCCGCACGCGCACCTGTCCCGGACCGGGGTCGGGGAGCGTGAGGTCGGCGAGGCGCAGCGGCGCCCCCGGCTCGGACAGGACAGCAGCGCGGACCACGAGGACTCCTTCTCTCAACACACACGGGGGGCGCAGCAACCGTAGACAGCCCGTCCGGGGGTAGGGCGCCCGGCATGGCGAGCGAGACCCGAGGGACCGTCCTGGCCGCGCTGGCCGCGAACCTGGCCGTCGCGGTGGCCAAGGCGGTCGGCGGGATCTTCACCGGCTCCGCCGCGCTGCTGGCCGAGGCGGCCCACTCGGTGGCCGACACCCTCAACGAGGTGTTCCTGCTGCTGTCGCTGCGCAAGGCCGACCGGCCCGCCGACCGCACGCACCCCTTCGGTTACGGCAAGGAGCGCTTCTTCTGGTCGCTGCTGGCGGCCGTCGGCATCTTCGTGTCCGGCGCCGGCTACTCGGCCTACGAGGGGGTCGAGGCCCTGCGCGGGACCGAGGACGAGGTGCCGTCGGCGCGCTCGTTCCTCGTCGTCTACGCCGTCCTGCTGGTGTCGCTGGCGCTCGAGGGCGCGTCCCTCGGCAAGGCGCTCAAGCAGGTCCGGTCGGAGGCGGCGGCGAGCGGCCGGCGTCCGCTGGCGTTCGTGCGCCGCAGCCCCGACCCGACCGTCAAGACGGTCGCCAGCGAGGACACCGTGGCCGTCGTCGGCGTGCTGGTGGCGCTGACCGGCACCGCTCTGCACCAGGTCACCGGCGACCAGCTGTGGGACGGCGTCGCCTCGCTCTCCATCGCCGCGCTGCTGGCCTACGTCGCGGTGGTGCTCGGGCGCGACACCAAGGAGCTGCTGATCGGGGAGGCGGCCGACCCCGCCGTCCGGCTGGCGGCGTACGACGTCTTGACCCGGCACCCCGAGGTGGAGGTGCTGGCGCACCTGCTGACCATGCAGCTGGGTCCGACCGCTGTGCTCGTGGCGGCCCGGGTGCGGGTGTCCGACGCCCTGACGTCCGAGCAGGTGCGCGACCTGTGCTCCCACGTCGAGGCGGAGCTGGTCGCGGCACGGCCGGAGGTCGTGCAGGTCTTCGTGGACGTCAGCGGCGCCCGCGAGGACGACGCCGCCCTGCTCGACGACCGCCTGCTGCAGACGGTCGAGGAGGTCCGCGAGCTCGACGGGACGGAGGCCCTGCCGGAGGCGTTCCGCAGCCGCACGGTCCGGCGCGCGTCCGCCGGGGCGCGTCAGCGCTGAGCAGCTCAGCGGGAGAGCAGGAGCAGGACCGGTAGGACGACGCTCGTGCCGAGGGCACCGAGACCGATCCCGAGACCGGCGAAGGCGCCCGGCTGCTCGCCGTCCTGCAGCGCCCGCGCGGTCGCGATCCCGTGCCCGGCGATGCCCATCGCGAAGCCGCGGGCGGCCGGGTCGCGGACCCGCAGCAGGTCCAGCAGCCACGGCCCGGCCACGGCGACGCCGATGCCGGTGAGGATGACGAGCGCGGCGGTCAGCGCGGGCGAGCCGCCGGCGTCCTGGGACAGCGCGATGGCGACCGGGGTGGTCGCCGACTTCGGGGCGAGCGACAGAACGAGCACCTCGGGTGCGCCCAGCAGCCGGGGCACGAGCAGGGCCGTGCCGACCGCCGCTGTCACGCCGACCACGAGACCTGCGAGCAGGGGCACCGCCGCGGCGCGGACCCGGGCCCGCTGCCGGTGCAGGGGGACGGCGAGGGCCACGGTCGCCGGGCCGAGCAGGACGGAGAGGGGCTGCGCCGCCGCGGAGTAGTCGTCGTAGTCGGTGCCGGTCAGCAGCAGCGTCCCGCCGACCAGGACGACGGCGAGCAGGACCGGGTTGAGCAGGGCGGGCCGCCCGAGGCGCGCCGCGAGGACCAGGGCGAGCTGGTACGCACCCACCGTCCCAGCCAGGGCGAGGGCGGTGCTCACGGGCGCCGGCGCAGCAGGTGCTCGACCGCCAGGCCGGTGCCGGCGAGGCCGACGACGAGCGGCACGACCAGCCCGGCCACCACGGGGAGCGCCTCGTCGCGCAGCAGCCCCAGGTACGTCACGACCCCGACGCCGGCGGGGACGAACAGCAGCCCCAGGTGCCGGAGCAGCAGGTCGGCGGCCTGTCCGCTGCGCGGGGCGCCGCCCTGCACGGCGAGCAGCCCCAGCAGGAGCACGAGCCCGACGACGGGCCCGGGCAGCGGGAGGGAGAGCACGTCCGAGAGCACCTCGCCGGCTGCCCAGCACAGCAGCAGGTCGAGCAGCCCGGCGAGGGAGAGGTCCACGCGCCATCCTCGGACACGGACAGGTGCTTGACACTTCAAGCACCCGGCGTAGGGTCCTGCTTGAGAGTTCAACCAACCCCGGAGGACACGCCATGACCGCTCCCGCCCTGACCCTCACGCCCGCCGACCTGTCGGGCGCCTACGTCCTCGACCCCACCCACAGCCGCATCGGGTTCGTCGCCCGCCACGCGATGGTGACCAAGGTCCGCGGCAGCTTCGACGCCTTCGAGGGCGGCGCCGTCCTCGACTTCGCCGACCCGTCGCGCAGCAGCGCGCAGGTCACCATCGAGGTGGCCAGCATCGACACCCGCCAGGCGCAGCGCGACGAGCACCTGCGCACCAACGACTTCTTCGACGCCGCCACCCACCCGCAGATCGTCTTCCGGGGCACGAGCGTGGAGAAGACCGGCGACGACGTCTACGCCGTCACCGGCGACCTCACCATCAAGGGCACGACCCGCACCGTCACCGTCCCGTTCGTCTACCAGGGCGCGGCCAAGGACCCGTACGGCAACGTCCGGGTCGGCTTCGAGGGCAGCACCACGATCAACCGCAGCGACTTCGGCGTCACCTTCAACGCCGCCCTCGAGACCGGGGGCGTGCTGGTCAGCGAGAAGATCACCCTGGAGCTCGAGGTGTCGGCCGTCAAGACCGTCGGTGCCCAGCCGTGACCACGTACGCCGTCACCGGCGCGACCGGGAAGCTCGGCCGGCTCGTCGTCGCCGCGCTGCTCGACCGCGGCGTGCCCGCGGGCGACGTCGTCGCCGTGGTGCGCGACGCCGGCAGGGCCGCCGCCCTGTCTGACGCCGGGGTGCAGGTCCGCGTCGCCGACTACGAGCAGCCCGAGGCGCTCCGGGCCGCGCTCGGAGGGGTCGACCGGCTGCTCCTGGTGAGCGGCGACGCCGTCGGGCGACGCGGTCCGCAGCACCGCAACGTGGTCGAGGCCGCGGAGGCCGCCGGCGTCGGCCGGATCGTCTACACCAGCCTGCTGCGCGCCGACACGAACACGATGCCGCTGGCCGAGGAGCACCGCCTCACCGAGCAGGTCCTGCGCGACAGCAGCGTCCCGGCGGTCGTCCTGCGCAACGGCTGGTACCTCGAGAACTACACCGACCAGCTGGCCACCTACCGGCAGGTCGGCGCCGTGGTCGGGGCAGCGGGCGAGGCCCGGGTCGCGGCGGCTCCGCGCGCCGACTACGCCGAGGCGGCCGCGGCGGCCCTGCTGGGCGACCTCGACGAGGGCGTCCTGGAGCTCGCCGGCCCCCCGGCGACCTTCCCCGAGCTCGCCGCTGCCCTCGGCGACGCCGCCGGGACGGAGCTGCCGTACCGCGACGTCCCGCTGGAGGACTTCCGGGCCGGTCTGCTGGCCGCCGGGCTCGACGAGGCCACCGCCGGCTTCGTCACCGCCCTGGAGGCCGGCACGGCGCGGGGCGAGCTGGACGGCGACCCGACCGACCTCGAGCGCCTGCTCGGGCGCCCCGCCACCGACCTGCGCTCCGGGACCGCCCGGCTCGTGGGACAGGCGGCGTCCTGACCGCTGGGCGTGACACGCTCGTCGGCGTGGGAGAGCCCGGGAGCCCGGAGCCGCGCTGGCTCGACGAGCAGGAGATGGCGACCTGGCTGTCGCTCGTGCAGCTGGTCAACCTGCTCCCGCAGGCCCTGGACAAGCAGCTGCGCGACGACGCCGGCGTCAGCCACGTCTACTACCAGGTCCTCGCGATGCTCAGCGCGTCCCCGGAGGGGCGGCTGCGCATGAGCGAGCTGGCCCGGCACAGCGCCACCAGCCAGTCGCGGCTGAGCCACGCCGTCAGCAGCCTGGAGGAGAAGGGCTGGGTGCGGAGGGTCGCCGACCCGCAGGACCGGCGAGGGCAGCTGGCCGAGCTCCTCCCCGCCGGCCGCGACGTCCTGCGCCGGACCGCGCCCGGGCACGTCGCCGAGGCCCGCCGGCTCGTCCTGGACCGGCTCACCCGGGAGGAGGTCGCGCAGCTCGGGGTCCTGGCCGACCGCCTGCTCGACGGCCTCGTCGCCCCGGCCGCCCGGCTCAGACCCTCCCCGAGGAGCACCCCGTGACCGACCTGATGCCCGCCGCCTTCGTCGGCCACGGCAACCCGATGAACGCCCTCGAGGTCAACCGCTACACCAGCGCGTGGCGCGCCTTCGGCCAGGCCGTGCCCCGCCCGCGGGCGGTCCTCGTGGTGTCGGCCCACTGGTACGTGGGCGCCACGGCGGTCACCGCCATGCCCCGCCCTCGCACCATCCACGACTTCTACGGCTTCCCCCAGGAGCTGTTCGACGTCGAGTACCCGGCGCCCGGGCTGCCCGAGCTGGCGGAGGAGGTGAGTGACGTCGTGCACCCCACCTGGGTGGGCGCGGACGTCGACTCCTGGGGCATCGACCACGGCACCTGGTCGGTCCTGGTGCACGCCTTCCCCGACGCCGCGGTCCCGGTGGTGCAGCTGTCGGTGAACGCCTTCGAGCCCGCGGCCTACCACCTCGAGCTCGGCGCTCGGCTGGCCCCGCTGCGCGAGCGCGGGGTGCTCGTCCTCGCCAGCGGGAACGTCGTGCACAACCTCGGGGGCATGGACCGCGGCCGAGCCGACGACGGCTACGACTGGGCGCAGCGCTTCGACGAGGACGCGAAGGAGCGGATGCTCACCGACCCCGCCGAGCTGGCCCGCATGGACGCCCACCCCGACTACCGGTCGGCGGTCCCGACACCGGACCACTTCCTGCCCGCGCTGTACCTCGCCGGGCTGGCGGCCGCGGCGGACGACCCCCGCACGGAGGTGATGGTCGACGGCTACGCGTACGGGTCGCTGTCGATGACGGCCTACACGCTCGGCCTGCCGGCCCCCGCGGTGGCCGACGTGCCGGAGGGCGGGGCAGCAGCCGAGCTGCCCACGGGGGTCCCGGTGGAGCAGTCGAACCTCTGACCACGCGTGCGCTCGCGTGCGCGTGCCGGCGACGTCAGGGGTGCGTGAGGACCAGGAGGGCGACGTCGTCGTCGCTCCCCCCGGCGCTGAGCAGGCGGTCGCACAGCCGGTCCGCGAGCCCGTCCGGGGTCAGGCCCCCGTCCACCGCGCACCGCAGGCGCTCCAGGCCGTCGGTCAGGCTCTCGCCGCGCCGCTCGACCAGCCCGTCGCTGAACAGGACGACGGCGGTGCCGGCCGGCAGCACCACGGTGGTCTCCGGGTAGGTGTCGGCAGTCACCCCCAGGGGGGCGCCGGGGACGACGTCGAGGTAGTCCGCCTGCCTCCCGGCCGACGGCACCAGGAGCGGCGGGGGGTGGCCGGCGGTCGCGGCGACGAGCGTCCGGGTGTCGGGGTCGTAGGAGCAGACCAGCAGCGTGGCGAGCTCCAGGCTGAGCATCTGGTCCACGCCGGCGGCGAGCTGGCCGAGCAGCGCGCCGGGGGTCAGGCCCTGCAGCGCCAGGGCGGCGACCAGCCCGTGCAGCTGGCCGGCCCGGGCGGCGCTCGGGGTGCCGTGGCCCATGACGTCGCCGAGCGCGCACACCAGCCGGCGCCCGACCTGGACGGTCTTGAAGAAGTCGCCACCCGCCAGCGCCTCCGCGACGGCGGGCACGTAGCGGGTGGCGAGCTGCACGTCGCCCACCCGGGTCGGGGTCGCCGGCAGCAGGGCAGCCTGCAGGACGGTGGCCGCCCGGTGCTGCCGGGCGTAGGTCATGGCGTTGTCCAGGGACACCGCCGCGCGGCTGGCGAGGTCGAGCAGCAGCAGCTCGTCCAGCGGGGCGTCGTCGTCGCTGACCACGGTGAAGGCACCGAGCACCCCCGCCGGGGCGACGAGAGGCACGCTCAGCCGAGGCCCGCTGCAGGGGCGCTCCTGCCGCACGGCCGCGCCGTCGGCCGCGCCCCGGTCGGCCGGCAGCTGCTCGGGGACGCTCTCCAGGGCGTGGACCCGGCCCGTGCGGGCGGCCAGCCGCAGCCCCGCGTCCGCTGTCCTCCGCGCCGGCGTCAGGCGCCGCGACAGGTCCGGCGCCGCCTCGGGGCCCCACGAGCGGTGCCGGACGGTCGCGATGTAGAGCTGCTCCGGGTCGGCCATCGGCGCCAGCCCCAGCGCCTCGGCGACCGCCGGCGTCACCGCCGTGACGATCGACCCGGCGAGCTGTGGGACGACGACGTCGGCCAGGACGCCGAGGACCTGCGCCGGCTGCAGGGTCCGGGACAACCGGGCGCCCCCGCTGGCCAGGAGCGCGAGCCGCTCGCTCGCGTGCTCGAGCGCGTCCTGGCTGCGGACGCGGTCGCTGACGTCGTGGAAGAACAGGGTCAGCCCCTGCTCGTCCGGCCAGACGTGGACCTCGAACGTGGCGTCCAGCGGCGGGAAGTACGCCTCGAGCTTCTCCGGGTCCCCGCCGTCCATCACGCGCCGGTAGGTGGTGTCGAACGCGGTGCCCGCGACCTCGGGGAACGCCTCGTACATCGTCGCCCCGACCAGCTGCTCGCGGGTGCGCCCGTAGATCCGCTCGGCGTCGGCGTTGACGTAGGTGAACCGCCAGTCGCGGCCGAACCGGACGAGCGCCGACGGCATCGTCTCCATGAGCCGCCCGAGCTCGTCGCGGAGGTTCCGCTCGGTGGAGGCGTCGTAGGCCGCGCCGACGACGAAGGCGGGGGCGCCGAGCATGTCCGGCAGCACGCGGCCACGCAGCCGGACCCAGCGGGTGTCCGCCCCGGGCCGCACCACCCGGTACTCGCACACGATCTCGCCCAGGAGGGTGCGGGCCTGCTCGAGCGCCTGGACCACGGGCGGAACGTCGTCGGGGTGGACCGTCCGGGCCCAGGCCTGGTAGCTGCCGTCGAAGGTCGCGAGGGAGTAGCCGTGCAGCCCGGCCATCCGCTCGTCCCAGTCCAGCCGCTGCTCGCCGAGGTGGAACACGAACGTCCCGAGCTCCGCGGCGTCGGCGGCCACGCGCGCGCGGACGCCGAGGTCGGTGCTCACCGCGGCGTGCTCGTCGAGCTCCTCCGCCACGACGACGCCGAGCTCCGTCAGCTGCCGGACGTCGGCCTCCGTCCAGGCGCGGGGAGCCTGGTCGTGCACGCACAGCGCCCCCAGCACGAGGCCCTCCGCGCTCACCAGAGGCACCCCGAGGTAGGCGCCGACCTGCCCGGACGTCGCCGGCGGCAGGTCCCGGACCCACGGGTGCTGCGAGGTGTCGTCGACCGCGAGCGGGCGCCCGGACGCCGCGGTCACCGAGCACAGGCTGTCCTCGAGCGGGCTGCTGCGGCCTGACCCGTCGAGCGGGGCGCCGTGCGCCGCGGCGAGGACCTGCTGGCGGGCGGTCAGCAGGCTCACCTGCGCGTGGGACGTGCGGGCCTGCCGTGCCGCCAGGGCGACGAGGCGGTCCAGGCGCGCTCCTGCCGGACCGCTGGCGACCAGTCTCTCGACGGCGGCCGTCCGCGCCGGCTGCTGCAGCCCGAGCAGGTCGGGTCGCGCGCCCACGGCAACGCCGAGGGGTGCCATGCCGGGACAGTACAGCCGGGTCGGCAGCCTCCGACTTCTCGCCGTGGCCCTGCCCGGGTCCGCCCTCCTCGCCTTGGTAGCAGACGTCCGGAGACGCGAGGATCGTGAGGGTTGTCCCGCCGCTGAGGGGGTAGCCCTTACGAGCCCTGACGGGGCTGCCGACAGGTCTGCACGGGGAGCGGAGAGGTCGGCGTGCGACAAGGACACCTGCCCGCGCTGGTCCTCGAGGCCGGCCCTGCCGGGGTCGGGCAGGCACGTCGGCACGTGCGCGACGCGCTGGTCAGCGTCGGCCGCGACACCTGGGTCGACGCCGCGGAGCTCGTCGTGAGCGAGCTCGTCACCAACGCGGTGCTGCACGCGCACACGGAGGTGCAGGTCGCCGTCGACGTGCGGGCCGACCACGTCCGCATCGAGGTCCGGGACGCGAACCCCACGCTGCCGTCCCGGCGCGACTACGACGACCACGCCACCACCGGCCGGGGGCTCGAGCTGGTGGCCGCGCTGTCGCTCGACCACGGTGTCGAGGCACGGGGCGCCGAGGGCAAGACCGTCTGGGCGTGCGTCGGCGACGACCCGGCCGACGCCGGGATGTCGGAGGACGACCTGCTCTCCGCGTGGGGCGACGCCGGAGACGGCGACGCGGAGGTCGGCGTCGAGGTCCTGCTGCGGGGGCTGCCGCCGACGCTGTGGCTGGCCGCCCGAGAGCACCACGACGCCCTGCTCCGCGAGCTCGCGCTCCTGCAGCTGAGCGGCGCGACCGTCCGCGCCGACCTGTCCGCCGCCGACGCCGCCCGCTACACGATCAGCTCCGCGGTCGACGCGGCGGTGCAGGGCGCGCGGGACCGGGGGGAGGTGTCGGTGCCGCTCCCGCAGTACCACCCGGGAGCGCTGCCGGCCGTGCCGCAGCTGCTGGACCTGTGCCTGCACGTCGCCGCCGACCGCGCCGCGAGCTTCGCGGCCATGCAGGACGCGCTCGACGAGGCGGAGACCCTCGCCCGGGCCGACCTGCTCCTGGTGCGCCCCGGTCTGCCCGAGATCATCGCGGTGCGCGACTGGGCGGCGGAGCAGGTCATCGCGCAGCTCGCCGGCTCACCCGCCGCCCGGTGGCCGGGGACGGCCGACGACCGCTTCGCCGACGCCGTCGACCGGTGCGACCTGCCGCTGGACTGGGACGCCGGCAGGATCAGCGGGTCGGACGTCGGCGTCATCGCCGTGGACCAGAGCAACCGCATCCTCGCGCTGTCGCAGCCGCTGGCCCGCACCCTCGGCTGGTCCGCGGAGGAGCTCGTCGGCCGTCGCGTCGTCGCCATCGTCCCGCCGCGCTTCCGCGAGGCGCACGTGGCCGGCTTCTCGAGGCACCTCAGCACCGGGGACGCCCGCGCGCTCGGCGTCGACCTGACGCTGCCGGTGCTGCGCGCCGACGGCGTCGAGGTCGAGTGCCGCTTCCTCATCGAGTCGGTGACCTCGGGCACGGGGCGCGTCGTGTACCTGGCGTGGATCACGCCGCTGTAGGCAGCGGGCCGTCGGGACGCCGGAGCGGGGCGCTGGGCCTAGCCTCCACGTCGATGGACGCCGCCCCTGCCCCCGACGGCCTCGACGCCCTCGCCGACCTCGTCGGTCGCGGGGGAGTGGTCGTGCTCAGCGGCGCGGGACTGTCGACCGAGAGCGGCATCCCCGACTACCGGGGCCCGACGGGTGCGGCCCGCCCCAGCAGCCCGATGACCTACCAGGTCTTCACCGGTGACCCGGTCGCCCGCCGCCGCTACTGGGCGCGCTCGCACCTGGGCTGGCGCACGATCGGCGACGCGCGTCCCAACGCCGGCCACCTCGCCGTGACCCGCCTGCAGCGGCAGGGGCTGCTCGACGGCGTGGTCACGCAGAACGTCGACGGGCTGCACTCGGCCGCCGGTGCCGTCGACGTGGTCGACCTGCACGGGCGGCTGGACACCGTCGTCTGCCTCTCCTGCGGGACCCGGAGCCCCCGGGCACGGCTGGCGGAACGGCTCGAGGCGGCCAACACCGGCTGGACGGCCGAGGTGCTCGCGGTCCACCCCGACGGCGACGTCGCGCTGCCCGACGCCGACCTCGAGGCGTTCACCGTCGTCCCGTGCGAGGTCTGCGACGGCGTGCTCAAGCCGGACGTCGTGTTCTTCGGGGAGACCGTGCCGAAGGACCGGGTGCAGCGCTGCTTCGCACTCGTCGAAGCGTCCCGGGCCCTGCTGGTGCTGGGCAGCAGCCTGACCGTGATGTCGGGGTACCGGTTCGTCCTGCGGGCCGCGAAGCTCGGGCTGCCGGTCGCGGTCGTCAACGCCGGCCCGACCCGGGGCGACCGGCAGGCGACGCTGCGGGTCGACGCACCGCTCGGGCAGGTGCTCCCGGAGGTCGCCGACCGGGTCGCGGCAGGCACCGCGGCATGAGGAGCGCGTGAGGCTGCAGCGCGCCGACGTCCCGCTGGTCCTGGCCGTCGTCGTCGAGCTGCTCGTGCTGGCGCTGCTGCCGCGGGTCGTCACGGTCGACGGGCCGGCCCACCTCGCCGGTGGCTGGGTGCTGGCGCACCCGCACGACGCCTTCCTGCAGACCTTCTACCGGATCGACCTCACCCCGGTGCCCAACCTGCTGGCCAGCCTGCTGCTCGCCGGCCTGCTGCGGGTCCTCGGCCCCGACGGCGCGGAGAAGGCGCTGGTCGCGTCCTACGTGGTGCTGCTCCCGCTGGCGCTGCGGTACGCCCTGCGGGGGGTCGACCGGCAGGCCGGCTGGCTGGCGGTGGTCGCCGTCCCCTTCACCCCGCACTACCTGTTCACCTACGGCTTCTACAACCTCTGCCTCGGGCTGGCGCTCGCGCTGCTGGTCGTGGGGCTGGCCCTGCGGCAGCGCGACGGCTGGAGCGGCCGGGCGGTGGGAGGCCTCGCGGTGCTGCTGCTGCTCACGTGGTCGGCGCACCTGCTGCCGTTCCTCGTCGCCGGCCTGCTCGTGGCCGTGCTCGTCGCCACGCGGGTGCGGGCGGCCGAGCTGCCGTGGGGGAGCGCCCTGCGGCGGCACCTGCTCCCGGTCGCCCTCGCGGCGCTGCCCGTCCTCGTCCTCACGGCCCGCTTCGCCCTGTCGGACGCCGCGGCACGGGGGCCGTCGGAGCGTGCGCCGCTGGGCGACCTGGTCCGGGGCCTGCTCGGCCTCGGCGTGCCGCTGGTCGCCTACGACGCGCGCGAGGTGTGGGCCGCCCGCGCCGTGGCGGTCGTCCTGCTGGCCCTCGCCGCGGCCGCCCTGCGCCGGCGGGAGGGCGGGCCCGAGCGGCAGGCCCTCGCCGTCACGGGGGTGCTGGTGACGGCCTGGTACCTGCTCTCGCCGGAGCGGTACGGCCCCGACTACGGCTTCCTCAACGACCGGCTCAGCCTCTTCCCCCCGCTGCTGCTCCTGCTGTGGGCCGCGGGGCCGCCGCCACGGCCCGCGGTCCGCCGGGCCGCGGTGGTCACCGTCCTCGGAGCCGCCGTGGCCGTCGGGGTGCTGCGGGCGCCGACGGAGGCGCGGTACCAGCGGGAGGTCACCGAGCTGCTCTCGGTCGCGGGCGCCGTCCCGACCGGGAGCGTCATGGTGAAGCTGCAGCTGTGGCGCGACCCGCCGGGCGGCGGCGACGTCCGCAACCCCTACCGGGACGCCTTGCGGCACGAGCTGGGCCGGGTCGCCGTCCTGCGCTCCAGCGTCGACGCGGGTCACTACGAGGCGGTCCTCGACTACTTCCCGACCCGCTTCCGCCCGGAGGCCGACCCGCGGCACGCCGTCGACCCCTCGGGGCAGGGCCTGTGGAAGGTGCCGTCGCAGGTCGACCTCACGGCACCCGTGGTCGACGTCGTCGTGGTCGAGGGGCGACGGCGGGCCAGTGCCCGGCAGCTCGCGCTCGCGGCGCCGGCCCTGGCGCAGCTCGAGGCCGGGTACTCGCGGGTGGCGGTCAGCCGGCGCACCGGGCTCGTGGAGGTCTGGGTCCGCCGCTGAGCCCGGTGCTGCCGGCGCGCCCGCGGAGGGTCAGCCGCGGTGCTGGGAGGCCTTCTCCGCCTCCTGCGGCGGGACCGCCCCGCCGTCGCCGTCGGGCTGCTCGTGGCTCGTCTCGCCGACGGCCGCGGGGTCGTGCAGCGGGTCGCCGTCGCCCGTGCGCGCGTCGTACGCCGGACGGTCTGACGGGGCGGTGCTCATGGGTCCTCCTGGTGCGGCGCGGGCTCCTGCCGGGAGGGCGGGAGCCCGGTTGTGGGCAACAGCACCGCCCTACCCTCCGACGCGCCCGTCACCCGAGGGTCATGAAGGCGTCACCTGGGGCACACTCCACGTATGTCCGTCGACCTCTCGGCCGCGCGGCCCTACACCGCCTCGGTGGTGGTCGCCGGTCTCAGCGCGACCGCCATGGTCATGGGTGCCGCCCTGCTCGACCTGCCGCTGCGCGACCCCGACGGGGTCGCGGGACCGGCGTACGTCCGGCTCCCGGCCATCGTCCTGATCTTCCTCGCCTGCGACATCGTGCCCCGCGCCCTGTGGCGCCGGCGCGAGGCGGGCGGCCTGCGGCCGGCCTACCGGCAGGTCGTCGCCGACCGCTGGTCCGCCGAGCGCCTGGTCCTGGTGGGCGTCGGGCTGCTGAGCTTCTACGTGACGTACGTGGCCTACCGCAACATCAAGAGCTACGTGCCCTTCGCCCGGGACAGCCTGGACGACGGCTGGATGCTCCGGCTCGACCGCGCGCTCGCCTTCGGCCACGCACCCTCCGACGTGCTCCACACCCTGCTGGGCACCGGTGTCTCCGCCCAGCTGCTCGCGATCGTCTACGTCGCCTTCCTGTTCTTCGTGCCGCTGTCGCTCGGCGCCAGCCTGGTCTGGAGCCGCGACTCCGCGCGCGGGGCCTGGTACGTCACGGCCATGGGCATCTGCTGGGCGGTCGGCGGCGCGAGCTACTACCTGATCCCGACCCTCGGGCCGGTGTACGCCCGGCCGGGGCTGTTCAGCGACCTGCCGGTCACCGGCGTGACGACGCTGCAGGAGACGCTGCTGCAGAACCGGGTCGAGGTGCTGACCGACCCCTGGGCCACCGACGTCATCCACGGCATCGGCGCGTTCGCCTCCCTGCACGTCGGCATCGTCCTGACCGCCGCGCTGGTCGCCTCCCGCATGGGCCTCGCCGCCTGGATCCGCGTCAGCATGTGGGTCTACCTGGTCCTGACCGTGCTCTCGACCGTCTACTTCGGCTGGCACTACCTGCTGGACGACGTCGCCGGCGCCGGCATCGGCTGGTTCTCCGTGTGGCTCGGGGGCCTCGCGACAGGGCAGCAGACCGCCGCGCCTGTGACCGCGGCCACCCGGGAGCACGTGTCCGTCTAGACACCCCACGCCTGTAGCGCGTCAAGCTGCGGTGAGCTCGCTGCTCGTGGGGCCCAGGCCAGGGTCTCGTCGTAGGGCTGGCGGGTGTGCAGGCAGTGGTGGAGTTGGCCGAGGAGCTTGTTGGCCAGGCGTCGTAGGGCGGCGTTGTGGTTGTCGCCCGCGGCGCGTCGGGCGTCGTAGTACGCCCGGGCGCCGGGGCTCTTGGTCAGGGCGCTGAACGACCACAGGTAGCAGGCGTCGGCGAGCCGCTTGTTACGGACGTGCCTGGCCAGGACGCTGCGGCTGCGGCCGGAGGCCCGGGTGATGGGGCTGGTGCCGGCGTAGTTGCGGCGGCTGGCAGCATCGGCGAAGCGGGTGCGGTCATCGCCGAACTCGCTGAGCACCCGGGCGCCGAGGACGAGACCGAGTCCGGGAAGACTGTCGATGATCTCGGCGTCCGGGTGGTGCTCAAAAGACGGTTCAAGGGCCTTCTGAAGGTCGCGGACGGCCTGGTCGGCGCCGCGTAGCGCGACCACGAGCGCGGCCGCAGCGGTGCCCATCGCCTGCTCGACCGGCTCGCTCTGGCGCAGCTGGTCGGCAGTGAAGACCTCGACGAGCCGGGCGGCGTCAGATGGCCGGGTGCCGCGGCCGGCGGCATGCAGCAGGCCGACGACGTTGGCCCGGGTCAGCCGGGCCGCTGCGGCCGGCGTGGGCGCTGCGGCCAGGACGACCATGGCGGTGCGGCTGGTCAGGTCCGGAAAGGCCTGCAGCGCAGCGGGGAAGTACTCCCGCAGCAGCGACCGGAGCCGGTTCGCGGTCTGCTGCCGGTGCCAGACCGCGTCCTGGTGCGCCCGGGCCAGCACCCGCAGCGCGGCGAGCTCGCTCGTGTCGGCCGGTAGCGGCCGGTGAGCGTGCCGATCGGTCCGCAGCAGATCCGCCAGCACGAGCGCGTCCCCGGGGTCGGACTTCGCGCCCGACACCGCCCGCCGATCGCGGTAGCGGCTGACGGCTTTGGGGTTGATCGCGAACACCTGGTGCCCGGCGGCGCGCAGCGCCGCGACCAGCAGGCCCCGGTCGGTCTCGATCGCGACGGCGACCGGCACGAACGTGTCGCTGCCGCTGTGCTCGGCGAGCAGCACCGTCAGGTCGGTGACGCCGTCGAGGTCGTCGTTGATCCGGCGCTTGGCCAGCAGCCGGCCCTGCTCATCCACGATCGCGACGTCGTGGTGACGTTCGGCCCAGTCGATCCCGCAGAAGATCTCTTCCAAGGCGTCCCCTCCTTGTGTCTGGCAGGTCGAGCCGAGGAGGCTGCGCGGCGACCTAATGGACAGCGCTCGAGGCGCGACACCCCACCAGCCGACAGCAGACTCCAGCGACCGACGGGGTCACGTTCTAGACGTAGCGATCAACGTCGCTGGGCCCAAGCAGTGGTGTCCCCG
>JAODNQ010000285.1 GCA_025464695.1 Frankiales bacterium | reverse complement strand
GTGCCGGAGAACAGGATCTCCGACGTCGTCCACATGAGGTTCGTGGCGAACAGGGAGATGGCGACGGCGAACGGGGTGTCGTTGGCGGGGCCGTCGTAGGAGCGGCCGACCGTGCCGGTGCGCGTCGTGAAGGGGAAGCCGGGGACGAAGCCGCCGGAGCCGAAGTGGAGGCTGACCGGCATGTCGGTCTCCTCCAGCACGTTCCACAGCGGCGACCAGTGGTCGCCCTGGAAGCCGGGCAGGCCGAGCGGGATGGGGTTGTCCGGGAAGCTCACGGTGCGGCAGCCCTTGGCGGCGATGCGCTGCGCCTCCTTGGCGGCCAGCTCGACGTCCCAGACCGGCAGGATGCCCAGCGGGATCAGGCGGTCGGGGTGGCTCCCGCACCACTCGTCGATGTGCCAGTCGTTCCACGCCTGGATGCACAGCAGTGCCAGGTCCTTGTCCTTGGCGCGCTGGAAGACACCGCCGCCGAAGCCCGGGAACGACGGGAAGCACAGGGCGGCCCAGGTGCCGTCGATGTCCATGTCCTTGACCCGGGCGTCGGGCTCGTAGCAGCCGGGGATCATGTCCTCGTACCGCACCGGCTCCATGCCGAACTCCTCCGGCGACTTGCCGGCCACCGCGTTCAGCCCGATGTAGGGGAAGACCGTGCCCTCGTAGACCCACACGTGGTGGCCCTTGTCGGTCTCCACGATCCGTGGGGCGGACCCGAGGTGCTTGGTCGGCAGCCGGTCCGACCAGACGCGGGGGTGCTCGATGACGTGGTCGTCGACGGACACGATCTTCATGTGGTCCTGCAGCGGCACGGGATGCCTCCAGTCGGAGCGGTTGAGACACCTAACGTATATGTTGTTCAGCACACCCGCCAGTCATCTCCGCAGGAGGTTCCAGATGGTCGACGACACCACCCCCCAGGCCGACCACGTCGAGGAGGTCGTCGAGGAGGAGGACCACGACCTCCTGACCTTCACGCAGGTGTCGGACCGGCTCGCGATCGCCATCCGCGAGGAGCAGGAGCGGGTCGCCGCCCTCGAGCAGGCCGGCGACACCGAGCGGGCCTCGGCCTCGCAGGCGCGCCTGGCCCTGCTGCTGGAGGCGCGCGACCGGCACAGCACCGTCGCCATCACCGCCGTCAACGAGGAGGCGTTCTACGGCCTGGAGCCCGTGGGGGAGCGCCAGGTCGTCCGCGGGATGTGACCGCTCAGGAGGCGGGCTCCGCCTCCGCGTCCGGCTGGCCCGAGGCCGCCGCCTCGTCGTGCACCGCTGCCTGCTCGGCCTCCGGGAGGCTGTGCACGTGGTACTCCTCCGAGTGCAGGCTGGCGGCGTCGGTGATGGCCTGGCTGGTGTCGAGACCGGACACGGGGTCCTCCTGGAGAGTGGTGCGGTTCGTCCCGCCGGCGGCGGGACGGAGCTGTGAGGGGCAGGTCAGTCGCGCCGGGGGAGGGCCGCGCGCAGTCGTCCTGCCACCTGTCGTGCCCGCTCCGGGTCGCGGAGCACCGAGGCCGCGGCGAGCAGCTGCGGCCCGCGGTGCTCGGCGGCGAGGTCGGCGGTGCGCGGCATGACCATCGCATGGGCGTGCAGGGCGTGCTCGCCCATCGCCATCACGTAGACCCGCTCGGCGTCGCACACCTCGCGGACCGCGGCGGACAGGTCGCGCAGCAGCAGGCCCAGCTCGGCGGCCTCGGCGTCGTCGAGCTCCCACAGCCCCTGGGCGCCGTGCCGGTGCGACCACAGCAGCACCCAGCCCGGCACGCCCATGCCGACGGCGGCGGAGAACGACGTGCCGCGGTGCACGACGTCCGCCTCGTCGACCGACGCCGCGGTCGCGCACAGGCGGCAGTCGTCGTCCGCGTCGGCCGTCAGAGCGCCACCCGCAACTCCGGGCCCGTCGCGCTGCGGACGTCGTCGACGCTCACGCCGGGTGCGGTCTCCACGAGGACGAGGCCGTCCGGCCCGACGTCGATCACGGCGAGGTCGGTGATGATCCGCTGCACGCAGCGCTCCCCGGTCAGGGGCAGGCTGCACTGCTCGACGATCTTGTGGGCCCCGCCCTTGGCGACGTGCTCCATCATCACGAGCACGCGTCCGGCGCCGTGGACGAGGTCCATCGCGCCGCCCATGCCCTTGACCATCTTCCCGGGGATCATCCAGTTGGCGAGGTCGCCGGTGGCCGACACCTGCATGGCACCGAGCACCGCGACGTCGACCGCGCCGGAGCGGATCATGCCGAAGCTGGTCGCGCTGTCGAAGTAGCTCGCGCCCGCCAGGACCGTGACGGTCTCCTTGCCGGCGTTGATGAGGTCCGGGTCCACGGCGTCCTCGGCCGGGTACGGGCCGACGCCGAGCACCCCGTTCTCGCTGTGCAGGACGACGTGGACGCCGTCGGGCACGAAGTTCGGGACGAGGGTCGGCAGGCCGATCCCGAGGTTGACGTACTGCCCGTCGGAGAGCTCCTGGGCGACGCGCGCCGCCAGCTGGTCACGCGTCAGCACGGGCCACCGTCCTCTTCTCGATGCGCTTCTCGGGCACGACCTGCACCACGCGCTGGACGAAGATGCCGGGGGTGTGGACCAGGGCGGGGTCCAGGTCGCCCGGCTCCACCAGCTCCTCGACCTGCGCGATCGTCACGCGACCGGCACCGGCACACAGGGGGTTGAAGTTCGCGGCGGTCTTCTCGTAGACGAGGTTGCCGTGGCGGTCGCCGTAGCGGGCGTGGACCAGGGCGAAGTCGGTGCGGATCGCGCGCTCGAGGACGTAGCGGACGCCGTCGAACTCGCGGACCTCCTTGGGCTCGGACGCCTGCGCGATCCCGCCCTTGCCGTCGTAGCGCAGGGGCAGGCCGCCGTCGGCGACCTGCGTGCCGACACCGGCCGGCGTGAAGAAGGCCGGGATGCCGGCGCCACCGGCGCGCAGCCGCTCCGCGAGGGTGCCCTGGGGCACGAGCTCGACCTCGAGCTCGCCGGCGAGGAACTGCCGCTCGAACTCCTTGTTCTCGCCGACGTAGCTGCCGGTCGTGCGGCTGATCCGCTTGGCCCCGAGCAGCATGCCCAGGCCGTACTGGTCGACGCCGCAGTTGTTGCTGACCGTCCGCAGGTCGTCCACGCCGGCCTCGAGCAGCGCCTCGATCAGCGCCTCCGGGATGCCGCACAGGCCGAACCCGCCGACGGCCAGCGACGCACCCGCCGGGATGTCGGCCACGGCCTCGGCGGCGCTGCCCACCGTCTTGTCCACGGTCAGCCGGCCGGGGTGCCGGCCACGGACAGGGTGACCTCGACGTTGCCGCGGGTGGCGTTCGAGTAGGGGCAGACCTGGTGGGCCTGCTCGACCAGCGCGGAGGCCTGCTCGGGTGTCAGCGCGGGCAGCGCGACGGACAGCTCGACCGTGAGGCCGAACCCCACGCCCTGCTTGCCGATGCCGACCGCCGCCGTCACGGTGGAGCCGGTCGTGTCGGCCTTCGCCGTGCGCGCCACGACCTTGAGGGCGGAGTGGAAGCAGGCCGCGTACCCGGCGGCGAACAGCTGCTCGGGGTTGGTCGCCCCGCCGGGGCCGCCCATCCCGGCAGGGAGCGCGAGGTCGTGCTCCAGCAGCCCGTCGTCGCTGCGGACGGTGCCGCTGCGGCCGTCGCCCGACGCGGTGGCGCGGGCGGTGTACAGGACGTCGACGAGCTCGGGCACCGTGTCTCCTGGTCCGTGGTGCGCCGGGGTCGGCGCGCTCCGACGCTAGTGCAACGGGACAGACAGTGTCTAGGCTGTCTCATCCGAGCGAGGAGCAGCATGGACAGCGGCACCGTCTCGACGTCGTCCGGGCTCCTGCGCGTCGAGCTCCAGGAGCGCCGCGGCTCCTGGGTGGGGCGCCTGGTCGAGCCCGGACCGCCCTTCACGGACGTGCCGGCAGCGGTCGGCCCGGACCGCGAGAGCGTGCTGGTCAGCCTCCAGGGCGCGGTGCGGGCCCTGGAGCCGCCGGGCGCCGGCCCGCTGCCGCGTCCTGCCTCGCACGACCTGTGCCCGTGACCCCCCGGGTGGTCGACACCCACACCCACTACGTCCCGCCGTCCTACCGCCGGGCGCTGCTGGAGGCGGGGGAGCGGTCGGCGTCGTTCGCCGTCGAGAACCGGCTCCGGCTGCTGTCGGCCTCCCAGCCCGACCTCAGCGCGAACCGTGCCGACCGCCGGCTGGACGACATGGCGGAGGCGGGCGTCGACCACTCGCTGGTGTCCCTGCCGCCGCCGGCAGCGACGTTCGGCGGGGCCGACGTGGCGCGCGCCGCGAACGACGAGCTGCTCGAGGCCGCGGACGGCAGCGACGGCCGCCTGTCGGTGCTGCTGTCCCTGCCGCTCCCGGACCGCGACCTCGCGCTGGCCGAGCTGGACCGCTGCGGCGGCTCGTCGCTCGTGTCCGGCGTGCAGGTGCTCACCACCGGGCGGACCCGCGACGTCGCGCCGGACGCGGCGGAGGAGGTGCTGGCTGCCGTGGCTGCCCGCGGCCTGCCCGTGGTGCTGCACCCCGCGGTCGAGCCGTTGCCGCCCGTCTACGACGAGTGGATGCTCGAGGCCAGCCTGGCGCCGGTCATGAGCAGCACGGTGGCGCTGGCGCGGCTCGCGCTGTCGGGCGTGCTGGACCGCGTGCCGGACCTGGTGCTCGTCGTCCCGCACCTCGGCGGGTTCCTGCCGTACGTGCTGCAGCGGGTCGAGGACTTCGGGCGGGGCGAGGCCGAGCACGACCTCGGGCACTACCTCAGGACCCGCGTGCACCTCGACACCTGCAGCTACCACCCGCCCGCCCTGCGCTGCGCGGCCGAGACCGTGGGCGTGGAGCGGCTGGTGCTCGGCACCGACTACCCGTTCCGGGGCGCGCTCTTCCGCGGGGTGGACGACGTCCGCGCGGCCTTCTCCCCGACGGACGCGGCAGCGGTGCTCGGCGGGACCGCATCAGGGCTCTTCCCGGCCCTCCGGGTGTGACCCAGGACATGAACACCCTAGGCAGAAAGCGTCCCACCAGTTACTGTCGGCCCGACGCACGCGGCGGGCCAGTCGCGACGAGAAGGAGACCTGCATGACGATCGACCAGGACCTCGACCGCATCACCGGACCCATCCTGTCCGACGGCACCCCCGTCGCCGACCTCTTCGACCTCGAGCGCCACGAGGTCTCCATGCGCGTCCTCAGCGACCCGGAGATCTACCAGCTCGAGCTCAAGCGGCTGTTCTCGAAGGCGTGGACGGTCCTCGCCCACGAGACCGAGATCAGCAAGCCCAACGACTACGTCACCCGCTGGATCGGTGAGGACCCGGTCATCGTGGTGCGCGCGAAGGACGGCACGGTCAACGTGCTGCTCAACGTCTGCACGCACCGCGGGATGATGGTCTGCCGCGCGGACGCCGGCAACGAGCGCCAGTTCAAGTGCCCGTACCACGGCTGGACCTTCAACGAGTCCGGCAAGTTCATGGGCTCGCCCATCGCCCGCGAGAACATGCACGGCCAGTTCCGCGAGAAGAGCGAGCTCGGCCTGCCCAAGGCGCGCGTGGAGCAGTACGCCGGCTTCGTCTTCGCCACCTGGGACCCCGAGGCGCCGTCCCTGTCGGACTACCTCGGCGAGATCAAGTTCTACCAGGACCTCATGTTCGACCGGACCGAGTCCGGCCTCGAGGTGCTCGGCCCGCCGCAGCGCTTCGTCATCCCGGCGAACTGGAAGTGCGCGGGCGAGCAGCACGCCGGCGACGGCTACCACGCCGTGACGCTGCACCGGTCGCTCACCGAGCTGGCGCAGTCCGAGGGCGACGAGAGCTCGATGTACGGCATCGACGTCAGCGCCAACGGTCACGGCCTGAGGCTCATCGACCGGCGCAAGGGCAAGTGGAAGGACAACAAGGAGGCCGTGCTCGCGGCCCAGTCCCTCCCGCCGCTCGAGAAGCTCAAGGTCATGCTGCCCCCCGGTCTCACGCCGGACATGGTCGACAAGCTGCCCGAGCGCCTGTCCGAGGAGCAGATGAAGGTCCTCGCGGACTACCCGCCGAGCGTTGGCGGCATCTTCCCGAACATGGGCACCTTCTGCCTCGAGGTCCCGACGCCGATGGGCATGGCGGCGGTCATCGCCTGGCACGCCTTCGTGCCGCGCGGCCCGGGCGAGATGGAGTTCTTCAACTGGTACCTGGTCGAGAAGGACGCGACGCCGGAGTTCAAGGACCTGTGCCGGCGCGCGGCCACGCTCGCCTTCGGCTCGACCGGCTTCGTCGAG
>JAODNQ010000253.1 GCA_025464695.1 Frankiales bacterium | reverse complement strand
GGTCGGCGGCCTGCTGGGCGGCGGCACCACTGCTTCCCCCGCGCTCCCCCCGGCGGCCGCCCTGCTCCGGCCCGGGCTGGCCCGGGTCGTCGTCCTCGTGGACGCCGACCCCCGCGGTCGCGCCGTCGCGGCGCAGCTGCCCGGCAGCCGCGTCGTGGACGTCCGCACCGCTGCCCGGCCCCTCCCGGCCGACGTCGTCTACGTCGCCACGTCGTGGGAGCACGCCCTCGGCGCGCTGGCCGCGGGCGAGGCGGTCGCGCCCCTGGGCGGCGTGGTCGTGCTGCCGTGGCTGGTGGCCCCGTCCCTGGTCGACGCGGCGCGCGGCGGCAGCGTCCTGCTCCTCACCGGCGCCCCCCTCGAGGACCCGCTCGCCCTCGCCTACCGGCAGGCCCTGCGCGTCCTGCCGGGCGAGCGCCCGTCCGTGGCCGGCCTCGTCGCCTGGCGCAGGTCGGTCCCCAGCCCGACCGTCAGCACCTACGCCGCCGGAGGTGCCGGCGTGTTCCCGGCCGGCCTCGACCCGCACGGCGCGCACACCTCCGGCCTGCCCGCGTGGGCCGCCGCGGGAGCGCTCACCCCCGTCCGCCGCCAGGCCGTCCCGCCCGTGCTGCGCGAGACCTCCTAGGCGACGGACCCTCGACCCCGCGGTCGTCCCGGTGCGCCGGGTCCGACCGTGACTGCAGCGGACGACCGTCCGCCGCACCCCGCACGACCCTCGGACCGGAGCACCGCATGAGCACCACCGACACCCTGCTTGAGAACGCCCGGGCCTACGCCGCCGCCTTCGACAAGGGCGACCTGCCCCTGCTCCCGGCGAAGGACGTCGCGGTCGTGGCGTGCATGGACGCCCGGCTGAACGTGTACGGACTGCTCGGCCTGTCCGAGGGCGACGCGCACGTGATCCGCAACGCCGGCGGCGTCGTGACGCAGGACGAGCTCCGGTCGCTGGCCATCAGCCAGCGCCTGCTCGGGACGACGGAGATCGTGCTCGTCCACCACACCGACTGCGGGATGCTGACCTTCACGGACCAGGAGTTCCGCGACGCGATCGCGGCCGACACCGGCGTCCGCCCGACGTGGGCGGCGGAGGCGTTCACCGACCTCGACGAGGACGTCCGGCAGAGCATCGCCCGCATCCACGCCGAGCCGTCCATCCCGGTCAAGACGTCCGTGCGCGGCTTCGTCTACGACGTCCGCACCGGGGTCCTGCGCGAGGTCGACGCGGCGTAGGAGCGGGCGGGCCCGGGGCCGGCCGGTCAGCCCGGGTCGGGCAGGGCGAGGCAGCGCCGGGCCACCCGGGCCAGCTTCTGCGACGTCTCCTCCGGGTCCCCTGCCGGCTGCACGAGGTAGCTCACGCACAGCCGCACCAGCGTGTCGGCGACCTCGCCCAGCACCTCCGGCGGGGTACCGGGCAGCAGCGGGCCGAGGGCCGCGACGAGCACCTCGACGGCCCGCCGCAGCAGCGGCGCGGAGGTGGCCAGCAGCGGCACCAGGCCGACGTCGTCGCCGCGGGTGCTGGTGAGGACGGCGTGCAGCAGGGGGCTGCGGGTGGCCTCGTCGAGCGTGTAGCGGACCGCCTGCAGGACCCCGGTCGCCGGGTCGGCGGCGTGGTCGGCGACGACCTGCTGGACGCCGACGAGGAACCGCTCGGTCTCCTGCAGCAGCAGCGCCTCGCCCAGCCCCTGCCGGTCGCCGAACTCCTTGTAGAGCGTCGGCCGGGACACGCCGGTGCGCCGCGCCACCTCGCCCATCCGGACGCCGTCCCAGCCGTGCTCGAGCACCAGGGCGCGCACCACGTCGAGCGCGGTGTCGCGCACCTTGCGGCGGAAGCTCGCCCGCAGCGGCTCGACAGTCACCCGGGCAGCCTCTCACGGGGCGTTGACGCAGCAGCCGACTGCGTCCCGTCGTTGACAAACAGCCAGGCTGTGTCAACGTGTGGTCAACACCACTCGTGAGGAGCGCGCATGACCGAGACGTTGCAGGGAGCGCCGACAGAGCGCGCCACCCGGGCCTACGACGCAACCGACCTGTCGTCGAACGCCTTCTGGGCCTCGACCGCGCAGGAGCGGGAGCGCACCTTCGCGCTGCTGCGGCGCGAGCGCCCGGTCACGTGGCACCGGCCGGTCGAGAACGGCCTGTTCGAGGACCCGAACGACCAGGGGTTCTGGGCCGTCGTCACGCACCGGCACCTGGTCGAGGTGACGAAGCGCCACGAGGACTTCCTGTCGGGCGAGGGCATCGTGTTCGAGTCGATGCCGCAGGAGCTGCTCGACGCCGCGCAGGGCTTCATCGCGATGGACCCGCCGCGGCACACCAAGGTGCGGCGGCTGCTGTCGAGCGCCTTCACGCCCAAGCAGATGGCCCGCACCGACGACCGCATCCGCGCGAACGCGAAGCGCATCGTCGACGACCTCGCCCCGCTCGGGCAGGCCGACTTCGTCGAGCACGTCAGCGCCCTCGTCCCCATGCACAACATCTGCGACATGGTCGGGATCCCGGAGCAGTACCGGCGGACCATCGCGCACGAGGTGCAGTTCGCCGGCGGCTGGCGCGACCCGGAGCTGATGCAGGGCGCCGAGCCGATGACGCGGCTGTTCGAGAGCACGCTGACGATGGCGGGGATCGCGGGCGAGCTGATCGCGGCGCGTCGCGCGGAGCCGCAGGACGACCTGCTGACGGCGCTCGTGCAGGCCGAGGTCGACGGCGAGCGCCTCACCGACGAGGAGATCACGAGCTTCTTCGGCCTGCTCATGGTGGCGGGCAACGACACCACCCGGCAGAGCACCAGCCACGCCATGAAGGCGCTGACGGACTTCCCCGACCAGCGGGCCTGGCTGGTCGAGGACCTCGACGCGCGGCTGCCCGCCGCGGTCGAGGAGATCGTCCGCTGGGCGACCCCGATCATGACGTTCCGCCGGACCGCCGCCCGCGACTGCGAGCTCGACGGCCAGCGCATCACGGGGGGCGACAAGGTGGTGCTGTTCTACTCGTCGGCGAACTTCGACGAGACCGTCTTCGAGGCCCCCGAGCGCTTCGACCTCTCCCGCAGCCCCAACCCGCACGTCGGCTTCGGCGGGGGCGGCATCCACCACTGCCTCGGCAACCAGCTGGCCCGTCGCCAGCTGGCCGCCGTCTACCGCGAGCTGCTGACCCGGCTGCCCGACATCCGGGTGACGGGCGAGCCCGTCTACGGCACCGGCAACTTCTTCCACACGGTGCAGTCCCTGCCCGTGACGTTCACGCCCGAGGAGGTCTAGACCGTGCGCATCGTCCTGGACGAGGGCAAGTGCTCGAGCATCGGCATGTGCGAGTCGGTCGCGCCCGACGTGTTCGAGGTCGGGGACGACGGCGCGCTCGTCGTGCTCGCCCCCGAGCAGCCGGCCGACCGGCGCGCGCTGATCGAGGAGGCCGTCGCGGCCTGCCCCACCGGCGCGCTGTCCCTGGCGGACTAGTGGGAGAGCGCCTCGTCGTCGTGGGGGCCTCCCTGGCCGGATTGCGGGCCGTCGAGACCGCCCGGCGCGAGGGCCACACGGGCGAGGTCGTGCTGGTCGGGGCGGAGGAGCACCTGCCCTACGACCGTCCGCCGTTGAGCAAGGCGTGCCTCGCCCCGGGCGAAGAGGTCGTGCCGCACCTGCTCGACGAGGCCGCCCTCGACGCGCTCGACGTCGACCTCCGCCTCGGCAGCCCCGCCACCGGCCTGGACGTCGAGGCTCGGGAGCTGCACCTCGGGCAGGAGCGCGTGTCCTACGACGCCCTCGTCGTGGCCACCGGGGCGCACGCCCGCACCCTCCCCGCCAGCGTGCCGGGCCGCGACCTGCCGGGCGTGCGCGTGCTGCGCACCCTGGACGACGCCCGCGCCGTCCGCGCCGCCCTGGACGCAGGTGCCCGCACCGTCGTCGTCGGGGCGGGCTTCGTCGGCTCGGAGGTGGCGAGCGCCGTCCGCGCCCGGGGCCTGCCCGTGACCCTCCTCGAGGCCGCGCCGCAGCCGCTCGTCCGGGCGCTCGGCGAGGAGGTCGCCGGCCTGCTGTGCGCCCTGCACGGGCGCGCCGGCACCGACCTGCGGCTCGGCACCTCCCTCTCGGAGGTCCTGGGCGACGACCGCGTGACCGGCGTCCGGCTCTCCGACGGCAGCACCCTGGACGCCGACCTCGTCGTGGTCGGCACCGGCGCGACGCCGGTCACCGGGTGGCTCGAGGGCAGTGGCCTCACCCTCGACGACGGCGTCGTCTGCGACGCGAGCCTGTGCGCGGCGCCGGGCGTGTGGGCCGCGGGCGACGTCGCCCGCTGGCGCACGCCCGGCGGCGGCACCCGGCGGCTGGAGCACTGGACCGCCGCGGCCGAGCAGGGGGCGCTCGCGGCGCGCAACGCCGTCACCGGAGCCGCCGTCGCCTACGCGCCCGTCCCGTTCGTCTGGACCGAGTGGTACGGCACCAAGGTCCACCTGCTCGGCGACTGCCGGGGCGACGACGTGCGGCTGGTCGGCGACCCTGCCGGCGACCGGTGGCTGGCCCTGTACCGGGAGCAGGACCTGCTGGTCGGGGCGGTCGGCGTCGGGCTGCCCGGCCGCACCCCGAAGCTGCGCCGCCGGGTGGGACAGCCGTTCGAGGAGGCCGTGGCGTTCGCCGAGGCGGCCTGAAGCGCACCGGTACCGGTTAGCGTCTCCCCCGTGGAGGCCCGTCGCGTGACCGTCGTCCCCGACGGCCCGGTGCTCGTCGAGGGCCCCGTCGACGTCGAGCTGCCGGACGGGACGGTCGTGCACAGCGACCGTCCGGTGGTGGCCCTGTGCACGTGCCGGCGCAGCCGCCGGCAGCCCTGGTGCGACACCAGCCACCGCACCCGGGTCAGGGACTAGCGGAGCGAGCTCCCGCCCGCCGACCACGCGTGCAGCAGCGCCGCCCCGAACCGCTCTTCCAGCAGCAGGCCGGCCTCGATGCCGAGGACGACGTCGGCCGCCAGGTGCGGCTCGCGCTGCAGCAGGTCGCGCAGACCGGCCCGCAGCAGCTGCTCGTGGACGGCGTCGGCCTCGACGTGCTCGTCGTAGAACCGCTGCCCGGCCGCGAGGCCGTGCCTGGCGAACGCCGACGCCAGCCGGCGGGACCCCGGCGAGCTCGTCACCTCCACCATGACGAACTGCCCGAGCGCCGCGCCGCGCAGGGACCGGTGCAGCGCGAACAGCGACATCGCGCCGGTCATCGCCAACGTCGTCGCGGGGGCGCGGTCGACGGAGCTGCCGTACGCGTCGTCGACCCCGAGCTCGCGCAGCATCTCGGCGAACAGCGACGCGTGCATCCGCTCGACGCGGCCCGCGCCGTACTCGTCGTGCTGGACCGTGACCACCGCGGCCTTGACCTGACCCTCGAGGCGCGGCACCACGAACGCCTGCGGGTCGGCCTCGCGCAGGTGGTAGACGGACCGGTGGGCCGCGTACTCGCGCAGCTGGTCCAGCGTCCCGGTGTCCGAGCTCAGGTGCCACGAGGGGCCGGTCCCCCGGACGGGCTCGAGCAGCAGGGGCGCGAGGGCGGCGTCGACGTCGTCGCTGGCGGAGGTGTCGCGGCGGAGCGCGGCGAGGAACGCGGCCTCGAGCGTGGCGCGCAGCCGCAGCAGGTCCGGGTCCCACTCGAGGTCGTCGGACACGCCCGCGAGCGGCCGGTAGTGCAGCTCGTAGAGCAGGTGGAGCGCGAGCTGGACGTCCTCGCCGTACGGGTCGACGTCGCGGGACACGGGCAGCGACGACGTCGGGCGGGCGCCGGTCAGGGCCTCCCTCACTGCGGACGACACCGGGCCGCGGGCGGTCGGCAGGGCCTGGACGGCGGTGCGGTCGGCGACGGTCACGTGCCCAGTGTCGTGCCGCCGAGGTCGGTCAGCACCTTCGCGACCCGGCGCTCCCGCGTCTCCGGCGTCCTCGCGCCGTCGACGGACAGGACGTGGGCGAGCTGACGGCTGTAGGAGAGCGCGTCGAACGCCTGCCGCGGAGCCCCGGCGAGCGCGGCAGCGAGGTCCTCGGGCACGTGGACGGTGCGCGGCGCGAGGTCGAGCTCGAGCGTCACCTCGACCTCGTCGCCGGCCGACAGCCCGCTGGCGGCCCGGTGCTCCGCCGACAGCGGCAGCAGGAATCCGCCGTCGCGGGGCGCGACCGTGCTCCGGTACACGTGGCCGGGCAGCGTGACGACGACGGGCGGCTTCTTGCCGGCGCCCAGCGCCTCGACCACCTCCGGAGGCACGCGCAGCCCGGTCGCCGTCTTCCCGTGCAGCTCCAGCACGGTGCGGAAGGTGACGCTCACGCGTGCTCGTCGCCGGTGGTGACCTCGATGCGGGTGGCGGCCAGCGGGACCCCGGCGGTGTGGCGGCCCGCCGCCAGCTCGGCCTCCACCAGACGGCGCATGCGCTTGAGGCTCCGCCGGACGAACAGGACCTGCATGAAGCGCCCGAAGGTCGCCCAGCCGAACCGCACGACGAGGTTCGGGATGGCCTCGGACCGGACGTACCGGCAGACCCGGAACTGCACGTCGCCGGTCTCGAGCACCTTGACCACGCGGTAGCACATCTCGCCGGCCTCGAGGTGGCCCGACAGCGTCCGGTAGCACCAGCCCCAGACCCGCAGCGTCCGGCCGTCCTCCTCGACGGTCTCGTCGACGACCGCCGACACCCGCACGCCGAGCAGGAAGCGCAGCGCCAGGAAGCGGCCCTTGAGGAGCATGTCGCGGCCGGCGAGCTCGGCGTCGGGGAGGAAGACCGCCTGGATGATCGAGGGGTCGGCGAACTCGTAGTCGCGCACGAGCGCGCACGCCTTCTCCCACGACCCGCCCTCGACCGGGTCGCCCGGAGCCTCGGAGGGAAGCGGCTGGCAGTAGTCGTCGAAGGTCCAGCCGTCGTCGGTGCTGGGGTCACCGTCGAGCTCGTAGTTGACCGGCACCTCGTGCAGCTTGCGCAGCTCGGACTGCACGTCGAGGTGGCCCAGGAGCCGGACGTCGACCACTAGTCCCCCTCCCGGCTTCGCTGCGCAAGCGCGCGGGACACCCGCTCCTGCGTCGCGGGGCCCCGCGCACACGCTCCGCTCATCACTGCTCCCACCGGTCGGTGACGACGACGACGGCGCCGTCCTGGCGGCCGCCCGACATGACCGCGACCTGCTCGCACACGTGCACCCACATGTGCAGCTGCATCTCGCGCGCGAGCGGCACCTTGTCGTAGAGCAGGTCGTACAGGCGGTCGCCGCTCTTGGCCCAGGACTCGATCGTGAAGACCAGGTGGTCGCCCCCGGTGGTGGCGCGGAACTCGATCTCGCCGGCCTCCATGTGCCCGCGCAGCGTGTGGAAGCGGAACGACGACGGCGTGCGCTCGACGATCCGGACGGGGGCGTCCCAGGGCCCGGGCATCCGCACGGCCATCTCCGCGCCGGGGTCGCGGCCGTGGCCCGGGACCGGCTCGAACACCGACACCTCGGTGGGGGCGGCCTGGTTGGGGTCGGCGAGCAGCTGCCCGACCACCTGCTCCGGCGTGGCCGTGGCACCGAGCACCCGGACGGTGTAGGTGCGCTGGTAGGTGCGGCCGCGGCCCTTGCTCCGGCGCAGCAGCGTCTGCTCGTCGCCGGGGAGGTCGCGGTCGGCGTCGGGACCGGGCGGAGCACCCGGGTGGTCGACGAGCGAGGAGGTGACCGCGGGCCGGTGGCGCAGGTAGCGCACCGTGGTCAGCACCATGCCGGGCAGCGCCCGGGCCACGCTCGCCCCGGACGCCAGCAGCTCGGCCGCGCGCGGCGACCGCTGACGGCCGGACGCGGTGGTGCGGTCGGTGGTGGCGGGCGTCCCCCCGGTCGTGGCCATGGTTCGCCGGTACCCCGCGCGCGCAGGACGACGCGTGCGCCGGCTGTGCAGGGGCAGGCCGAGCGGGTGAGCCCCCTCACCGCCTTCTACCGGGTCACCCCGTCGGGCAACCGCAAGCCCCGCCCGCCGTGGTTCAGCAAGCGGCTGGCGCTGCAGTCGTTCCTGCGGTCGCTCGAGCAGGCCGGCCCCGGCAGCTCGGTGGCCTACGTCGCCGACGGCGGCGTGCCCGACGAGCTCCGCGACCTCGTGCGTGCCACGGGGCCGGTGCTCGACGTCGTCGGCGGCGACGCGCCCCGCAGCTTCCGCCGCCTGCTCGACGTCACGCGCGACGTCGACCCCGACGCGGTGGTCTGGTTCGCCGAGGACGACTACCTGTACCGGCCGGAGGCCCTGCCGGCGCTGCGGGAGGCGGCCGCGCACCTGCCGGGGGCCGACTACCTGGGCCTCTACACGCCCGACAACACCGCCTGGCACGCGGACCACGCCAGCCAGCCCGGGCGCCGCCTGCCCGAGGAGCGGTACGACGTCGGCGGGAGGACCTGGCGGCGCAGCTGGGACAGCACGTCGACCTTCGGCCTGCGGGGCGCCGCGCTGCACCGCGACCGCGCGCTGCTCGCGGTCTGCAGCGCCACCGGCGGTCCCTGGGACAACACCTGCGTCACGACCATGCAGGGCGTCCCGAGCTACGCCTGGCGTCACCTGTACGGCGACCTCTACCTGCGGCTGTCACGGGCGAGCGCCGGACGGGTCGTCTCGCGGCCCCTGCTGCGCGGGCTGACCAACCTCGCCGCGCCGACGCGCGGCGCCACCTGGGTCGCGCCCGCCACCAGCCTCATCACGCACTGCGAGCCGGACCACCTCGCGCCCGGGACCGACTGGGCCGGGCTCGCTCAGGAGCTCGCCGCGGCGTAGGAGGAGGTGCAGCGCTACGCGCTCGCGGAGGCGTAGGGCGGCGCGAGCACCGGGGCGAGGAAGTCGCGCAGCACCTCGAGCACGACCTCGGGCGCCTCCTCGACCACGAAGTGGCCGGCGCCCGGCACGGTGACCATGACGGCGTCGGACCCGAGGTCGCGCACCACGGTCTCCCCCGTGCGGATCGGCAGCACGGGGTCCTCGGCGCCCCAGAGGACGAGCATCGCGTCGGCGGAGACGGAGGGGTCTCCCGCCGGACTCGCGCCCCGCGAGACGAGCCGCAGAGCCCGCGGACGGGCGGCGGCCCGGTAGTAGCCGAGCATGGCCTGCACCCGGGCCGGGTCGCTGTAGGCGGCCTGGTACTCCGCGCGCACCTCGGGCGCGAGCGGCCGGTCCGCCTTCCACGCCAGCGACAGCATGGCGTCGACCGCGCGCCGGCCGGCGGCGCGGAACAGCAGCTCGGGCAGCAGCGGCAGGGCGAAGAAGGGGATGTGCGCCGCGCGCAGCAGCGGGACGCTGCGGTAGGGCGCGTTGACGACGCCGAGCCGGCGCACGAGGTCGGGTCGCGCGCCGGCCAGGCCGAGCGCGAGCGAGCCGCCCCAGTCGTGCCCGACGACGTCGACGGCGCCGCCCGCCTCGGCGTCCACGAGGGCGGCCAGCTGCCGGACCACGGCGGGGACGTCGTAGGGACCGGAGTAGGCCGAACCGCCGAGGCCGGGGAGGTCGGGAGCGAGGACCCGGCGGCCCGGGGAAGCAGCCAGGGCCGGAGCGACGTCGCGCCACATCGTCGAGGTCTCCGGCACCCCGTGCAGCAGCAGCACGGGGACGCCGTCGGTCCCGGCACCCTCCTCGCGCAGCAGGAAGCGGGTGTCGCCGGCGACGACGGTGCGGACACTGCTGGCGCTCACGGTGGCCTCGGCTCTCAGGGCTGGCTGGGCTGGCACGACGGGCTCGGCTGGCTCGGCGCTCACGAGTAGAACGTCCTCTCGACGACGGCGCGCGCCCGACGGGTCGCGCGACGGTAGTCCTCGAGCAGGTCGGCGTGCGCACCGGCGGGGTAGCCGAGGGCGCGCGCGGTGCCGGCCAGCTCACGCCCGCTGCTGGGCAGGGCGACGGCCGGCTTGCCCCGCACGAGCACCTGCACGTCGCGCACCCGGGAGGCCAGCGACCAGGCCTTCTCCAGTACCGCGGCGTCCTCCTCCTCGAACAGCCCCGCGGCGGTCGCCGCGTGGAGGGCGGTCAGCGTGCCGGTCGTGCGCAGCGCCTCGACCTCGTGCGCGTGCCGGAGCTGGAGCAGCTGCACCGTCCACTCGACGTCGGCGATGCCGCCCGGGCCGAGCTTGGGCACGAGCGTCGGGTCCTGCCCGCGCGGCATCCGCTCCTTCTCCACCCGCGCCTTGATGCGCCGCACCTCCAGCACCTGCTCCGGCGTCAGGCCGCCGGCCGGGTAGCGCACGGGGTCGACCAGGGCGACGAGGTCGGCGGCGAGGTCGGGGTCGCCGGCGAGCGGAGCGGCGCGCAGCAGCGCCTGCGCCTCCCAGACCTGGGACCACCGCGCGTAGTACGCGGCGTAGGAGGCGAGGCTGCGGCTGAGCGGGCCCTGCTTGCCCTCGGGGCGGAGGTCCGCGTCGACCTCGAGCGGCGGGTCGGGCGCCGGCAGGGCCAGCAGGCGCCGCAGCTCGTGCGCCACCTCCGACGCGATGCCCGCCGCCACCGCCTCGCTCGTGCCGGGGTGCGCCTCGTGGAGGAACAGGACGTCGGCGTCGCTGCCGTAGCCCTGCTCCCGCCCGCCCAGCCGCCCCATCGCGAGCACCGAGAACCGCAACGGCAGCGGCGTGCGGCGCTCCGCCTCGACCTTGCGCAGCGCCGTCGTGAGGGCGGCGCTGACGGTGGCGGCGGCGACGTCGGACAGCGCCTGCCCGACGACGGGCGGCGGCACGAGCCCGAGCAGGTCGGCGCAGGCCACCCGCAGCAGCTCCTGCCGGCGCAGCCCGCGCGCGGCGCCGACGGCTCCCTCCCAGTCCTCCCGACGTCGCACCGAGGACACGAAGGCGCCGGTGAGCACCTCCCGCGTACGGGGGCGGAGCTCGTCGTCGCTGCCGAGCAGCCGGAC
>JAODNQ010000222.1 GCA_025464695.1 Frankiales bacterium | reverse complement strand
CCTGCAGGCCGTCCTCGCCGAGCTGCCCGCCATGAGCCGCCCCACCGTGATGCCGCTCGCCAGCGCCGACATGCAGGCCCTCGAGACGGTGGTGCCGAAGAAGGGCGAGAACACGATCATCCCGGCCCAGAAGGCTGCCGTCGACCGCGAGCCCGCCGACGGTCTGCCCGGCGACCAGGCCCAGCGTCAGCAGCGCCACCCCGAGCCGGGGCGCCGCGGCAGCCCCGACCGCGATCAGCCCGGCGCCGCCGAGGCCGCCGAGCCGCTCCCAGCCCCGCACCTGCCGGACCCGCGCCAGCGCCTTCCGGGAGCAGGGCCGGGACAGCACGACGCCGGTCACGAGCAGGAGCCCACCGACGAAGGACACGCAGGCGGCGAGCAGGGTGTCGTCGAGCGCGACCTGCAGCTCGCCGTTGACCCGGGACTGCAGCGCCACCCCGGCGCCGACAGCGCCCGCCGCCAGCAGCGCCGACCGCTCGGCCGCCCGCCGGGGCGGGGCCGCCAGCACGGCCAGCTACTCGACGATCTTGGAGATGGGCAGCTCGAGGACGTCCCGGGCGCCGGCCGCCTTCAGGGCCGGGATGAGCGTGTTCACGCCCTTCTTCGGCACCACCGTCTCGACGGCCTTCATGTCGCCGCTGGCGAGCGGCATCACGGTGGGGCTGCTCATGGCGGGCAGCTCGGCGAGGACGGCCTGCAGGCCGGCGTCGGGCACGTTGAGCTTGAGCAGCACGTGGCCGCGGGCCCGCAGCGCGCCCTGGAGCAGGAGCGTGATGTCGTCCATGGCGGCCCGCTTGGCGGGGTCGCCGTAGGCCTGCTTGTTGGCGAGCAGCTGGGTGCGGCTGGTCAGCAGCGTCTCGATGATCTTCAGCCCGGCCTTGCGCAGGCTGCTGCCCGTCTCGGTGAGGTCCACGATCGCGTCGACGATGTCGGGGATCTTCGCCTCGGTCGCGCCGTGGCTGGTGAAGACCTTGCCGTCGACGCCGTTCTCGGCGAGGAAGCGCTTGGTCGTCTCCGGCATCTCGGTGGAGATCCGGACGCCCGGCGGCAGGTCCTTGACGCTGTTCCAGGGCGACTCCTTCGGCACGGCCAGCACCACGCTGACCAGCGCCTCGCCGGCCCGGCCGCCGCCGATCTCGCCCAGGCTGTCGACGTCGGCGGAGGTCTCGGTCACCCAGTCGTGACCGCTGATCCCGAGGTCGAAGATGCCCTGCTCGACGTAGGTCGGGATCTCCTGGGGCCGCAGGAAGCGGACGCGGTCGATGCGGGGGTCGTCGACCCGGGCCTGGTAGTCGCGGTCACCGCCCCGGATGACGGTGAGGTCGGCGGCGTCGAACAGCTCGAGGCACTGCTTCTCGAGCGAGCCCTTCGGCAGGACGAGGGACAGCACTAGCGGGCTCCCTTGCGGAGGTCGCGGAGCAGGACGGCGGTGTCGAGGGCGGCGAGCACGCTCTCGCGGCCCTTGTCCTCGGGGCTGCCGGGCAGGCCGGCGCGGTCGAGGGCCTGCTGCTCGTCGTTGGTGGTCAGGACGCCGTTGCCGACGGGGGTGCTCGTGTCCAGGGCGACCCGGGTCAGCCCGGCGGTGACGGCGTCGCACACGTACTCGAAGTGCGGCGTGCCGCCCCGGACGACGACGCCGAGAGCGACCACGGCGTCGTGCGTGCGCGCCAGCTCCTGCACGACGACGGGCAGCTCGACGGCCCCGGGCACGCGGACGACCGTCGGCGTGGCGATGCCGCACTCGGCCGCCGTCCGCAGGGCGGAGTCCAGCAGGGCCTCGGTCACCTGGACGTGCCAGCGGGTCGCGGCGACGGCCAGCGTGAGGCCGGCGGCGTCGACGACGGCCGGGGCCGGTGCGCCCGCGCCGCTCACGCCTGCACCGGGGCCGGTGCGCCGGTCGCCTCCGGCGTGAGCCCGTCGACGACCGCCTCGGTGGCCTCGTCCTCGAAGGCCGCGAGGCCGGGCAGGTCGTGACCCATCCGGTCGCGCTTGGTCCGCAGGTAGGTCAGGTTCTCGGGGTTCGCGTGCAGCGGCAGCGCCACCCGGCCCGTGATCTCCAGGCCGTAGCCCTCGAGACCGGCGCGCTTGGTCGGGTTGTTGGTCAGCAGGCGCATGCTCTTGACGCCGAGGTCGACGAGGATCTGCGCGCCGTAGCCGTAGTCACGGGCGTCGGACGGCAGCCCCAGCTCGAGGTTCGCGTCGACGGTGTCGGCGCCGCCGTCCTGCAGCTGGTACGCCTGCAGCTTGTGCATGAGGCCGATGCCCCGGCCCTCGTGGCCCCGGACGTAGAGCACGACGCCCCGGCCCTCCTCGGCCACGGCCTGCAGGGCGGCGTCGAGCTGCGGGCCGCAGTCGCAGCGCCTGCTGCCGAAGACGTCGCCAGTGAGGCACTCGGAGTGCACCCGGACGAGGACGTCCTGGCCGTCGCCGAGGTCGCCGCGGACCAGGGCGATGTGGTCGGTGGTGTCCAGGACCGACTGGAAGCCGACCGCGGTGAACTCGCCGTGGGCCGTGGGGATCCGGGCCTCGGCGATGCGGGCGATCTGCTTCTCGGTGCGCCGGCGGTAGGCGATGAGGTCGGCGATGGAGACCATCGCGAGGCCGTGGGAGTCGGCGAACTCGCGCAGCTCCGGGCCGCGCATCATGAGGCCGTCCTCGCGGACGATCTCGCAGATGACGCCCGCGGGCGTGAGCCCGGCGAGGCGGGCGAGGTCGACGGCCGCCTCGGTGTGGCCCGGGCGCCGCAGCACGCCGCCGGGCTTGGCCCGCAGCGGGAAGACGTGGCCGGGGCGGACGAGGTCGAAGGCCGTCGTCTCGGGGTCGACGAGGTACTGGATGGTGACCGTGCGGTCGACGGCGCTGATGCCGGTGGTGACGCCCTCGCGGCCGTCGACCGACACGGTGAACGCCGTCTGCATGCGCTCGGTGTTGTCGGGGACCATCTGGGACAGGCCGAGCCGGGAGAGGACGTCCTCCTCCATCGGCACGCAGAGCAGGCCGCGGCAGTGCGTCATCGTGAACGCGACCAGCTCCTGGCTGACCATCTCGGCGGCGAAGACGAAGTCGCCCTCGTTCTCGCGGTCCTCGTCGTCGACGACGACGATCCCCTTGCCCGCCGCGATGTCGGCGATCGCGCGGTCGATGCTGTCGAGCCGTGTCACGGGGTGTCGTCCTTCGGTGTCTGCGTGGGCGCCGTCGCTGAGTGGTGGAGCATGAGCTTCTCGAGGTGCTTGGCCATGACGTCGACCTCGAGGTTCACGAGGTCGCCCGGGGCGCGGGTGCCGAGCGTGGTCAGGCCGAGGGTGGTGGGGATGAGGCTGACCTCGAACCAGTCGTCCCCGACGGCGCTGACCGTGAGGCTCACGCCGTCGACGGTGATCGAGCCCTTCTCGACGACGTAGCGCGCCAGGTCGGCCGGCAGGCCCAGCCGGACCACCGTCCAGTGCTCGTCGGGGGTCACGCTCACGAGCGGCGCGGTCGCGTCGACGTGGCCCTGCACGAGGTGACCACCCAGCCGGTCCTGCAGCTTCACGGCCCGCTCGAGGTTGACCGGGCTGCCCGGCGACGCCGTGCCGAGGCTGCTGCGGCGCAGCGTCTCCTGCATGACGTCGGCCGTGAAGGCGCCGTCGTCGTTCGTGACGACCGTGAGGCAGACGCCGTTGACGCTGATGGAGTCGCCGTGGCGGGCGTCGCTGGTGACGAGCGGTCCGCGGACGGTCAGGCGGACGGCGTCCTGCAGCTGCTCGAGCGCGACCACCTCGCCGAGCTCCTCGACGATGCCGGTGAACATCTAGGCCCCCTTCAGAGACGGGTCGTGCATGGGGCGGACGGTGAGCCGGACGTCGTCGCCGACCTGCACCACCTCGTCGAGCCGCAACCGGAGGGCTGCGCTGATCGTTCCCGCGCCGAGGTCGGCGACGGCCTGCGGCCCGGCCCCGAGGAGGGCGGGCGCGACGTAGCCCACCACGCGGTCGACCAGGCCCGCGCGCAGGAACGCCGCCGCGAGCGTCGGACCGCCCTCGAGCAGCACGCTGACGACGCCGCGCGCGGTCAGGGCGGCGAGCAGGGCGACGAGGTCGACCCGGCCGTCGGGCCCGGGCGGCAGGGCGAGGGCGTCGTCGTCCCGCCGGCCGACGACGGCGTGCACCGTCGGTGCCTCGCCGTCGAACACGCGGGCGGTGCGGGGGGCACGCCGCTGGGAGTCGACGACGACGCGGAGCGGCTGGCGGCCGTCCTGCAGGAGGCTGTCGGGGCGCACCGTGAGCTGCGGGTCGTCGGCGAGCACGGTGCCCACGCCGACCACGACGGCGTCGACCTCGCCGCGCAGCCGGTGGACGTCGGCCCGCGCGGTCTCCCCGGTGATCCAGCGGCTGGTGCCGTCGGCGGCGGCGCTGCGGCCGTCGAGCGTCGCGGCGTACTTCCAGGTGACGAAGGGGCGGCCGGTGCGCTGGGCCGTCAGCCAGCCCTCGAGCGGCGTCCCGACGGGCAGCCCGACGACCTCGACCTCGAGCCCGGCCTCCCGGAGCAGCTCCGCCCCTCCCCCGGCCTGCGCCGTCGGATCGGGGGCGCCGACGACGACCCGGGCGACGCCGGCGTCGAGCAGGGCGGTGGTGCAGGGGCCGGTCCGGCCGGTGTGGCGGCAGGGCTCGAGCGTGACGACGGCGGTGCCGCCGCGGGCGCGTTCCCCCGCTGCGCGCAGGGCCACGACCTCGGCGTGCGGCCCCTCGGGCGGCTGCGTCGCGCCCTCACCGACGACCTCGCCGGCGGCGTCGAGGACGACCGCTCCGACCGGGGGGTTGGGGCTGGTGGTGCCGAGCACCGTGGCGGAGAGCGCGACGGCGCGGCGCAGGGCCTGCGCGTCGTCCACGGTCTCCTCCTTCGTGCGCCGTCCCCGGCGTCGGCCGGTCGGATGCTTGCACGGTCGACGTCCCGCGGCAGGTCCGGCCGTCGTGGCAGGCCTCACACCGCGGGGGCCGCCGCGGCAGCGGCCTCGCGCAGCCGGCGCACCGCCTCGGCGGGGTCGGCCGCGCCGTAGACCGCGCTGCC
>JAODNQ010000192.1 GCA_025464695.1 Frankiales bacterium | reverse complement strand
CCGGGACGGCGCTCCCCGCCCCGGTGCGCGACGCCGCCGTCCTGCTCGCGCGCCGGGCGGACGCCCTGGCCGACGTCCTGCGCGACCGGCCCGGGCCGGTGCCCGAGCGCGGAGCGCTGGACCTGGTGCCCGGTCTCGCCGGCCCGGCCCGGGAGGCCGCGCTGGCCGTCGAGGGGCTGGACGCCCGGCTGGACCAGCTGGTCGCAGCGCTCCCCCGCGAGCGGGTCAGGCCTGCAGCCGCACCAGCCGGGGACGCGGCACCGTGATGAGCACGGGTGCGTGCCCCGTCTGCAGGTCCTGCGCCGGGACCGGGCGCCCGTACAGCCAGCCCTGCGCGACGTCGCACCCCAGGTCGCGCAGCGCCTCCGCGTGCTCCTCGTGCTCGACGCCCTCGGCGACGGCGCGCGCACCGAGGCTGTGCGCCAGCTGGATGGTGGCCCGCACCAGTGCGGCGTCGTTGGCGTTGACGAGCATGCCCTTGACGAACGAGCGGTCGACCTTGAGCTCGTTGACGGCGGTGCGCTGCAGGAAGGCCAGCGAGGAGTAGCCGGTGCCGAAGTCGTCGACCGACAGCTCGACGCCGCTGCGCCGCAGAGCCGCGAGCACCTCCTCGACCACCTCGAGCTCGCTGGTCGCCGTCGTCTCCGTGATCTCGAGGACGAGGGCGGAGGCCGGGACCCCGGTGCGCGACAGCAGGACCGCGACGTCGTCGGGCAGCGAGCGGTCGAGCAGCGACCGGGCCGCGAGGTTCACCGCCACGCGCAGCGGACGGCCCTCGGCGTGCCACTGCGCGCACGCCTCGAGGGCCCGCTCCAGCACGCGCAGCGTGAACGGCCGGGCCAGGCCGGACTGCTCGACCACCCCGACGAACTCCGACGGCGGGAGCAGCCCCCGCACGGGGTGCTGCCAGCGGCACAGCGCCTCGGCGGACACGACCGCGCCGGTCTGCAGGTCCACCTGCGGCTGCAGGTGCACCAGGATCTCGTCGCGGTCGAGCGCCAGCCGCAGCTCGCTCACCAGCGCCATCCGGTGGACGCTGCTGTCGTCGCGGGCGGCGTCGTAGCGCAGCCACGACGCCCGGGCGCCCTTCGCCTGGTACATCGCGACGTCGGCCCGGCGGAACAGCTCCGCCTCCTCGCTCGCGTCCTGCGGGTGGCAGGCCACGCCGAGGCTGGCCTCGATCGACAGCCGCAGCCCGTCGAACTCCACCGGCGCCGCGAGCAGCTGCAGGAGGCGCTCCGCGAGGGGCTCCGCGTCCGCGGGGTCGGCGAGGCCGGGGAGCAGGACCGCGAACTCGTCGCCGCCGAGCCGGGCCACCAGGCCCTCGTCGCCCACGGCCGAGCGCAGGCGCGTCGCGACCTCCCGCAGCTGCACGTCGCCGGCCGCGTGGCCCAGCGTGTCGTTGATCTCCTTGAAGTGGTCCAGGTCGAGCAGCAGCAGGGCCGTCGTCCCGCTGCCGCCCAGGGCCGCGCGCGTCTCGGTCTGCAGCAGCACGCGGTTGGCCAGGCCGGTGAGGGCGTCGTGGGTGGCGTCGTGCCCGTGGCGGGCCGCCTCCTCGCGGACGTCCTCGTGCAGGAAGGCGTTCTGCAGGGTCGTGCTGACCGCGTGGGCGTACGTCGACATGACCTGGCGCTCGCGCGCGGACAGGGTGACCGCGCCGCGGAACAGCAGGCGCAGGGCGCCGATCCGCCCCGACGGCGACACCAGGGGCGCCGACAGCGACGTCGAGATGACGCTGCCCCCGTCCTCCTCGTCCTCCAGCGCCAGGGCCACGGGCACCTCCCGTCCCTGCTCCGCCACCTGCAGGACGTCGCCGACCAGGCGGCAGACCCGCAGCCCGTGGCTGTGGCGGGGGTCCAGCCGGAGCTCGACGTCGTCGCAGCGGAACAGCTCCCGGGCGCGGCGCAGCGCCGCCGTGGCGACCTCGGTCGCCTCCAGCCGGTTCAGCTCCCTGCTCGCCACCTCGAGCTGGCGCCAGACGTCCCGCTCCTGGCTCGCGCGCAGGTACGCCCGGTAGGTCAGCGCGAGGACCGCGGCCACCGGCGGTACGGCGAACAGCACGGCCGGCGTCCGCTGGACCAGGACCAGCGCGCCGAGCGGGAGCGCCACGTTGCCCGCGAACATCAGCGCGGTCACGGACCCGCTGGCCAGCACCACCTCGCGCAGCGGGCAGCCCTGCGCGGTGGCGACCACCGTGCTGGTCAGCACGGTGTTCGACAGGGCGTACGTCGTGGTGGCGACGACGAGGGCCGCCGCGGACGCCAGCGTGAGCTCGCCGTCGGCCCGTCCGTGGAGCAGCTGGAGGGTGGCGGCGGCGGCCGACACCGACAGGCAGCCCACCGAGGCGTTGAAGGCGACCTTGGTCGGGGCGCGCCCCTGCAGCAGGTGGCTGGCGGCCCCGCTCCCCGCCACCACGAGGGCGAGCGCGGGGCCCGGGCAGGTCGCCAGGCCGAGGAGCACCGCAGCCTCGCTCCAGACGAACGAGATGTGGTTGCCGCCGAAGCGCAGGTGCAGGAGGGGGTACTCGGCCAGGGCGACGAGCAGCGCCACCACCAGCAGGGCGGTCGTCGGAGCGGCACCGCTGCCGCGCAGCAGCACGACGTCGAGGGCCGCCACGAGCACGGCGCACCCGACGACGGCGCGCAGGACCGCGGCGAGGCGCTGCCGCCGAGTCCAGCCCGTCCACACCTGCCGGAGGCGGGTGCCCCTCACGCGCCGTCCCTCACGCGCAGTCCGCCCGCGACCGGCAGCCGCGGGGCGCCGGGTCGGAGTGCTCGCCGGGCACGCGCTGCCAGAAGTCGGGCTGGTCGCCCCAGAAGCTGGTGAGGAAGTCCTCGCCGTCCGCCCCGGTCCAGGACTGACCGGTCCACGTCTGGCCGGTCCACGTCTGACCGGTCCACGTCTGACCGGTCCAGGTCTGACCAGTCCACGTCTGCCCGGTCCACGTCTGCCCGGTCCACGTCTGACCCGTCCACGTCTGGCCGGTCCACGTCTGGCCCGTCCACGTCTGACCCGTCCACGTCTGGCCGGTCCACGTCTGACCCGTCCACGTCTGGCCGTCCCACGGCCGGCACCAGGCGGTGGTCTCGTCGTCGAGCGTCTTGGCGGTCTTGCCGCAGGCCACGGTCAGCCGGGCGGCGGCGCCGCGACTGGCGTCGAGCGACCCCGTCCCCCGCGCCGTCGCCGTCGCGCTGACCACGTCCTCGACGACGGTCGTGCCCGCGTCGACGAGGGCCAGGCGACCGGCGCCCTGCACCGTCCGCTCGACCCCGGGCAGCGGCAGCGCCGAGCGCACCAGCGCCGCCTTGACCTGGTCCGGGCTCAGGCCGGGCCGGGCGCTCAGCAGCAGGGCGGCCGCGCCCGACACCACCGCGGCGGCCTGCGAGGTGCCCGACCCGCGGATGTAGGACGGCGCGACCAGGGCCTTCGGGTTCTCGGACTCCACGGTGGAGCCGGGGGCGCGGGACGCGACGAGCGTCCGGCCGGGCGCGACGAGGTCGGGCTTCTGCAGCCCCTGGGCGGTGGGCCCGCGGGAGGACCAGGGCAGTGCGGCGTCGTTCCCGGCGTCGGCGTCGCCCTGGTCGTCGTAGGCGCCGACGGTGACGACGAGCGGGTCGTCGGCGGGCTTGAGCACGGTGCCGCCGTCCGGTCCCGAGTTGCCGGCCGAGACGACGACCGTGATGCCGAGCGACCACAGCTGCTCGACGGCGGCGTCGAGCGGGTCGACCGCGGGGTCCTGGGTCGAGGGCACGCCCCACGAGAGGTTCAGCACCCGGATGCCGTGCTGCTCGTGGAAGGCGGCGACCCAGCCCATGGCGGCGAGGACCGTCGACACGTCGGCGGCGCCGTTGGCCCCGGCGACCTTGACGCTGACGATCTTCGCCCCGGGCGCCATGCCCGTGCGCGGGCTGCCGCCGGAGTCGGCGCCGCTCCCGGCGACGATGCCGGCCATCACGGTGCCGTGCCCGTAGCTGTCCACGGCGGGGGCGTTCTCACCCGAGAGGTCGGGCCCCTGGACCAGCCGCCCCTTCAGGTCGCGCACCTTGGAGACCCCGGTGTCGAGCACGGCGACCGCCACGCCGTGCCCGTCGCCGGCCTCCCAGCTCTGCGCCGCACCGGTGCTCCACACGTACGGGGACGCGCTCGCGACGTCGTCGTGCGACCTGCTCTGCACCCGGCCCACGCGGTCGAGGGTCACGGCGTGCACCCGGTCGTCCGCCGCGACCTGCGCGAGGCGGTCCGCGCGCACCCGTCCCGCGACGCCGTCCACCAGCGGCAGGTCCCGCCCGACGACCCCGCCCGCCGCGCGCACCGCTCGTGCGGCGGCGCCGACCGACGACGCCGTGACGACGACGGGCTGCAGCGCGGCACCGGTGACGCTCAGGCCGGGGTCGAGGGCCCCGGACGCTCCCGGAGCCGCGGACGACGGAGTCACGGCGACGCCGAGCAGGGCCCCGAGCGCGATCAGGACGACGAGGGACACGCGCCGTGCGGGAAGTGCCGGGGTCATCGTCCACCTGGGTCGGTCAGCGGGCAGGCTCCCACCGAGGATGCCGACCGCGGCACCCCTCCGCCATGGTCCGTTGTGACCATGCGGGCGGAGCGACCGGCCCAGCGGACCCTCAGACGAGGGACAGCAGCCGCGCCCCGTTGTCGTGCAGCACGCCGCGCAGCCAGGCGTCGCCGAGGTCGAGCCGGAGCAGCGCCTCGACCTGGGAGGCGTACGGGTAGGGCGTGTTCGGGAAGTCGCTGCCGAGCACGATGCGGTCGGCGAGGTCGGCGAGCCGGGGCACCAGGTCGTCCGGGAACGGCATCAGCGCGTTCGTGAAGTCGGTGAACGCCATGGTGGTGTCGAGGTGGACGCGGTCGTAGCGGGCCGCGAGGTCGAGGAAGGCCCCGTACTCCGGCATCCCCATGTGGGCGACCACGGCGACCAGCGACGGGTGGTCCGCCAGCACCTGCGCGATCGGGCCGGGGCCGGTGAAGGGCCCCGCCGTCGGGCCGCTGCCGCAGTGGGTCACCACCGGCACGCCGGCGTCGGCGAGCATCCCCCAGACCGGGACGAGGTGCGGGTCGCGAGGGTCGTAGGCGCCGACCTGCAGGTGCACCTTGAACACCTGCGCCCCCGCGCTGAGCGCCTGCTCGACGTAGGCCGCGGCCGAGGGCTCGGGGTAGAAGGTCGCGGTGTGCAGGACGTCGTCGTGGCGGGCGGCGAAGTCGGCGGCCCAGGCGTTGAGCCAGGCGGCCATGTCGGGCTTGTGCGGGTAGACCAGCGACGGGAAGGCCCGCACGCCCAGCGCTCGGATCCGGGCGAGCCGGTCGTCCTCCTCGGTGCGGTACGCGATCGGCCAGGCGACGCCGGTCAGCGGCCCGACGCCGTCGAAGTAGGCCCAGACCTTGTCCATCACGTTCTTCGGCATGAAGTGGACGTGCAGGTCGACCAGCCCGGGCAGCCCCAGCGCCTGCCAGACCGCGGGGACGTCGGCGTCCTGCAGGGGGGTGCTCACCGCTTGGTGCGGCGCTCGCGCACCCGCGTCTTGGCCTCGCGCCCCATGGCGTTGCGGATCTCCTTGGCGGCGTCGCGCTCGGCGAGCACCTGGCGCTTGTCGTGCGCCTTGCGGCCCTTGCCGAGGCCGAGCTCGACCTTGACCTTGCCGCCGAGGAAGTACAGCGACAGCGGGACCAGGGCGTTGCCGCTCTGCTTGAGGTCGCCGATCAGCGCGTCGATCTCCTTGCGGTTCAGCAGGAGCTTGCGCGTGCGGCGGGGGGCGTGGTTGGTCCAGGTGCCGAGCGTGTACTCGGGGATGTGGACGTTCGTCAGCCAGATCTCGCCGTCCTGCACGTAGGCGTAGGCGTCCGACAGCGTGGCCCGCCCCTGGCGCAGCGACTTGACCTCGGTCCCGACCAGGACGATGCCCGCCTCGAACTCCTCGAGGATCGTGTAGTCGTGCCGCGCCTTCTTGTTCTGCGCGATGAGGACCTTCTTGGGGTCGCCGCGGTTGCTGCTGGCGAACTGCGGCGGCATGGTCCCAGTCTAGGTGTCCGGACTAGGGCGGGCTGACGTAGTCCAGGGGGTCGACGGGGTCGCCGTCCAGGCGGACCTCGAAGTGCAGGTGGGGGCCCGTGCTGTTGCCCTCGTTGCCGACGCGCCCGACCTGCTGGCCCCGCGCCACGTGGTCACCCACACCGACGAGCAGCGCGGACTGGTGGGCGTACCCGGTGGTGACGTCGCGCCCGCCGCGGGTGCCGTGGCTGATGAGCACGAGGGTGCCGTAGCCCGACGCCGGGCCGGCGTAGGTGACGACGCCGTCGTCGGCCGCGTGCGTCGGGGAGCCGTAGGCGGCGCCGATGTCGATGCCCGCGTGGAAGCGCATGTCCCCGAAGATCGGGTGCCGGCGCCAGCCGAAGTGGCTGGTGAGCGGGCCGTCGGCCGGCCAGACCCAGCCGTCGCGGGACGGCGTCGCGGCCGGCGGGGGCTCGACCGGCGCGACGGGGCGCGGGCGGG
>JAODNQ010000215.1 GCA_025464695.1 Frankiales bacterium | reverse complement strand
TACCGCGCTCGCCCGCCTCGCGGCCGACAGCGCGCCGGCGCAGGTGCGCCCCGCCGTCGCCGAGCTGGCCCGCGGTCTGCGTGACGCAGGAGGCGGGCGGGCGTCCCTCGTCGTGCGCCTGGACCCGCCCGAGCTCGGTCCCGTCGTCGTCCGGCTGACCGTCCGCGACGGCCGGGTCGACGTGCAGCTGCGCACCAGCGAGGCCGTCGCCTCCGTCGGCCTGGCCGCAGCGGGTGCCGACGTCCGCAGCACGCTCGCGCAGCACGGCCTCGACCTGTCCTCCTTCGACGTCCAGCAGGGCGACGCGCAGGACGCCCCGGCCGGGGGTCGCGCGTCATCCGATCAGGCGACTCCCGAGCGCCGAGGCGGTGCCGATCGGAGTACGAGCACCCCCCGTGCCCGCGTCGTCCGCGACGCGACCCCCGACCCCGCGACCGGCGGCACCGCCGGCGCCTGGCTGTAGCGGCAGGAGCCCGGTGACCACTCCCCTCGGCACGACCGGCACGTCGTCCACCGCCGCGACGACCACGACCAGGACCGCCAGCAAGGCCGGCGACAGCGCCATGGGGCCCGACGCCTTCATGAAGCTGCTCGTCGCCCAGCTCAAGTACCAGAACCCGATGGCCCCGACCGACGGCCAGCAGTACATGACGCAGATGGCCACCTTCACCCAGGTCGAGAAGCTCGACAGCCTGGTGAAGGCGCAGGCCGAGGTCGTGCAGTGGCAGCAGCGGGTGTCGGCCGAGGGCCTCGTCGGCCGCGGCGTCACCGGCACCTCCGACGGCGCCACGCGGAGCGGGACCGTCGTCGGCGTCCGCTACGCCGAGGGCAGCACGCTGCTCGAGCTCGCCGACGGCAGCGCCCTCGCCCCGGACGCCGTCACGCGGGTCCAGAGCGCCGCGGCCCCTCAGGCGACCGTCCCGGCCGCTGCCCCCAGCAGCACGACCAGCACCAGCACCCCCAGCACCAGCACGGCGAGCACCGCCAGCACGACGGCCTCTCCGGCCGGCACGCCGTCAGCCTGACGGACCGCACCACCCGCGCGCCAGGACGGCGCGCCTCTCCCACCACGGACGGTCAGTCTCCTCGTGGAGGTCCGCCAGCATGATGCGTTCGATGTTCGCCGGAGTGTCCGGCATGAAGTCCCACCAGCAGATGATGGACGTCATCGGCGACAACATCGCCAACGTCAACAGCTCCGGCTTCAAGGCCAGCCGCGTCGTGTTCGAGACGACCCTGAGCCAGGTCATCCGCGACGGGAGCGCCGCCGGCACGGCGGGTGGCACCAACGCCGCTCAGGTCGGCCTCGGTGTGAAGCTCGGTGCCACGGACGCCGTCATGACCCAGGGTGCGACCCAGTCCACGGGCCGGCCGTCCGACCTCGCCATCCAGGGCAACGGCTACTTCGCGCTCTCCAGCGGCAGCGGCACCGTGTACTCCCGGGCGGGTTCCTTCGGCGTCGACGACAGCGGCCAGCTCGTCGACCCGTCGGGGGCGGTCCTGCTCGACGTCGCGGGCGCGGCGGTGAAGATCCCGGCCGGGTCCCGCTCCTTCGCGATCGGCCCCGACGGCGCCGTCAACGTGGTCGACGACCAGGGCGTGACGAGCACCTCGCAGTCGATCGGGCTGACGGTCTTCACGAACCCGGCCGGACTGGTCAAGGGCGGCGACGGCCACCTGCTCGGCAGCGCGGCTGCGGGCGCGCCCACGGTCGAGACGCCGGGCACGAACGCCGGCACGCTCGCCGCCGGCGCCCTGGAGATGTCGAACGTCGACCTCGCCCAGGAGTTCACCAACATGATGATCGCCCAGCGCGGCTTCCAGGCGAACTCCAAGGTCATCAGCACCAGCGACGAGCTGCTGCAGGAGCTCGTCAACCTGAAGCGGTAGTCCCACCGCGCGACCCAGCGCCCGCCGTGAGCCGCCGCTCCGGCGGGCGCTGTCGTGCCCGGGCCCGACGTCGACGGCGTCACCCGGTCGGCGCAGCGGACGCCCCTCAACGTCGACCGGGCCGCGCCGATGGAGAGGGGCGCGAGCAGGACGCCCGCGTCGGTCGCTCTGCGACCGCACCCTCAGGAGGAGGGCGGCACCATGATCCGTCTGTCACGCCTCAACGGCAGTGAGGTCCACCTCAACGCCGATCTCATCGCGACCGTGGAGTCCCACCACGACACGGTGGTGACCCTGGTCGACGGTCGCACCTACGTCGTCCGCGACACCGCGGCCGAGGTGGTCGAGTCGATCACCCGCTACCGCGCGACCGTGCTCGCGATGGCCGAGCAGATGATCGACGAGGCCTCACCCGTCGACGACGAGCCCGAGGGCCGCCTGCTGCACCTGCGTCCCGCGCAGGCGCAGGACGTCGCGAGCCACGACGGGAGGCGCTGACCATGGAGGTCGCGACCCCGGTCGGCATCGTCGTCGCCCTCGTGATGATCGCCGTCGCCTTCGTCATGGAGGGTGGCAGCCCCATGGTCGCCTTCTCCAACCCGTCGGCGATCATCATCATCATCGGCGGCACCATCGGCGTGGGCATGGCCAGCAACCGCATGAGCGACATCGGGCCCGGCTTCAAGGCCACGATGAAGATGATGCTGCCCGGCAAGAAGCTGGACGGCGCCGCCGCGGTCAGCGAGCTCATGGAGTACGCCGACACCGCCCGCCGCGACGGCCTGCTGGCGCTCGAGGAGAAGG
>JAODNQ010000190.1 GCA_025464695.1 Frankiales bacterium | reverse complement strand
GCGAAGCCGCCACCGAAGCCGCCGACGTAGCCGAAGGTCGGGACGCCGAGGTCGTGGGCGGTCACGATCTCGAGGACGGCGCCACGCCGCTGCGCCTCGTGCGCGGCGAACAGCAGCGCAGGCAGGGCCGCAGCCGACCCGTCGGAGCCGACGACGACCACGTTGCGCCCCCGTGACTCCGCAGCCTCCTCGGGCGCTGTGCCGGCTCGCTCGACCTGCGTGACCACGGGTCCTCTTCCTGTGCGTAGGGGTGGTGTGTTTGACGGGCGCAGCGGCGCAGCCCCCGACGGGCCGCGCCTCGGCCAGTCGACCAGACAGGTCCCTTGCTGCCGCTCGGACTCCAGCGTCGGGCCTCGAGGAGGAGCCGGGCCAGTGCCACAGGTCCCGTCGCCCGCCGGGGCCTTGTCCTCTCGCGCGCGACCTCGAGCGGACCTAGCGTCGCCGTCCCGGCCCTGGTCGTCCGCCCGCCGCCAGACCCTCGACAGGAGGACCCACGTGCCCGTGCCGACCGGTCGCGGGCGCGCTGCAGCAGCAGCGCCTCCGAGCCCGGCACTGCGTCGAGCCTGCCTGCTGGCCCTGCTGGTCCCGGCCCTGGTCACGCTGGCCGTACAGCCGTTCGCCCCGTCCCTGCTGCGCAGCGCTCCGCTGCTGCTGCTCGTACTGCACCCCTACGAGCCGTGGTCGTTGCTGGTCAGCCCCCGGTCCAGCGGCACGACCTTCGTACTGGTGGTCGTCGTCGTGCGGGCTGTGCCGTGCTGGGCGGACTACTGGGTCGGCCGCTGGTACGGGCCGGTCGCGACAGCCTTCCTGCTCCAGCACCGGGCCGGACGGCTGCCCGGGCTGGTGCACCGAGTCTTCTCACGCGCCCGGGTGCCGCTCGTCCTGCTCTACCCCGGAGCACTGGTCAGCGTCCTGGCCGGCTCCTCCTCCGTGCCGGCCCGCCAGTTCTTCCCGGTGCTGCTCGTCGGACTGACCGGCTGGGCGTTGCTGACCCGGACTGTCGCCTCCCTCGCTGCCGGTCCGGTCCGTCTCCTGAGCGACGCGCTGCTCGACCACGCCCGCCTCGCCTCAGCGCTCCTGGTCGTCGTCGTGGTCGGCGCCTGCTGGCGCCTGACCCGGCCGGGCGCGGAGGACGACCAGCGCGTCCGGGACTGAGGACCCTGACGAGGGCGAGGCGGTCACGACCGGGCAGCTCACCTCGCGCCCGGGTGGACCACCCGGGCCACACGTACGGCGGACGCGTGCGCAGTCCACAGCGGAGGGCGTGGGATTCGAACCCACGATGGGTGTGACCCCATAGCGGTTTTCAAGACCGCCGCCATCGGCCTCTAGGCGAGCCCTCCAGGGTCGAGGAGCCTACGCGGACGGGACGACCGCAGGTCCGCCCGGCGTTGTGCCTGGCATGACCGTCCGCCTCGCCCTCCTCGGCGACTCGATCGCCTTCGGCACCGGCGCCGCCCGCCCCCAGGACCGCCTCGGCCCGCGCCTCGCGGCCGCCCTGACCACCCGCGGGCTGCCCGCGGAGTCCCGTGCCTTCGCCGTCCCCGGCTCCACCAGCGCCGGGCTCGCCGCGCAGGTGCCCGCCGCCCTGGCGTGGCGCCCCGACGTCGCCGTCGTGGTGATCGGGGCCAACGACCTCACCCGGCTGCGCCCCGCCGAGCAGGCCGCCGAGGAGCTCCGGCAGGCGCTGGCGGCTCTCCGCGACGCCGGGGTCCGGGCCGTGCTCGCCCCCGCCCCGGACCTCAGCGTCGTCCCCCACGTCCCCGCTGCGGCGCGCGAGCTCGTCCGGCTGGGGAGCCTGCGGCTGCGGCAGGCGCAGGTCGCGGTCGCCCTCGCTCAGGGCGCGCGCGTGGCCGACGTCGAGGCGGCGACGTCGGAGGCCTTCGCCGCGGACGCCTCGCTGTTCGCCGCCGACCGCTTCCACCCGTCGAGCCGTGGCTACGCCCTGATCGCCGACGCCCTGCTCCCGCCCGTCCTGGCCGCCCTCGAGGAGCAGGAGCGCGCGGCCGGGTGACCTAGTCCTGGTGCGCCGCGCGGCGGGAGCGGTGCCACAGCGTCAGCGCAGCCAGGACGAGCAGCGCGGTCAGCACGGCGCTGCCCCGCCCGATGCCCTTCTCCAGCCGCTCGTAGCTGTCGCCCGCGAGGTAGCCGAGCAGCGTGAACCCGCCGCCCCAGACGAGGCCGCCGAGCGCGTTCCACACCAGGAAGCGCCGGTACGGCATGCCGCTGAGCCCGGCCAGGCCCGGCACGACGGCCCGCAGGAAGGCGGTGAACCGGCCGAGGAGCACCGCGACGCCGCCCCGCTCCCGCAGGAAGACCTGGGCCGCGTCCAGCCGCGCAGAGTGCCGCTGGAGCGGGGCGAGCGCGAGCACGCGCGGTCCGAACCGCTTGCCCACCTCGTAGCCCACGGAGTCGCCGACGACGGCCGACACCACCACCAGCACCAGCAGCGTCGGGAGCGACAGCCGCCCCTGGCTCGCCAGGACGCCGCCCAGGACGACCGCCGTCTCGCCCGGCAGCACGAAGCCGACGAAGACCGCGGCCTCGCCGAACACGAGCAGGGCGACCAGCGTGTACGCCAGCGGCGCGGGCACGGACAGCAGCCCCTCCATGACGCCGCTCAGCATGGTGGCCGCACGTCGGGCTCCGTTCAGGGGACGGCGCGGGGTGCACCGTTCCCCTGCATGCTGCCAGTCCGGGGCCGGACGGGCTCAGCCCTCCCGGGTCAGCGGCCTCCGCTGCAGCAGTGCGCCGTCCGGCCCGAGCGCCTCGACCGCGGTGGCGAGGGCCCCGGCCGGGACCTCGACGGCGAAGACCGGCAGCGCGAACCCGCGTCCCCGGGTGGTGCGGGCGGGCAGGCTGCGCCCGTCGGCCAGGGTCACCCGCACCGACTGCGCGGACGCGCCGAGCAGGCCCGCCACCAGCTGCCGGGCGTCGACCCGCAGCGAGGGGTCGTCGGCCGGGAAGACGTAGGGCAGCGGGGACAGGCTCGCGCTGCTGACCCCCGGGCCGCAGTCACGGTCGCGCTTGACCCGGATCGCCGCGACGCACGGCTCGTCGTCCTCGTAGTACGCGACGACGTCGGCCCCGTTGAGGCGCTCCAGCAGCAGCACCTCGCTGGTGGCGGTCCGGATCCCGTACGAGCGGTCCGGGGTCGCCAGCTGCCCCTCCGTGGCGCCGGGCAGCCCGAGGCCGGGGACGACGGCGACCGCACCCACGACCGCGGCGACCCCGAGCACGGACCCGGCCGCCCGACGACGACGTCGCACGCGCCCGGCGCGACGGCGCACCACCTCGTCCAGCCCCGGCGGCGGCAGCAGCTCGAGCGACGGCGACCGCATGGCCGAGCTCAGGTCCACGCCGCCACCTCCTCCGACAGCGAGACCCGCAGCTTCGCGGCCGCGCGTGAGGCGGCGCTCTTCACTGTGCCCGTCGAGCAGCCGAGCGTGCGGGCGATCTCGGCCTCGGACAGGTCCTCGAAGTAGCGCAGCACCATGACGGCGCGCTGCCGCGGGGACAACTGCGCCAGGGCGGCGAGCAGGCTGCTGCGGTCGTCGCTCGAGCGGGTGCGGTCGGCGACGGCGACCTCGGGCAGGACCTCCGTCGGCTGCTCCCGCCACGGCTTGCGCCGCCACCAGTCGATGTGGGCGTTGACCATGGTCCGTCGCACGTAGCCCTCCGGGTCCTCGTCGACGATGCGGTCCCACCGCAGGTAGGCGCGGGTGAGCGCCGTCTGCAGGAGGTCCTCGGCGCGGTGCCGGTCGCCGGTGAGCAGGTGGGCCGCCTGCAGCAGGTGCCGCGAGCGCGCGGCGACGAAGGCGCTGAACGCCTCGTCCTGCTCCCGCCGCACGGCCCACCTCCTCGCGTCCCAGGACGCAGCCCGCACCGTGCCGGTTGGCACGGGACCGCGACGCGTCCATGCTGCAGCCTCACCCCCTGACTCTGGAGTCCCCGTGCTGCTCGTCGTCGCCACCCTGCCCGCGAAGCCCGAGACCCGCGAGGAGCTCGCCGCCCTGCTCGCCGACCTCGCGAAGACCAGCCGCGACGACGCCGGCTGCCTGTCCTACGGCTTCTACGTCGACGTCGAGGACCCGACGGTGTTCGTGAGCGTCGAGACCTGGGACGCGCAGGCCTCCCTGGACGCGCACATGCAGCAGCCGCACGTCATCGAGGGGCTCGGCAAGCTGGGCGACCTGCTCGGCGGCGCGCCGTCGATCATGGTCCACGACGTCGCCTCCACCAAGGCGATGTAGGCCGCCCCCGCGGACCAGGTCTAGGCGTAGGCCTCGAGCAGGAGCGGCCGCAGGGCGGCGACCAGGTCGGCGTCGCCGCCCAGCACCTCGCCGGAGGACGGCAGCCCCGTGAACGGCCCGTCGAGGTCCTCGACCACGCCGCCCGCCTCGCGCACGAGCAGCACCCCGGCCGCGAGGTCCCACGGGTGCAGGCCCGGCGACCAGACGGCGTCGGCGCGGCCCAGGGCGACGTCGGCGAGGGCGATGGCCGCACTGCCGCCGCGACGGACGTCGCGCACCCGCGGCACGAGCGTGCCGAC
>JAODNQ010000196.1 GCA_025464695.1 Frankiales bacterium | reverse complement strand
ACACCGGCGATCAGGCCCTCGTCCCGCATCGCGACCATCTCGGCGAGCTGGTCCTCGAACGGCGGGGAGGTGTGGCCCGGGTGCGGGTCCAGCACGCGGAGGTTGACCGCCGCGAGCTGCTCGACGCCGAGGGTCCGGAGGTTGTCCTCGACGCCCGCGCGCAGCTGGGCCGGCTCCTCGGCCGGCAGCCAGGCGCCCTTGGCGTTGCGCACGGCTCCCACCTTGGAGACGAGGGCGAGGCCCTCGGGGTAGGGGTGCAGCGCCTCGCGGATCAGCTCGTTGGCCACGTCGGGGCCGTAGTACTGGGCGGTGTCGATGTGGTCGACGCCGAGCTCGACGGCCCGGCGCAGGACGGCCACGGCGGCGTCGCGGTCGCGGGGCGGCCCGAAGACCCGGGGCCCGGCGAGCTGCATCGCGCCGTAGCCGAGCCGGCGCACGGGGGCGGGACCGAGGGGCAGGGTGCCGGCAGCTGCGGCGGGAGCGGTCATGCCAGCGAACCTACGTGGCCTTCCGCGCCACGCGGACCAGGCCCTCCTGCACGACGGAGACGACGCGTCGCCCGTCGGAGGACCAGATGGCACCCCGGGCGAGGCCCCGCCCACCGCCCGTCCACGGCGACTGCTGGTCGTAGAGCCACCACTCGTCCGCCCGGACGGGGCCGTGGAACCACATGGCGTGGTCCAGGGAGGCGCCGACCACCTCACCGGTGCCCCACGAGAGCCCGTGCGGGCGGATCGCCGTCTCCAGCAGGCTGATGTCGCTGGCGTAGGCGACCAGGCAGACGTGCAGCACCGGGTCGTCGGGCAGGACGCCGTCGGCGCGCATCCACACCGTGGTCCGGTCGCCCGGGTCCTCCTGGTGCCGGGCGAGCACGGGCGGCTGGTTCACGTAGCGCAGGTCGACCGGCCGGGGCCGGCGCATCCAGTCGCCGTAGTCGCCCTGCAGCTCCGCCAGCTGCTCGCGCAGGGCGGGCAGGTCGTCGGGCCGGGGGACGTCGGGCATGGGGTCCTGGTGAGCCATGCCCTCCTCGGCCACGTGGAAGGAGGCCTGCAGGTTGAAGATCGCCTGGCCGTGCTGCACCGCGACGACGCGGCGGGTCGTGAAGGAGCGGCCGTCGCGGATCCGGTCGACCTCGTAGACGATCGGGATGCTGGGGTCGCCGCCCCGCAGGAAGTACGCGTGCAGCGAGTGCACCGGCCGGTCCGCCGGCACGGTGCGGGCCGCGGCGACGAGAGCCTGCGCGGCGACCTGCCCGCCGAAGACGCGCTGCAGCGACACCTCCGGCTGGCGTCCCCGGAACAGGTCGGCCTCGATCCGCTCGAGGTCCAGGACCTCGATCAGCTCCTCGAGCGGCGTCACGCCGGCCCCTCCTTCGTGCGCAGCAGACCCTCCTGGACGACGGAGGCGACCCGCCGGCCGTCGCGGGTGGTCAGCACCCCGCGCGCCAGCCCGCGCCCGCCTCCTGCCCACGCCGAGTGCTGCTCGTACAGGAACCACTCGTCCGCGCGGAACGGAGCGTGGAACCACATCGCGTGGTCCAGCGACGCGCCGGTCGCGAGGTCCTCGTCCCAGCTGAGGCGGTGCTGCACGAGCACGGCGTCGAGCAGGGTGGCGTCGCTGGCGAAGGCGGCCGCGCAGACGTGCACCAGGGGGTCGTCCGGGAGCGGTTCGGTCGTGCGCATCCAGAGCCGGTTGACGCGCTGGGCCGGGCCGTCCCCGCGGGCCCGGACCACCTGGGCCGGGTCGGTCACGGGCCGGGCGTCCAGGACGCTGTTCGTCGCCCACCAGGCGTGCGCCGGGCCGCCGAACGGCCGCAGGACCTCCTCCATGCTGGGGAGGTCCTCGGGTGGAGGCACGGAGGCCCCGGGGTCGGCGTGCTCCAGGCCCTCCTCGTGGACCGCGAACGACGTCTGCAGGTTGAAGATCGCCTTGCCGTGCTGCACCCCGACCACCCGGCGGGTGGTGAACGAGCGGCCGTCGCGGATGCGGTCGACGAGGTAGACGATGGGTGCACGAGGGTCGCCCGGCCGCAGGAAGTACGCGTGCAGCGAGTGCACCGGACGGTCCTCCGGGGTCGTGCGCCCGGCGGCGACGAGGGCCTGCGCCGCGACCTGCCCGCCGAACACGCGGGCGCGGTCGTCGTCGGGCTGCCGGCCGCGGAAGACGTCGACCTCGATGCGCTCGAGGTCGAGCAGGGCCACGAGGCCCACTGCGGTCGTGGTCATCGGCCGATCATGCCCTCAGGCCTCGTGGACCCGGCCGTCCGCCACCCGGAGGGTGCGCGTGACGTGCACCGCCTCCAGCAGGCGGCGGTCGTGCGAGACGAGCAGCAGGGTGCCCTCGTAGGCGTCGAGCGCCTGCTCGAGCTGCTCGATCGCCGGCAGGTCGAGGTGGTTGGTCGGCTCGTCCAGGACCAGGCAGTTGACCCCGACGGACTGCAGCAGCGCGAGGCCCGCCCGGGTGCGCTCGCCGGGCGACAGCGACGACGCCGGCCGGTGCACGTGGTCGGCCCGGAGCCCGAACTTGGCCAGCAGCGTCCGCACCTCCGACGCCGGCCACTGCGTCGCCTCCTCGACCACCTCGACGACGGTCTGGGAGCCCGTGAACGCCGACCGCGCCTGGTCGACCTCGCCGACGGCGACCCCGCTGCCGAGCGCCTGCCGGCCGCTGGTCAGGGGCACCCGACCGAGGAGCGCACCGAGCAGCGTCGTCTTCCCCGCGCCGTTCGGGCCGACGAGCGCGACCCGCTCGGCCCACGCCACCTGCAGCGTGACCGGCCCGAGGACGAACCCCCCGCGGTCGACGACGGCGTCCGACAGCGTCGCGACGACGTCGCCGGAGCGGGGGGCGGCGGCGATGGACAGCTGCAGCTGCCACTCCTTGCGGGGCTCCTCGACCTCGTCCAGGCGCCGCAGCTGGGCCTCGATGGTCTTCACGCGGCCGGCGGAGTGCGTCGCCGCCTCGATCCGGGCGCCCTTGGCCGCGCGGTCGTTGTCGGGCATCTTGCGCTTGGCCCGGACGGCGCCGCGGACCGACTGCTCCCGCTGCCGCTGCGCCTGGTCGACGAGCCCGGAGCGCTTGTCGTCGTACTGCTCGTACTGGTCGCGGGCCTGCCGCCGGGCCAGTGCCCGGGCCTCGAGGTAGGCGTCCCAGCCGCCGTTGTAGAGCCTCGCGGTGCGGCTGGGCTCGTCGACGTCGAGCACGCTGGTGATGGTCCGCGACAGGAACTCGCGGTCGTGGCTGACCACCACGAGGCCGGCCGAGAGCCCGAGCACGAACCGCTCGAGCCGCTCCAGGCCGGCGAAGTCGAGGTCGTTCGTGGGCTCGTCCAGCAGGAAGACGTCGTACCGGCTGAGCAGCACGCTGGCCAGCGACGCGCGCGCGGCCTGCCCGCCGGACAGCGTCGTCGTCTCGGCGTCGAGCAGGTCGGTCGGCAGCCCGAGGTCGGCGCAGACCTCCTCGGACCGGACGTCGAGGTCGGCGCCGCCGAGGTCGAGCCAGCGTTCGAGGGCCGCGTTGTAGTCCGGACCGTCGCGTCCCTCGGTCAGCGCCTCCAGCGCGAGGTCCAGCTCCCGCTGCGCCGCCGTCACGCCGGTCCGCCGGCCGAGGAACGCCGCCAGCGTCTCGCCCGGACGCCGGTCGGGCTCCTGCGGGAGCAGGCCGACGGTCGCCGTCGGGGGAGCGAGGGAGACGCTGCCGCTGTCGGGCTCGAGCTCGCCCGCGAGCGTCGCGAGCAGCGTCGACTTCCCGACGCCGTTCGGCCCGACGACGCCGACCCGGGTGCCCGGCGCCACGGTCAGGCTGACCTCGGACAGCACCAGCGACGGGCCGCGCACGACGGTCAGCCCGGCGGCGACGAGGGTGGCGCTCACGCGGGGTGCGCGTCGCCGGCGAGGACGGCGCCGAGGTCGAAGCGGACAGGGCGCTCGAGCTGCGCGTAGGTGCACGAGGCGGCGTCGCGGTCCGGCCGCCAGTTCTTGAACTGCGCGGTGTGGCGGAACCGCGCGCCCTCCATGTGGTCGTAGCCGACCTCGACCACGAGCTCGGGGCGCAGCGGCACGAAGGTGGTGTCCTTGTCGCGGTTCCACCGGCTCGGCTCGCTGCCGGGTGCCCGCTCGCTGGTCGCGTCGCCCAGCCACGGGTGCGTCTCGCCCTCGGCGAGCAGGTACGGCGCGAGCTCCTCGACCAGCTCCTGCCGGCGCTTCATCGTGAACGACGCCGCGACGCCGACGTGCTGCAGCCGCCCGGCGTCGTCGTGCAGGCCGAGCACCAGGCTCCCGACCACCGGCCCGCTCTTGTGCCACCGGTACGCCCCGACGACGCAGTCGACCGTGCGCGCGTGCTTGACCTTGCGCATCACCCGCTGGTCCTGGGCGTAGGGCATGTCGGACGGCTTGGCGATGACGCCGTCCAGGCCGGCCCCCTCGAACAGCGTGAACCACTCCCGCGCGAGGGCGGCGTCGTCGGTGGCAGGCGTCAGGTGCACCGGAGGGCGGACGCCGGCGAGCGCCTCCTCCAGCCGGGCGCGGCGCACCGAGAAGGGCTCCGCGGTCAGGTCGTCGTCGCCGAGGGCCAGCAGGTCGAAGGCGACGAAGGACGCCGGCGTCGTGGTCGACAGCATGGTCACGCGCGACGCCGCCGGGTGGATCCGCTGCAGCAGCGCCTCGAAGTCGAGCCCTCCGCCGCCCGCGATGACGACCTCGCCGTCGACGACGCACCGGTCCGGGAGCTGCTGCTTCACCGCCGCCACGACCTCCGGGAAGTACCGGGTCAGCGGCTTCTCGTTGCGGCTGCCGAGCTCCACCTCGTCGCCGTCGCGGAAGACGATGCACCGGAACCCGTCCCACTTGGGCTCGTACAGGTAGTCGCCCTCCGGGACGTCGGGCACCGACTTCGCCAGCACGGGCTTCACGGGCGGCATCACGGGGAGCTGCACGGCGAGAGTCTTGCCGATGGGTCGGACGGCTGCCCCATCGGGCGCGGACGGAGCCCCTGCGGGCGCCTACGGTCGTCGTCCGGCTGGGGAGGTGCGCGTGCAGGAGCACCGGCACGACGAGGCTGCTGTCGCGCGGCACGGCGAGCTGCGCCCGGAGCCCGAGCAGCTGCAGGCCGCGCCGGAGGTGGCCGTCGCGGAGGCAGGCCGCCTGGCGGACGCCGGCCGGGCGGGCACCGGTGCCGGTCGGCCGGGCCTGCCGCCAGGCC
>JAODNQ010000163.1 GCA_025464695.1 Frankiales bacterium | reverse complement strand
GGGGTCGCCGACGACGTCGTCCCCGTGACCTACATGAACTCCTCGGCCGCCATCAAGGCCTTCACCGGCCGGCACGGCGGGACCGTCTGCACCTCCTCGAACGCGAAGACCGCCCTCACGTGGGCGTTCGAGAAGGCGGGCAAGGTCCTGTTCCTGCCCGACCAGCACCTCGGCCGCAACACCGCCGTCCGCGAGATGGGCCTGACGCTCGCCGACTGCGTGCTCTACGACCCGCACAAGCCGCAGGGCGGGCTGACCGTCCAGCAGCTCCGCGACGCGAAGATGATCCTGTGGAAGGGCCACTGCTCGGTCCACGGGCGCTTCACCACCCGCTCGGTCACCGAGGTCCGCGAGCGCGTCCCGGGCGTCACGGTCCTGGTCCACCCCGAGTGCACCAACGAGGTCGTCGAGGCCGCCGACATGGTCGGCTCCACCGAGTTCATCATCCAGGCGCTCGACGCCGCCCCGGCCGGCTCGGCGTGGGCCATCGGCACCGAGCTCAACCTGGTGCGGCGGCTCGCGAACGCCCACCCCGACAAGACGGTCGTGTTCCTCGACAAGGACGTCTGCTACTGCTCCACGATGAACCGGATCGACCTGCCGCACCTGGTGTGGACGCTCGAGGAGCTCGTCGCGGGACGCGTGCCGAACCGCATCGAGGTCGAGCCGCAGACCGCCCGCGAGGCGAGGGCGGCCCTGGACCAGATGCTCGCGCTGCCGGGCGTGGGTGCGCTGCCTGCTCCTAGTCTTCGGGCGTGACCTCACCCAAGGGCCGGCCGACCCCGAAGCGCTCCGCCGCCGCCCGGGGGCCGGTCGCCCCGCCCCCGCAGACGCGCAAGGAGGCGGCGGCCCGGCTGCGCGAGCAGGGGAAGGCCGGCCGCAAGGGCGTGCGGGCGGGCTACGTCGCGCACGACGAGTCGGCCCTGCTCCCCCGCGACCAGGGGCCGGTCCGCCGGCTGGTCCGCGACGTCGTCGACAGCCGCCGCAACGTCGGTGTGCTGCTCCTGCCGATCGCCGTGCTGCTCGTCCTGGCCCAGCTCGCCGGCAACGACACCGTCTACTCGGTGGCCAGCCGGGTCTGGGCCGTCGGCCTGGTCGCCGTCGTCGTCGACTTCCTGCTGCTGGGCCTGCGGGTCCGCAAGACGCTCGTAGCCCGGCACCCGTCGGAGCCGAAGCTCCTGCGCCACGTCGGCTACGCGCTGCTGCGCTCCACGGTGCTGCGCCGGTTCCGGATGCCGCCGCCGCAGGCCCAGCCCGGCGACACGCCCTAGCCCGCCGCTCCCGGCAGCCCCGCCGCCGCTACCGTCTCCCGGTGCGCCGCCGCCGTCTGCCCCTCGCTCTCCCGCTGCTGGCCGCGCTGCTGCTGCCCGCGTGCACGTCCTCGTCGTCGTCCCCGTCCGAGCGGACGGCGGCGGCCGATCCCGGCACCGCTCCCGCGTCCGCCGGCGCTCCCGCGACGTCGACCGTGACGACGGCCCCCGTCGGTCCGCCGCAGCAGCTGCCCCGCGGCGGCCGGTCGATCTTCCCGAAGCACGTCGTCGTCGCGTACTACGGCACGGCCGGCACCGGCGCGCTCGGTGTCCTGGGCGAGACCGGGCCGGAGGTCGCAGCCCGCCGCACGCTGCAGGCGGCGATCCCGTTCCAGCCGGCCGCCGGCAAGCCCGTGCTGCCGGCCTTCGAGCTCATCACCACCGTGGCGGCGGCGCGGCCGGGGCCCGACGGGCTCTACAGCACGCGGCTGCCGGTCGCCGAGGTCATGCGGTACGTCGAGGTCGCGCGCAAGAACAAGATGCTCGTCATCCTCGACTTCCAGCCGGGCCGCGCCGAGTTCCTGGACCAGGTGGAGCAGTACGAGCAGGCCCTGCTGCAGCCCGAGGTCGGCGTCGCCCTCGACCCCGAGTGGAAGCTGACCGCCGACCAGCGGCCGCTGCGGCAGATCGGCAGCAGCGGCGCCACGCCGATCAACAACGTGTCCAGCTACCTGGCGAACCTGACCCTGAAGAACCGGCTGCCGGAGAAGATCTTCATGATCCACCAGTTCAAGAGCTACCAGCTGCCCGACCGCGACCGGATCGTCGACCGCCCGGGCCTGGCCACCGTGCTGCACGTCGACGGCTTCGGGTCGCAGGGGTCGAAGAAGGAGACCTACGGGATCCTGCACTCGCGGACCCCGCAGTTCGTCAACGCCTTCAAGCTGTTCTACGACGAGGACACCGACCTCATGACACCCGCCGAGGCGATGGCCCTGGTGCCGCAGCCGCAGCTGATCACCTACCAGTAGCCGGCTGCGCCACCGCCAGCACCGTCCGGTTGCCGGCGTCGTCGACGGCGACCAGGCCACGCGTCCCGGGCGGGAGGGTGAAGGAGCCGTCGGGGCCGAGCTCGACGTCGCGGCCCTCGTCGGTGGCCAGGTGCACGGCGTCCTCGGCCCGGCCGGTGGCGCCCGCGAGCCGCAGCTGCGGGGGCACGGTGTCGACCGCGAACGCGGTGCTCGTGCGGCGCGCGCCGGGCAGCAGCCCCCGGTCGGTCTCGACGACCAGGACGTGCCGGCCGTCCCGCAGGCCCCGCAGCGGCGCCGTCAGGGCCCCGCCACGGGTGCGCGCCACCTCACGGCGGTCGAGCAGCAGCCGGGCCGCACCCTCCGTCCGCACCGAGACCGTCGTCGTCGCGACGTCCTGGGCGTCGAGCGCGCCCTTGGGCAGCCCCTCGAGCACGAGGGCGGAGCCGCCGGAGGTCGCCGTGAGGACGGCGGCGAGCCCCGCGACGGCGAGCAGCAGGGCGGCGACGGCGAGGCGGCGGGAGGGCACGCCCCGAGGCTAGGGTCGCGGTCATGGAGCACCGGCGCCTCGGACGCAGCGGCATGTACGTCAGCGAGATCAGCTACGGGAACTGGCTGACCCACGGCTCCCAGGTGGAAGCCGACGCGGCGACCGCCTGCGTGAAGGAGGCCCTCGAGGTCGGGATCACGACCTTCGACACCGCCGACGTCTACGCGCAGACCAAGGCCGAGAGCATCCTCGGCGACGCGCTCAAGGGCGTGCGGCGCGAGTCCTACGAGCTGTTCACCAAGGTCTACTGGCCGACCGGCCCCGGCAGGAACGACCGCGGCCTGTCCCGCAAGCACATCGTCGAGAGCTGCAACGCCTCGCTGAAGCGGCTGCGGACCGACCACATCGACCTGTACCAGGCGCACCGGTTCGACCACGAGACCCCGCTCGACGAGACGCTCCGGGCCTTCGACGACCTCGTGCGCGCCGGCAAGGTGCACTACATCGGCGTCAGCGAGTGGAAGGCGGAGGAGATCAGCCGCGCCCTGAAGATCGCCGACCAGATGGGCCTGGACCGGATCGTCTCGAACCAGCCGCAGTACTCGGCGCTCTACCGGGTCATCGAGGCCGAGGTCGTGCCGCTGTGCGAGCGCGAGGGCGTCGGCCAGGTCGTCTGGTCGCCGATCGCCCAGGGCGTGCTCACCGGCAAGTACCTGCCGGGACAGGCGCCGCCCGAGGGCTCCCGCGCCACCGACGCTGCCGGTGGGGACAAGATGATCGCCCGCTGGCTGCGCGACGACGTCCTCACCGCCGTCCAGGCCCTGACGCCGCTCGCCGCCGACGCCGGCCTGACGCTCGCCCAGCTGGCCGTCGCCTGGGTGCTGCACAACCCGAACGTCTCCAGCGCCATCGTCGGCGCGTCGCGGCCCGAGCAGGTCCGCGACAACGCCGCGGCCGCCGGCAAGGCCCTCGACGACGACCTGTTCGACGCCGTGAACCAGGTGCTGGCCGGCGTCGTCATCACCGACCCCTCCCTGACGAAGAGCCCCGCGCAGCGCCCGTAGTCCCGGGTCAGGGGTCCCGGCTCAGGCCTCGGGCAGGGCGGCGACGTCCTTCTTCACCTTGCGGTACCAGCCCATGCCCGCGACCGGGTGCTTCCAGCGGCCCTTCATCTCCCGGAGAGCCGGCTCGTGGGCGGCATCGCCCGCGGCCACCGCCTCCCTGAGGTGGCGGTCCTGCGCCTTGACGATGTCGTCCGCGTCCTTGCCGGAGAGGGCGAGGTCGCAGGGTCCGCCCAGCTGGGTGCACGTGAGGCTCTTCATGGGCGCAGCGTGCCACCCGACCCTCGTCCCGCGAGCTGACGAGCGCCCCGGCCTGCGTCAGCTCCGGATCGTGGTGGTGGCGCGCGGTCCCTGGTCGGCGGGCGTGCGGAAGCGCACGACCGTGACGTGGTGGGTCCCGCGGCGCGTCGTGTCGAGGTGCGTCGCGCCGACGGGGAGGGAGCGCAGCAGCGCGCCGTCGAGGAACACGCGCCAGCCGCGCTGCCCGGGGACGGGCGCGGACCAGGCGACCCGGACGCCCGTGGCGGTGCGCGAGACCCTGAGGGCGGGAGCGGTCGTCGCCCACGCGGCGTACGGGCGGACGACGACGGCGGCGCTCGGGTCGCTCTCGCCGTCCAGGGTCTCGGTGACGACCCGGTACGTGTAGGCCCGGCCGTCGACGAGCGGCGCGAACTCGTTCTCCGTGTCGACGTACCGGCGGGCGCCCGGCTCGACGAGGTCCAGCGGCTCGCCGTCGCGCAGCACCAGGTAGCCGGTGACCCCGGTCGCGCGGGCGCCCGCCCACGTCAGGACCGCGGTGGCGCTGTGCGGTGACGCGCCGCGGACCGCCGTCGGCGGAGCGACGGGCCGGGCGGCCACGAAGGCCCGCAGCGCCGTGGAGGGCGGGCTCCACAGCCCGAGCGCGTCGACCGCCACGACCTGCAGCGGCACCGGCAGGCCGTGGGGGAAGTACGGGAAGTGGGCGGCGGTGCCGTGCAGCCCGTAGACCGGATCGTCGCCGTCGTCGACGCCCAGGTTCAGGGGCAGGCCCTGCGTCAGGACCTCGTAGGAGCGGGCTCCGGGGACGGCGTCCCAGGTCAGCTGCACGGTGCCGTCGGCGAGCTCGTCCAGCGCCAACCCGCTGGGGGCGGCCAGCCGCGGCGGCACGGCGGCCTTCGTGGCGCCGACCGCGGCGGCCGGGTCGACGAGCCCGGCCCCGAAGCGCTCGTCGCGGCCCGGCGCGCCCAGGTCCTCCGCGGTCTGCTGCAGCCGCTCGGCGACCTGCGCGCCGGTCTTCCCCGGCGTCGCGCTGAGCACCAGCGCGGCGGCGGCCGCGACGTAGGGCGCTGCCATGCTGGTCCCGCTCATCCGGGCGTGACCGGTGGCGGACACGCTGCGGGGCACCGTCGACAGGACGCTCTCGCCCGGAGCGCTCAGGCCGACGAACGGGCCGGTGCTGGAGAAGGGCGCCGCGGCGTCGCCGGGGTCGACCGCGCCGACGGCGAGGACGCCGGGGTAGGCCGCCGGGTAGTCCCAGGGCCCGTCCTGGCCGTCGTTGCCGGCCGCGGCCACCACCAGGACCCCGCGCCCCTGCGCGTACAGCACCGCACGGCGCAGGGCCTCGCTCGGCGAGGGCGACCCGAACGACATGTTGACGACGGTGGCGCCGTGGTCGACGGCCCAGACCAGCCCGTCGGCGACGTCGCTGCCCCAGCCGGACCCGTCGTCCTCGAGGACCTTGACGGGCAGGACCTGCACCTCGGGCGCGCCGCCCGACACGCCGGTCGGTGTCGCCGGGTGCGCCGCGACGATCCCGGCCACGTGGGTGCCGTGGCCGGTCAGGTCGGTCTGGCCGCGGTGGTGCACGTAGCCGGCGCCGGTGAACGTGGCACCGGGCAGGACCGAGCCCCGCAGGTCCGGCGAGCCGGCGTCGACCCCGGTGTCCAGCACGGCGACGACCACGCCGCGCCCGCGGGTCACGGCCCAGGCGCGCTCGAACTGCACCCGCTCCAGCGCCCACTGCTGGGCGTGGACCGGCGCGTCGACGACGGCGTGCACCCGGGCGTCACCGGTGCCGGCGCCGCGTGCCAGCCCGGCCGTGACCGCCGCCGGCGCCAGCCGCGTGTCGTCGCTGCCGGGCCCCGCCGCCTCCGCGAGGCCGCCTGTCGAGACGGTGACCGACGCGCCCAGGAGCAGCACGACGAGACGACGGCCTGCCCGACGACGACCTGCAGGACCACGCACGACATCTCCTCCACGACGACCACCACCGCGCTGGGACCAGGACGGTGGCGCACACCCTCCTCCCTCCGGGGCCCGGCCGTGCGCTGCGGGGCCTCGAGGGAGCCCGTGCCGGCTCCGCGCTAGGCGGTCACGCTCCGGCTGACGCGCTGCACGACGGCGGAGCCGGAGTACCAGACGAGCTCCAACGTGTGCGTCCCCGCCCGCACCGGTGCGGACCCACGGACGTCGTCGCGGCCGTGCCGGGTCATCAGGCGGGTGCTGCTGACCTGCTTGCCGTCGACGAGGGCGACCAGCCGGTCGTCCTGTGCCGTCGGGCAGCCGAGCCCGTCAGTTCCCGCGGCCCCCGCGCACCGGTCGGCCCTGTCGAGGACGCCGTCGCCGTCGGTGTCCGGGCACCCTGCCGACGCGACCGGGCCGGCGGCGGCCCTGCACCGGTCGGCGACGTCGGGCACGCCGTCGTGGTCGGTGTTCGCGGTGAGGGTCGTGACCTTCGCGGTCAGCGTGTAGCCGACGGACGGCGAGCCGACCTGCGACGGCACCACCTGGACGGCGAGGTCGCGGTGCGCCCAAGGGACCGTCACGGTGACGGTGCCGTCGCCGGTCTTCACGTCCTGGCCCGAGCCGCCCTTGACCACGAGGCCGAGCGCGGAGGCGGGGTCGTCCCAGGCGAGCGTCACGGCCACGGTGGCCTGCTGTGCGACGGGCAGGGCGACCTGGTGGACGTTGCCGACGGCGGGCACGAGCGGGACGCCCTGGGTGGAGGTGTCGGCGGGCGTGAAGGTGTTGCCGCCGGGGTGGGTCAGGCGCACCGTGCGCGTGGTCGCCCGGGTCGCCGTCGGGGCGTCCTTCGGGCCGCCGGTCATGGCGGGCGCGGCGAGCCGGGCCACGCCGCGGGCGGGGACGCGGTCCAGCGACGTCACCCAGTCCTTGCTGCGGACGTGGACGCCGGAGGCGGCGAAGACGTCGTAGGGCGCGAGGATCCGCTGGCTGGCCAGGTAGCTGCGCGGGATGGTGAAGGTGACGGTGCCTGCCGCGGTGTCCCAGGTGGAGGTGCCCGCCGGCATGACGTACCGGGCACCGGAGTCGATGGTCTGGACGGAGCTGCTCGTGCCCTGCGTCGGGACGAACGAGTCGAACTTGCGGCCCCCGACGTAGAAGCCGTACGCGGTGGCGCGGCCGGTGTCGGTGGTGGGCAGCATGCGGTCCACCCGCAGGGTCGCCCGGACGGCCGTCGGCGTGACCGTGGCGGTGAAGCCGGTCAGGTCGGTGGCCGGGGTGCTGCCGTCACCGGTCGGGTCGGTCAGCGCGACGCTGCGCCGGGTCGGGGCGGGGCGGGGGTCGACGCGGCGGGCGGTGGCGCCCCAGGTGAGCCGGCCGGAGGAGGCCGCCGCGCTGCCGACCACGAGCTGGGGCTTCGTCGTCGCCACGGTGGCGGGCTGCCAGTCGGTCTCCGGCGCCGTCGGCAGGGTGCTCCAGTCGGGCTGCGGGCAGTCCTCGGCCCGACCGGTCCGCGACGCGTAGTGGTGGTCCAGGGGGTTCTGCACCTGGAAGGAGTTGAGCTCGTCGCCCGCGACGTCGTTCGGCCGGAGCCGGTCGGCGGCGTCGACCTTGCGGTCGCCGTTGACGTCGAGGTAGTTGCTCATGCGGAGCGCGAAGCCCTCGACGTCGAGCGTGGAGACGCACTTGGCGACGTCCACCGGGTCGGAGCTGTACGCCATGATGTCGTTCGTCGGCGTCGGGCCCCAGGGGCCGTCCGCGCCGTCCCCCACGTGGCCGAGCGTCAGGCAGTGGCCGGTCTCGTGGGCGACGAGGTCGTAGAGCGAGAAGAAGTCGGTCCGGCCCGGCACGGGGTCGACCGCGCCGTTGACCGAGAAGCAGACGTTGCCGCCGGGGCCGTCGCACCGCTGGACCATCACGCCGCCCAGCTCGCCGTGGTGGCCGTCGAAGCCGGGGCGGGCCTGCCAGGCCTTCATGCTGAACGGGTCCGGGATCGAGGCGCAGGGCGCCCCGCTGCCGTCGGTGAGACCGAGCTGCCCGACGAAGTTCGCGGGGTCGATGCCGATGCCGATGCCGCCGGCCGGGTTGGTGGCGATCACGACGATCTTCGGCTTCACGAGGTTCACGGCCTGGGTCGGGACGCCGTTCGCGTCGACCGGGACCAGCTTGGTCGTGACGTCGACGTCCAGGCCCTTGTCGAGCCAGTCCAGCTCCATCTGCCGGGCCAGCTGGTGGATCCCGCCGTCCCACATCTCGACGGCCTGGCGCATGACGCGCATGTCGCGCTCCGCCGTCGGCGACACGGGCACGAGCACCGCGACGTTCACCTTCGGCGAGTCGAGCGCGTTGAGCCCGACCTTCATGTGGAAGCAGCCGTTGTCGGGGTCGGCCTCGTCGCGGTCGAGGATGCAGCCCGCGGGGACGTTGCCGTCGCCGAAGTGCGTGCCCGCGTAGCCGGCGGCCGCGCCGGTCAGGCTGCCGGGCGCCCGCGCCGAGGCGATGGCGGGCACGGCCGCGCCGACGGCGACGACGGCCGAGAGCAGGAGGAGGCGGAGGCGCGAGGGCGTGGATCGACGCATGGCACGACAGTTCGACGCCCGCGCGCGGATCTCCTGCTAGCCGGGCGGAGCCGTCCGGTAGTGGTAGGTCGCCGCCCGCGAGAAGCCGGCCCGGGCGTACAGCGCGCACGCCGGGGCGTTGTCGGCCGTCACCTGCAGGTACAGCCGCCGCGCCCCGTGCTCGACGGCCCACACCGCGAGCCCGCCCAGGACGGCGGCGGCGGCTCCCCGACGCCGAGCCCCGGCGAGGGTGCGCATGCCGAACACCCCGCCCCAGCCGTCCTCGACGACGACGCGGCCGGTGGCGACCGCCGCGCCGCCGACCCGGACCTCCGCGCGCCCGGCCGCGACGACGACGTCCGTCCCCGGTGCGGGAACGGTCGCGGCGTCAGCCACGAGCAGCTCGACGTCGACGCTCCGCGACCAGCCCCGGGTCGCCAGCGCCTCGTCCAGGCCCGGCGGGCACGCCGGGCAGACCTGGACGCACGGCGGCGCACCGTGCCGCCGGCAGAGGTCCTGCACGGCGTCGAGCCGGGCGGGCAGCGGGCCGGTGCCGTGCAGCAGGGACGCACCGACCCACCAGGTGGCGGGGTCGTGCGCGGCCCGCAGCAGGTCGCCGCCCCGGCGCTCCTCGACCGGGGCGGGCTGCGCCCGGGCTGCCCGCTCCTGGAGCCCCCGGACGTCCACCTGCGCTACGCCGGGTTCAGGCCCATCGGGCCGTAGACCTTGCGGTCCTCCTCGAACAGGGTCACCTGGTGGACGCCGGCCTCGAGCAGGTCGCGCCAGGTCTCTCCCACCCAGCTCTCGGCGTCGCTCTGGTTGGGGAACGCGCCGCCGCCGGCCTCGCCGGGGTCGACCTCGCCGCCGTCGGGTCCTTCGTAGCGCCAGGTCCAGGCCATGCGGTCCTCCAGGTAGACGGTCAGGGTGGAAGGCTAGAGCGATGCGTCTGAGGCTGCTCGGCACGGGGGCGGCCGCCGGCTGGCCGAACCCCTGGTGCACCTGCGCGTCCTGCGCCGCTGCTGCCGCCCAGGGGGTCGTCCGGGGCCAGACCAGCGTGCTCGTCGACGACCGCCTGCTGCTCGACGTCGGGTCGGAGGCCACACGGGCGGCCGCGCGGCAGGGCGTCTCCCTGGCGGGCGTCGAGGCGGTCCTCGCCGGCCACGGGCACCCCGACCACCACGACGTCGCCGCCTGGCGCTGGCGGGGCTGGGCGTCCTCGCAGGGCCCGCTGCACCTGGTCGCCCCGCCCGCCGTCGTCGAGGCCGCGCGCCCCCGGCTCGACCCGTCCGTCACCGTCAGCGAGGTGCGCGCGGGCGACGCGCTGGAGGCGGCGGGGTACGCCGTCCGCGTCCTGCCCGCCGCCCACGGGCGCGCCGAGCTCGGCCCCGCCGTCCTGTACGACGTCACCTCCCCCGACGGCACCCGGCTGCTGTACGCCGTCGACACCGGTCCGCTCCCCGAGCCGCCCCCCGGCCCCTACGACGTCGTCCTGATGGAGCTCACCGGCACCGGCGGGCCGCACCACCTGGACGTCACGACCTGGCCGCAGCAGGTGGCCGCCCTGCGCCGCACCGGGGCGGTCACCCCCGCCACGACGCTGCTCGCCGTCCACCTCGGACACGAGAACCCGCCACCCGACGAGCTCGACCGGCTGCTCGCCTCCTGGGGGGCGTCGGCGCCGCGGGACGGCGACGTCGTCCAGGTCGGCCCCGGGAGCGAGGCCGTGAACCGCCCCCGGCGGACCCTGGTCCTGGGCGGTGCGCGCTCCGGCAAGTCGGCCCACGGCGAGGCCCTGCTGGCGGCCGAGCCGGCGGTCACCTACGTCGCCACCGCTCCCCCGCGCGACGGCGACGACGAGTGGCGCGCCCGGGTGCAGGCGCACGTCGCCCGGCGGCCGGCCACGTGGACCACGCTCGAGACCGGCGACGTCGCGGGGGTCCTGCGGCAGGCCGAGGGCGCGGTTCTCGTCGACGACCTCGGCCTGTGGCTGACGCGGCTGCTCGACGACGCCGGCGCCTGGGACGACCGCGGGCTCGCCACCGCCGTCGTCGACGCCGCCCTCCCGGCGCTGCTCGAGGCCTGGCAGGCGGCCCGGCGGGTGGTGCTCGTCGCTCCCGAGGTCGGGGGCGGGCTGGTCGCGCCCACCCTCGGCGGCCGGCTGTTCGTCGACCTGCTCGGCACCGTCACGCAGGCGCTGGCCCGCGGGGCGGACGACGTCGTCCAGGTCGTGGCCGGCCTCCCCCGGAGCGTCCGGTGACGGCGGTCGACCCGCCCGAGCTGCTGACCGGGGCCCCCTCCGTGCTCGGCGCTCTCGGGCCCGGCCTGCGCCGGCTGGCAGAGCTCCAGGGCGGCTGGCCGCCCCGGCCCGCGTCCCACCCCCGCACCCCCGCGCCGGCCGGCTCCCGCGAGGAGGGCCTCGCCCTGGCGGACGCCGCCGCGGACGAGGGCGTCGACCTGCTCGTGGTCGAGGCCGACGGCGACCCCGTGCCGGCCCTCGCGGCCCTCGCGGTCCTGCTCGACCTCGAGCCCGTCCACGCCCTCGGCACGGCCGGCGGACCAGGCTGGGCCGGGCAGGTGGCCGCCGTCCGGACCGCCCTCCCGAGGCTGCGGCCGCTCGTGGGCGACCCCGCCGCGCTGCTCGAGGCCTGGCAGGCGGCCCGGCGGGTGGTGCTCGTCGC
>JAODNQ010000186.1 GCA_025464695.1 Frankiales bacterium | reverse complement strand
GCCCCGCCGGCCGCCCCGCCGGCCGCCCCGCCGGCCGCCGTACGGCCCCGTGATCCGCAGGCGGATCCTCACGCACAGCGCCCCTCAGGACCCCCTGACGACGGAATGCTTCTGTGGATCACCCGTCAGCGGCGGGGCGGGTCCCGGGCAGGGCGTAGCGGCCGTCGGGGAGCGGGTCGACGAGGCCGTCCGCGACGAGGCCGTCCAGCGCGCGCGCCCGCTGCACCGGCTCGTCCCAGACCTGGGCCAGCAGCGCGGCGTCGACCGGTCCGGCGTTGTCCCGCAGCACACCGAGCAGTCGCCCGCGCACCTGCCGGTCGGTGCCGGCGTAGCCCTGCGGCCGCTTGACCGGCGCGTCCAGCGGGGGCTGTCCGGCGAGCGTCCAGGCGCAGCGGTCGGCGACCGGGCAGGCGCCGCAGCGGGGCGCCCGGGCGGTGCAGACGACCGCGCCGAGCTCCATGAACGCGATCGAGGCGACGGCTGCCGCCTCGGGCTCCTCGGGCAGCAGGGCCTCCACCAGCGCGAGGTCGCGTTTGCTCACGGCGGCGTCCGCGACGCCCTCCACGACCCGCGCCACCACCCGGCGCACGTTGGTGTCGACGACCGGCGCGCGCTGCCCGAAGGCGAAGGCCGCCACCGCCCGCGCCGTGTAGTCGCCGACCCCGGGCAGGGCCAGCAGCTCCGGGACCGTGGCCGGCAGCTGGCCCCCGTGCCGCTCGACGACGGCGCAGGCGGCGGCGTGCAGTCGCAGTGCCCGGCGCGGGTACCCCAGCCGCCCCCACATGCGCACCGCCTCGCCGGGCTCGTCGGCTGCCAGCGCCGACGCCGTGGGCCACCGCTCCAGCCAGGCCTCGTAGGCGGGGGCGACCCGGGCGACGGGCGTCTGCTGGAGCATCACCTCGCTGACCAGGACGGCGTACGGGGTGGTGCCGGGGCGCCGCCAGGGCAGGTCGCGGGCAGCGGTGGCGTACCAGTCGGTCAGCACGGCGGCGAGGGGGTCGGCGCGCGTCGGGGCGTCCACCTCCCGAGGCTAGGCTGGAGCGCGATGGCTCTGCACGTGCGCCCGGTCGGGCCCCTGCCGCAGACCGTGTACTGGCGGCGCCGGGCGGTCGTGGTGGCGTGCGTCGTCCTCCTGCTCGTGCTGCTCAGCCGCTGCGGCGGCGACGACCCCGCCTCCGAGGCCCTCGCCCAGCCGTCCCCGAGCGCGTCGGCGGCCGCGCCCGTCCCGGTGCCCGCAGGGAGCCCGGTCCCCACCGCCAGCCCGTCGGCCCCCGGCCCCTGCGCCGACGACGTCCTGCGCGTGACCGCCACGCCCGACCGCACCCGTTACGGCGCCTCCCCGCGGCCGGTCCTGCGGCTCGCCGTCCGCAACGGCGGGACGGTGCCCTGCACGAGGGCGCTGGGCCGGGGCGCCGTCGAGCTGCTGGTGTTCAGCGGCAGCGACCGGATCTGGAGCAGCGACGACTGCGCCGAGGGCGGTCCCGCCGACCCCGTGGTGCTCCAGCCGCAGCAGCTCGAGGTCACGACGCTCACCTGGGGCGGCCGCCGGTCACGCCCCGGCTGCCCGGACGGCGCGGAGAAGGCCGAGCCCGGCACCTACCGGGTGGTCGGCCGGGTCGGGCAGCTGCGCACCGACGGCTCGCCCTTCGTCGTCGGCTGAGCCTGCCGGTCGGGTCCCCGACCCGCGAGCACCCCGCCGATGCCTCAAGGGACCTGCCTCTCCTCCCGATCCTCCTCCCGACGCATGGCGCGGGGGCTCGGCAGGGACAGGGGTGCGGCAGTGCAGCACGACGACACGGGCGCGGCGACGCGCAGGCGGACGCTGCCCCCCGCGGCGCTCGCCGACCTGCGCGAGGCCTACGCGGAGGAGGTCGGCGAGCGGCTGCCCCGCCTGCTGGCCGCCGCGGCCTCCGGCAGCACCGGCCCCGACGTCGTCCGCGACGCGCACAGCCTGGGCAGCAGCAGCTTCGTGGTCGACGAGCCGGAGGCGGGCCTGCTGGCCCGTGACGTGGAGGCACGGCTGCTCGACGGCCGGCCCTTCGCCGAGCAGGTCGACCTGCTCGCCGCGGTCCTCGACCACCGACCCGTCCGCCGGTCCGCGTGACCGCGGCTGCGAGCGTGCCGGTGCTGGAGGTCGTCGTCGTCGACGACAGCCCGGTGCAGCGGCGCTTCCTGCGGGCCGCCGTCGATGCCGATCCCGGCTTCACGGTCAGCGGGGAGGCCCGCAACGGCAAGGAGGCCGTGGCGCTCGTCGCCCGGCTGCGCCCGGCCGTCGTCCTCATGGACCTCGACCTGCCGGTCATGGGCGGCATCGAGGCGATCGAGCTGATCATGGCCTCGACCCCGACGCCGATCCTCGTCTACAGCGCGTTCGTCGGCGGGACCGACAGCGCGAACGCCGTGGAGGCCCTGGCGGCCGGCGCGGTCGACGTCCTCGCCAAGCCCGGCCCCGACGACACCGGCACGCTCGAGTCCTACGCGGAGGCGCTCCGCCGCCGGCTGCGCATGGTGTCGCGGATCCGGGTCATCACGCACCCCCGCGGACGCCTGCGGGAGCAGGGCCTGCACAGCGCCCGCCTGGTCGCCGGCACGTCCGGTCGCCGCCCGCTGTCCGCCGCGCCGACCCTCGAGCCGCCGCTGCCGGCGCGCCCCACCGCCCGGCTGGTCGCCGTCGGCGCGTCCACCGGCGGTCCGCAGGCGCTGCTGACGGTCCTGCGCTGCCTGCCCGTCGACCTCGGGCAGGCCGTCCTCGTGGTCCAGCACATGGCCGAGGGGTTCGTCCCCGGGCTGGCCAGCTGGCTGGACGACCTCGTGCCGCTCCCCGTCGTCGTCGGGGGGAGCGGGCGGCGGCTCGAGCCCGGCACCGTGACCATCGCCCCGAGCGGCGGCAACCTCCTCGTGCAGGACGACCGGCTGCGGACCCTGTGCACCCCGCCCGACGCCGGCCAGTTCCACGTCCCGGGCATCGACGCCACCTTCCGCAGCATCGCGGCGGCCCTCGGCCCCGACGCCGTCGGTGTGGTGCTGACCGGCATGGGCCGCGACGGGGCGCTCGGCCTCAAGGCGATGCGCGACCGCGGCGCCCCGACGCTCGGCCAGGACGAGGCCACCAGCGCGGTGTACGGCATGCCGGCGGCGGCGGAGGCCGCCGGGGCGGTGGAGCGGCAGCTCCCGATCGAGCAGATCGGCCCGGCGCTGCTCGAGCTGCTGGGCCGGTCGTGAGGCCGCCCCCGCTCACCGACGAGCAGTTCGAGGCCCTGCGCACCCTGCTGGCCCGCCTCGCCGGCCTGGTCTTCGAGCCGTCGCGCCGCGACTCGGTCGGCTACTGCGTCGCCGAGCGGATGCGCGCCTCCGGAGCCCCCGACGTCGAGGCCTACCTCGCCCTGCTGTCCGGCAACGAGGAGCGGCAGCGGCTGCTCGACGAGGTCACCATCCAGGAGACCCACTTCTTCCGGAACCCGCCGCAGGTGCGGGCGCTGCGCCAGCACGTCCTGCCCGCGCTCGTGCGGGCCGCGGCCGAGACCCGCCGGCTCCGGATCTGGAGCGCGGGCTGCTCCACCGGCGAGGAGCCCTACACGATCGCGATGTTGCTGCGCGAGCTCCTGCCGAGCACGGCCGGCTGGGACGTCCAGGTGCTCGGCACCGACGTCAGCTCGCGCGCCCTGGCGGCGGCCCGCTGCGCCCGCTACGGGCCGCGGTCGGTGCAGATGGCCAGTCCGGAGGACCTCGCCCGGCACTTCCTGCCCGGCCCCGACGGCAGCGCGGAGGTGCGGCCGGACGTCCGCGACCTGGTCCAGCTGCGCCACCACAACCTCGTGACCGAGCCCGTGCCGTTCGCGCCGGGCGAGCTCGACCTCGTGCTCTGCCGCAACGTCACCATCTACTTCGGCAAGGACACGACGCGCGCCCTGATGGCCCGGCTGCACGCGTCCCTGCGCGACGGCGGCTACCTGTTCCTCGGCCACTCCGAGACGCTCTGGCAGGTCAGCGAGGACTTCCGGCTCGTCCCGCTCGGCTCCGGCGACTCCGCGGCCTTCGTGTACCGGCGCCTCGACGGCACGCCCGGCGCGGACCCGGACCGTCGCGCGGTGCTCCCCGACCGGCGGACCGGCGACGACCCCCTGCCCGCCCCGGACCGGCGCTCCGGCCCCCGGCGCTCGCTGCCCGAGGCCGCCCGCCCGTCCCGG
>JAODNQ010000133.1 GCA_025464695.1 Frankiales bacterium | reverse complement strand
GTCGCAGATGTAGACCCCGGGGCCCGCGATCAGCTTCTTGACCTGCTTCTGCGACTTGCCGCAGAACGAGCACTTCAGCAGGTCGCCGCCGTCACCGATGCGTGCCACCGCTACCTCGTCCCTCTCGATCCGCCCCCGCCGAAGAGCGGAGATCGGCCTGCCCCGACGGTACCGCCTGGGATGTGCCACCGAGAAGGTTCTCGGCCTGGGTCGTGCCGTCCCGTGCTGCGCCTCTATCGGCACGCTCTCCGCGGACCGGAGCCGGACCGGGGCCCGGACCTCCGTGTCCACGGAGAGCGGACAACGACCTAGCGGCCGGCCGCGCCGCCGACCTTGACGACCTTGCGGGTGCTGACGACCTCGTCGATGATCCCGTACTCCAGCGCCTCGGCGGCCGTGAGGATCTTGTCGCGGTCGAGGTCCTTGCGGACCTTCGCGAGGTCCTGGCCGGTGTGGTCCGAGAGCATCTTCTCGAGCAGGTCGCGCATGCGCAGGATCTCGCGCGCCTGGATCTCGATGTCGGAGCTCTGCCCCTCGCCGCCACCGCTGGGCTGGTGGATCAGCACGCGGGCGTGCTGCAGCGCGAGGCGCTTGCCCTTCGTGCCGGCGGCGAGCAGGACGGCCGCGGCGGAGGCCGCCTGGCCCATGCAGATCGTCTGGATCTCGGGCTTGACGAACTGCATCGTGTCGTAGATGGCGGTCAGCGCGGTGAACGAACCACCCGGGCTGTTGATGTAGATGCTGATGTCACGGTCCGGGTCCTCGGACTCGAGGTGCAGCAGCTGCGCCATGATCACGTTCGCCACGCCGTCGTCGACGGGCGTGCCGAGGAAGATGATCCGCTCCTTGAGGAGCCGGCTGTAGATGTCGAACGAGCGCTCCCCGCGGGAGGTCTGCTCGATGACGATCGGGATCGTGTAGTTCGTGGGCTCAGAAAAGCTCATGGTCGGGGGCTCCTCTGCCTAGGACCGGGTGCCGGCGCCGGACGGCACCTGGGTGGCTCCACTGACGACGTGGTCGACGAAGCCGTACTCCTTGGCCTCCTCCGCCGTGAACCAGCGGTCGCGGTCGGAGTCCTCCTCGATCTTCTCGTACGTCTGGCCGGTGTGGAACGCGATGCGCTCCTGCAGGACCCGACGCGTGAACATCATCTGCTCCGCCTGGATGGCGATGTCGGCCGCGGTGCCGCCGATGCCGCCGGAGGGCTGGTGCATCATCACGCGGGCGTGCGGCGTCACGTAGCGCTTGCCCTTCGCGCCGGCGCAGAGCAGGAACTGCCCCATGGAGGCGGCGAGGCCCAGGCCGACCGTGGCGACGTCGTTCTTGATGAACTGCATGGTGTCGTAGATGGCGAGACCGGCCGAGACCGAGCCGCCCGGGCTGTTGATGTACAGGAAGATGTCGCGCTCGGGGTCCTCGGCGGCGAGCAGCAGCAGCTGCGCGCAGATGGCGTTGGCCATCTCGTCCATGACCGCCGTGCCGAGGAAGATGATCCGCTCCTTGAGCAGGCGGTTGTACACCTGGCCGTCGAGGCCCAGCTGCTCACCGCCGCGGGCGGTCGGGGCCAGCGGGGAGGCGCTGCCGTAGGTGCTGGGGACGAGGAGTCCGCTGGTGGGGTCGGTGTGGCTCACGGGGCCTGCCCTCGGTCTTCTGCGTGTCGTCCACGCGGTCGGTGCCAGCCGCGTCGGGCTGGTCGTCGAGCTGTGCCGCTGGTCGTCAGCGCCCTGCCGCCGGAGCGCGGAGGGGCTGTGCCACTGGCCTGTCGTGGACCCTAACGCCGCCCTCGGACAGAGCATCCCGTCGACGACCCCGTTTCGCTGCGGGCGGACGGGCGTCGGACCCCCGGCCGGGCGGGACCTGCGGACACGACGACGGGGCGCCCCCCTGGTGGGAGGCGCCCCGTCGGGACGGACCGCTACTGCTGGTCGAGGTAGTGGACCGTGCCGTCGTCGTGCACGTGGTACGGCCGGCCGTCGTCGTCGACCTCGGCGTCCGCCTCGGGCGACTCCATGTCGTCGCGCAGCTGCTCGAGGTCGACCGGCGCGCCCGTGGAGTCGACGATGGTCGCGGACTCCATGACGGTGGCCAGCGCCTTGCCGCGGCGGACCTCGGACACCAGCCCGGCGAGCTGGCCGGACTGCACGACCTGCTGGGCGAACTGGTCCGGGGACACGCCGGCGCGGGCCGCCCGGCGCACGACCTGGTCGGTGAGCTCGGCGTCCGTGACTCCGAGCTCCTCCTTGTCGGCGACGGCGTCGAGCACGAGCTGGGCCTTGACGGCCGACTCGGCGCTCTCCTTGAGCTCGGCCTCGAACTCCTCGGCCGTCTTGCCCTCGTGCTCGAGGTAGCCCGCGAGGTCGGCCCCGCTCTGGGTGAGCTGCTGCTCCGCGGTCTGCCTGCGCCAGGTCAGCTCGGCGTCGACGACCGACTGCGGCAGCGGCACGTCGACCTGCGCGAGCAGGGCCTCGAGGACCTTGTCGCGGGCGTCGACGCCCTGCTGCAGCCGCTTCATGCGGTCGAGCCGCGTGACGACGTCCTCGCGCAGCGCCGCGTACGTCTCGAAGCCGGTGGAGGCGGAGGCCCAGGCGTCGTCGGCCTCGGGGACGGCCCGCTCCTGCACGGCCTGGACCGTGACGGCGACGTCGGCGTCCTTGCCCTCGTGCTCGCCGGCGACGAGCGCGGTGGTGAAGCTGCGCTGGTCGCCCTTGGACGCACCCGTGACGGCGGCGTCGACGCCCTCGAGGAGCTGGCCGGAGCCGATCTGGTAGCTCAGGCCGGTGGCGGTGCCGCCTGCGACCTCCTCCCCGTCGACCGTCGCGACGAGGTCGAGCGTCACGAAGTCACCGTCCGCCGCGGGGCGGTCGACGTCGGCGAGGGAGGCGAAGCGCTCGCGGAGGGCGAGGACCTGCTCGTCGACCTCGGTGTCGCTGACCTCGACGGCGTCGACCGTGACCGACAGGCCGTCGTAGGACGGGACGGTGATCTCGGGGCGGACGTCGACCTCGGCGGTGAAGGCGAGCTGCTCGCCGTCGGCGAAGTTCGTGACCTCGACCTCGGGCTGCGCCACCGGGGTGATGCCCGAGTCGGTGACGGCCTCGCCGTACAGGCGCGGGATGGCCTCGTTGACGGCCTGCTCGAGGACGGCGCCACGGCCGACGCGCTGGTCGATGATCCGCGCGGGGACCTTGCCCGGGCGGAAGCCCTGGACCTTGACCTGCTTGCCGATCTCCTTGTACGCACTGTCCAGCTCGGGCTTGAGCTCGTCGAAGGGGACCTCGACGGTCAGCTTCACCCTCGTGGGGCTGAGGGTCTCGACGGCGCTCTGCACAGGTGGTCCTCTCGGGGCACGGCACTTCAGGGTCACAGCTCGGAACCCCGACAGGGGCGCAGGCAGCCTACGGGAGCGGGCGGCCCCGGGCGGGGCGGCGACGGTCTGGAGCGGTTGTCGGGGCGGCGGGACTCGAACCCGCGATGTCCTGCTCCCAAAGCAGGTGGGCTGGCCACTGCCCTACGCCCCGGCTCGTGCACTCCCCCGGTCGGCGCCCCGTAGGATCTCGGCGCAGCACCGTCCGCGGGCGTAGCTCAATGGTAGAGCCCCAGTCTTCCAAACTGGCTACGCGGGTTCGATTCCCGTCGCCCGCTCCCCTGAAATGCCTGGTCAGAGCACTTCTATGCTCCTTCTTCTCATCGGCAGCAAGATGATGGAAGCCAAGCTGGAAGCCACAGAATCTCCGTGGCTCCGCTAGAAACTTGCTACGGCCCCAGTGGGCCCCACAGGGCGGCGGTCATCTGAGCCGCCGCGTCCCGCGCCAGCTCGGGCATGACATGGCTGTACGTCGTCATGGTCAGCTCGTACTTCGAGTGACCGAGGACCTCCATCACCACCCGCGCCGGCACCCGCATGGCCAGCAGCAAGGAGGCCGCGGTGTGCCTCGCGTCGTGCAGGCGGGCGTCGCGCACGCCGGCCTTGCGCAGCAGGGCCTTCCAGGCCAGCGAGTCGTGCCCGTGCTGCAGGGGCCGCCCCAGGGCTGATCGGAAGACGAGGTCCCACGAGTAGCCGGTCGGTGCCTTGTTCTCCGGCGGCCACTGGCTTCCGGCCCGGAGCCGCTCCTCCGCCTGCTGTGCCCGCTGCCGGCGAAGCGCGGCGAGCAGGGGCGGGGGCAAGACGACGACTCGTCGCCCGGCGCCGCTGTTGGGGGCGGCCAGCGACATCGGGCCGCCCTTTCCCTCGGGGCAGCGGCTCGGGCCGAGGCCGCAGGTGGGCGGTCGTCCGCAGCCGTGTCGGTGGGTCGCCCGGTTGAGCTGCTGGGTGACGCTGAGGGTGCCGCGCTCGAAGTTCACCGCCGTCCAAGGCAGGCCGAGGGCCTCGGACTGCCGCAGCCCGAGGCTGAGCGCGACTATCCACCGCGCCCCGTTGCGCTCGGTCTCGGCGGCCGCCAGCAGGGCCCGCGCTTCCTCCTGGTTCAGCGGCTGCACGGGGGTCTTGGTCACGCGCGGCGGATCGACGAGCCGGCACACGTTCCGGGCGACCAGTCCCCGCTGCTCGGCGACGACCAGGGCGCGGGACAACGTCCGGTGGACGTTGAGGACCGTGTAGCCCGACACGCCCTTCTCCGCGACCTCGGCCTCCAGCTTCTCGATGTGGTCAGGGAGCAGGTCCCGGAGCCGCACCCGGCCGATGCTGGGCACGATGTGGTTCTTCACGGTGCCGATCTGCGTCATCAGCGTCTGCTCGCGGACCCGCCGCGGCTGGATCGTGTCGAGCCAGTGCCACAGCCACTCCTCGACCGTCTGGCCCTTGCCGTCGCGAGGCACCGGCAGGCCGTCGTCCTGCAGCCCGAGGTGCTTGCGCAGCTTGCTGGCCACTTCGGCCTTCGTCGCGCCCGACAGGATCTTGCGCTGACGCCTTCCGTCCTTCCAGCCGAGCTCAAGGCTGGCCCGCCACCGGCCGTCGACGTCCTTGTAGATGGCGCCCTCGCCTGTCGTCCTGCGCTTACCCATGCCCGCTCCTCGAGGTCCCGCGCCCGCTACCGCTTCTCGGGCGCAACTCCCGCCTGCCTACGAGAGCGGCGGGGCCGGCGGCCAACCCGCGAGCGCATCTGTGGAGAACTGGACGTCTGGGGATGACGACCCTTCGCAGCGCCCACTCGACTCCTGGGATCACCTGCTGCGACCCGTTCCTCGTGCCGTCGGCGGAGGCAGGGCAGGCCTACGAGCCGCTGGGGACGCCGTCGGTGGTGTCGCCCGGGGTGAGCCGAGCTGTGCCGCCCAGGCCGGTAGCGCACTGCGTGCGGCTGCACGGGCGGCTGCGTCGAGATGGTTCGCAGTCCGTCGAGCTGCGACGGCCTGCGCAGTCCGTTGTTGCGCCCGGCGCAGCTCGGCGACGGACACGACCAGGTCGTGGAGCTGCAGGACCAGCTTCGCCCAGTCACCGGCCGAGCCGCGTCGGTTGTACGGAGTGGCGAGCAGCGCCCGAGCGACGTCGCGCAAGGCGCTCCCCTGGGCGGTGGTGCGCCGGGCGGCACCGCCGCTCTCCCGGGCCGCACGGTCGTACTGACGCGCCGCCCGGGTGAGGCCGCCACCCGCGGCGCCCTCCGCGACCCACGCCGCAGCACGCAGGAGGTCACCGCTCGCCGCGACGACGTCGGCCGCTGCCGGCTCACCGCTGCCGCTCTGCTGCCGGACCAGCCGCGCCGCGCCGGAGACAGCGGCAGCCGCCCGGCCGACGTCGAACTTCTCCGCTGAGGCCCCCGACCTCGTCGGCGAGCACCTCGTCCAGCCTGCCTGCAACCTCGGCAGGGTGAGGTCAGGAGCCAGCTTGCCGCCGCCGTAGAACACCGGTTTCCCCTCCGAGCCGGGGCGGGCGACGGCGTAGCCCGTCAGCATTCCGCTGGCGTCTTTGCGCTCGCGGACCTCGACGCCGCTCCTACGCAGCTCGTCGAGGAAGGAGGTGGACGTGTCGGCCCACGCGGCGATGAGCTGCACCCGCTCCCGCAGCCAGGTCCGGTCCGGGACGGCCTCGTGTCCCGCGGTCCGCCGGACCTTCTCGACCTCCGCCCGGGTGACGTGGGTCGCGGCGGTCCGGTCCGCCGGCGCCGTCCCGATGAGCCCGTAGCGCTTCTCCGCGGCCAGGCACGCCTCGCGCACCCGTCGGTAGTCGTTCGACAGCCGGACGGAGCGGCCGTCCTGCCGGGCCAGGACCGCGACGAGGTGGACGCTGTGCTTGTCGTGGCGCACCGCGACCCAGCGGCAGCCGCCGGCGTCGTCGCGCTCAGCGATCCCGGTCCGGTGCATGACGTCCCGGGCGACCTCGGACCACTCGGCGTCGGTCAGCGCGCGGTCGCCCGGCGCGACCCGCAGCGGGCAGTGCCAGACCTGCTTGGCGACGACCGCGGCCGATGTCGAGGGCGCCCGGAGCGCCGTCGCCAGCTCCATGCTCCCGCTCATCGGACCGAAGTCCCGCACCGCCCGGGCGCCCTCGCCGGCCAGAACGGGCGGCTCGAGGGTGGTCAGCTCGGCGGGAGTGTCGAGGTCCCAGGCCGCGACCAGGTGCGGGTTCTCGTGCTCGTTGTGCCGGCCGGGGCCGTACAGGTAGCGCAGCAGCCGCCGACCTGAGCGCCGCGGTAGACCCGCCCGATCACCGGACGCCGTCGCCCTTCCGGCCCTCGGCAGCACGGCGGACCGCCACTGCGGCGCCTTCCAGCCGCGGCAACACTCGTCCCACGAGCGCCACCGCCGGCCCCAACTCGGCCGGCATCTCGCCGGTCGAGTGCAGCTTCGCGACCGCTTGGTTCACCAGGACGCTGAACTTCCGGACCTGCCGGCGAGCCTCGAGCAGCTCGCCGAGCGCGTCCACCAAGCCGGTAGGTGGCGGCCGCAGGCGCCCCGCCGCGACGTCGACCGCCACCTTCCCGACGTAGCCCGTCGGCGTCAGTCGTTCCACCGCCGCCGCGACCACCACCAGCTCGAGCTCCTGGTCGGACAGCCGGAGGGTCAACCGGTGGAGCCGGGGCTCGGTCTGCCGCTGCCGACGACGCGGCCCAGCAGCACCCGGACGGCGAGCAGACGGCCGCGGTGCACGCAACTCACGGGCTGGGTCAGCCATCGGCGCCGTCGCTGTCGGGTCGCCGACTTCCGCCTCGACGGCCTCTGACGACGACGCCCGCACGACCAGAGGAACCCTCAAGGCCCTCCGCCGTTGCCCGGTGTCCGCCCCGTCGCGCGACTCAGCGCGGCTCTGCCCGACGTCGCCCGCGCGACGCTCCAGCGGCGCCCCAGCGCCGCCGGGCCCGTACGGCCGCCCTACGGGCATATCTTGCTCCGCCCTGTCCTGCTGCATGAGCGCACTGTGCGATGCGGCTTTGAGCTCTGCTCCGCGCTCTGAGCGTGGCTGTGGGCAACCCCTGTGAGAGCGTCGGCGCGGCTCGCTTGACCTGCGCTCCAACGACGCTCGTGCAGCTCCCGCCTTTGGGTGTCAAGGCTGATGGTCGGGCGTTAGCGCCCCACGTATGAGCTCGACCAGCAGGAGGACCAGGACGTGACCGTGGAGCAGGCAGCGGCCGAGTACGCGCAGGCCTTGGCGGTGGCGGCTGCGTCGCCCGTCGCGGCCGAGCCCGAGGCCCAGCTCACCGTCCCGGTGCAGAACTTTTTGCAGGCCGTGGCCGCCGCCGACGGGGTCGAGCTGCGCCTGCTCCGCGAGGCGCAGCTCGACGGGCTCCGACCGGACTTCGCCGCCCTGGACGAGGGAGCGCTGTGCGGCTGGGTCGAGCTCAAGGCGCCTGGGCACAGCCTGGACGGCAGCACTTGGTCAGGCAGGGAGCAGCGCCAGTGGGAACGGCTGGCCGAACTGGACAATCTCCTGGTCTCCGACGGGCACGCGGTCCAGCGGTACGTCCTCGGCGAGCCGATCGGGGACCCTGTCGACCTGCCGTCGGTCGTCGGCGCCGACTGGGACGCCGTCGCCCTCACCGCGGTGCTCAGGGTTTTTGCGCAAGCCCGGCCGCCGGCAATCACACGCGTCTCGCAGCTCGCGAGCCGGCTCGCCCCCATGGCCCGGTTGCTCCGAGACCGCTTCGCCACGCTCGCGTCAGAGCAGAATGCCGCCGCCCTGGCCGCTGCCGCCATCTGGCGGGCCCGCATCCACGCAGACGCGGACGACGGCGAGGTCGCCTCCGACCTCGCCCAGGTCGTCGCCTACAGCCTTGCCATCGCCGTCCTGAGGTTCGAGGGGCTCGACTCCGACGACGACGGCCGCGTCACCCTCCGCGACGCCCGCGGGGCGCTGGAGCCGTCCGCGAGCGTCCTGTCCGCCGCGCTCGGCCCGGTCCTGGACACCACCGGCCTAGCGGACCTGCTGCAGGTCGAGATCGGGGCCCTTGAGCGCCTGGTCAGCGCGGTCGACAGGACCGCGGTGCTCGCCAGTCGCGACCCGCGCGGCGAGCCGTGGCTCTGGTTCTACGAGGACTTCCTCGCCGCATACGAGCCGGAGGCCCGCCGCGAGTCGGGCGTCTTCTACACACCGCTTCCGGTGGTTCGGGCCCAGGTCCGGCTGACCGAGCACATCCTGACGGACAAGTTCGACCTGCCGCTGGGCTACGGCCACAGGTCAGTCACCACGCTCGACCCCGCGACCGGCTCCGGCACCTACCCGCTCGCGGTCCTCGACGCCGCCGCCGCCACCGCCGAGCGCGAACGGGGCATGGCCGGGCCGCGCCAGGTCGCGCGCACCATGTCGAACAACCTCATCGCCTTCGAGCTGATGCCCGGCCCCTACGCGGTCGCGCACCTGCGGATCGGCCAGAAGCTCGCCGACATGGAGGGCACGCTCGCGCCCGAGCAGGTCCGGGTCTACCTCACCGACACCCTCGACGACGCCGACACCGGCCAGGTCGACAGCACCCTGTTCGGCCCTGTCCGCGTCCTCGCGGAAGAGCGGCGCCGCGCCAACCTCGTCAAGGCCGACGAGGCAGTCCAGGTCATCCTCGGCAACCCGCCCTACCGCCGCACCAGCGGTCAGGGCAACGGCTGGATGCACACCCCGCTGACCGACGGCGGCAGCACTCCCTTCCAGGACGTCATCGTCCCGGCGCAGCAGGCCGGGGTGATCTTCTCGGCCCAGGCCAGCCTCTACGACCTCTACGTCTACTTCTGGCGCTGGGGGCTGTGGAAGGCGTTCCAGCAGAACCCGAAGCAGTCCGCCGCGGTCTCCTTCATCACCGGCTCGACCTGGCTGCGCGGCCCGGCCTTCGTCGGCCTCCGCGCCCTCGCCCGCGACCTCGCCGACGAGATCTGGGTTCTCAACCTGGGCGGCGAAGGGCGCGGAGCCGTCACCGAGGACAACGTCTTCGCGATCCAGAGCGCGGTCGCGGTCGTCACCCTTTACCGGAAGGGCGCCGGGACGCGCGGGCCCGCCAAGGTCCTGTACCGGCGCGTGAGCGGCACCCGCGCCGACAAGCTCGCCGCCGTCGACCAGGTCCAGGTCCCCGTCGAGGGCGACACGGAATGGAGCCGGGTGCCTGGAACCGGAGGCGACCCGCTCGCCCTGGCTGCCGGCGGCGCGGGCTGGAGCGCGATGCCCGCCCTGACCGACCTGTTCCCCTGGCAACAGCCGGGGATCATGTTCAACCGCACGTGGCCCGTCGCGCCCGACCCCGACACGCTGCAGGCGCGCTGGGCCGAGCTGCTGTCCAACCCCGCGCCCACCGCCCGCGCCGCCAAGTTCGTCACCGGGTCGTCCGGCCGCAACATCAACACGCAGGTCGCCGGGCTGCCGACCCTGTCCAGCCTCGCCGCTGGCTCAGCGTCCCTGCCGGTTGTCCGGCACGCCTACCGCACCTTCGACCGAGAGTGGACCTTCGAGGACCCGCGGCTGGCCAAGACCGAGAGTCCCTCGCTGTGGCGCTCCCTGTCCGGCAAGCAGGTCTTCCTCAACAGCATGACCACCAGCCCGCTCGGCGAGGGACCGGCGCTTACGGCCTGTATCGACGTTCCGGACAAGCACCACTTCCGCGGCTCCTACGGCGGCAAGGACGTCCTGCCGCTCTACCGCGACGCCGCCGCCTCGCAGCCCAACGTCCCGGCCGGGCTCCTCGAGCAGCTCGGTGGCGCCTACGGCCGGACCGTCACCGTGGAGGACCTCGCCGCCTACGCATACGCGCTCCTGTCCACCCCCGGCTACCGCCAGCGCCTGTCCGCCGAGCTCGCCGACCCCGGCCCCCGCGTCCCCCTGACCGACGACCCCGAGCTGTTCGACCAGGCCGTCCAGCAGGGCTTGCAGTTGCTCTGGCTGCACACCTGGACCGAGCGCTACCGCGACACCACCGCCGGCCGCGGCAACAGGCTCCCCGCCGTGGAGGGACTCGGGTGGGCCGAGCCCGTCACCGCGCTGCCCGCTGCGCCCGCGGACATCACGTACGACTCCGCCAGCCACGTCCTGCACGTCGGCACCGGGCAGGTCATCGGCGTCCGCCCCGACGTCTGGGGCTACAGCATCTCCGGCTACCAGCCGCTGCCCGCGTGGCTCGGCCGGCGCACCCGCCGCGGCACCGGAAGGGCCGCCACCCGGCCCGGCCCCCTGGACCGAATCCGCCCCCCGGTCTGGCACGACGACTGGAACGACGAACTGCTCGACCTCATTCGGGTCCTCACTCATACGCGCGAAAGCGAGTCGACCCAGAATGCCCTCCTGGACGCCGTCCTTGCTGGAGGGCTGATTCCAGCCGGAACCCTGCCTGTCCCGACTGCCGCCTCGCGTCGACCACCCGCCACCTTCGACAGTAACGACACCCTCGACTTCGACGCGGTGGATGAGGGCAACGACTGATTCGAAGGGCCCCGGCTGGGTTGATGCGGAGCCTCCCAGCCGAGCGGTTCGACCCGACAGGAACTCAGGTTCCTCGCACCGGTGACTGAGTCCAGATCACGGGCTGCAGCTCTGCTCGACTGGTGGTGGTGGGCGACTTAGCAATCAAAGACTCGGCAGCCCCAGCTTGTCGAAGAATGCCCTGTTGCGCTCAGTCGCAGCATTGACCAGGCCGTCAAAGCTAATCACCTCGACGTAAGCCTTCATGGGGTCGTTGTACCCGAAGTACCCAAGCCCATCGTGCGTAGGTCTCAAGTTGGAGATCTCGCAGCGCTCAACCATCTTTGCGGTGAGGTCAGCGACTATGTAGCAGAAGGCTGGCACCTCCTGAGTGGGCGGGATGGGCCGCCCAGTCGCGGTCAATACCCCGCCCGCCCGGATCCTTTTGACATAATCGAGGCACTGCTGAATTGGGTTCTTGTCTTCCGTAGCGTCGTTACGCATCGGACGCTTGATCTCCACCACCACAATCGACGACAGCGGCAGCTTCTGACCATCGGCAGTCAGGACAGGAGCGTTGCCGTGCCGCGTCGCGAGGATGTCGGGTTCGGTAGTTGATTCCGACCCGGTTATTGGCATGCTCTTCAAGGTCTTATCCGAAGCGAGGTAGTCGTGGAAAGCGAGCCTCTCATCAATTATCCAGAGGTTAGACCCGTCTGGCGGAATCTGGTTCGATTCCGTCCGCATGGGCACGATCAGGGAATGGATGGCGTCTTCCCTGCTGTACTTTCCGTCCGCGCTTGCACGGATCAACTTCTCGAGCAGGTCCAATACGGTCCGGCGCCGTGACACGTACGCTGCCAGATCTGATTTGTTGATCTCGCTGACGGTGTCGAGGTAGGCCGCGAGTCGCTCCGCGTAATCGCCTGCCGGCTCCGCGTCGGCCTCGGCGAATATCGCCTGTCCCTGGACGAACGCCTCGGACTCGATCTTCTGCAGGTGGCGGTGGAGCTGAAGTTCGAGGTCCTGGTCCTTGACGGATGCGTCGACAGTGATGCCCCGCTCCTCGATCCTTGCAAGCACGGGGCGGTATCGAGGAGCGCGCTTGCTCACGTAGTCGTGCACGCGCTGCTTGCCTTCCTTGCGTGCCGCTTCCAAGGGGCCCTGCAGTATGTCTGCGATCTGCCTGAGAACGGCTTCGCGGATGTCGTCCAATGCGAGGTCGTCAACGAGGGGCTCGCCCGCGACGTAGTCGCTGATGTCGAACGCCGTCCGATCGGACCGCACCCGGTCGTCAAGGAAGTCGGAAGTCAAATAGCAAGCGTAGACGAACCCATTGGACTCTTCGTCCTTCAGCCTGGCGTGTAGTCCGGGGAGTTTTCCGCTCAAGTTCTCCTCGATAACGACTCGACTCGCCGCACACCAATAGAGGCGCGGGACGGAGTTCCGTGTGGACGACTTCAGCCGGAGGTTGAGCATGTCGAACTTCTTGCCCTTCACCTCGACCGTTGACGAAGACATGGCTGAGTCCACAAACTCGTCCATCAGCTCTGATAGCAATACTGATTCGTCGTCGTCGTATATGGAGATGACGGGAGCTCCACCTGGACGAAGGAAGTACCAGATGCAGTGCTCGAGCACCTCACGGGCGATGGCCTCCACCCCCTTCGGCGCGTGCCGCTGGAACGACTCCTTGAAGCCATCAAGGCTCACCACCGTGCCAGGGCGAACGAAACCGTCCGGGTCGCCGCCGCCATCGGGCTCCACCTCGCGCTCGACCGAGAACCGGAAGCGGCGTCCCCGTAGCTGCCCGTCTTCGTCGTTGTACGCGCTGCGAATAGAAACGTTCTGGAAGGCCTTCAGCCAAAGCAGTCGCCCCACGCCACGGCAACCGAGATGCGACTTGAAGTCGGTATCTAGGGTCTCGAACGAGGACATGTTCTGCGCCGTGAAACCAGCGCCATCATCTTCGACGGTGAATCCAACGATCGGCTTCAGGGGCGTGCGCCCAAATGCTGCGGACTCGAAGCGGAATTCTGCCTGCGCGTCCCGCCGGACACGCACTGAGATACGTCCCGGTCCGCCAAAGTCGCCGTCCAGGGTGTCGATAGCCTGGATGCCATTCACTACCGCCTCGAGGAGGGGCAGAAGCGCGTGGCTTTTGGGCAGGCTCGTGTTCCGCACGCGGCCCGCCAAGGAGGTCGTGAGTGCCATACTGAACTCCTTCCAGGCCAATGCAGAGACCATACCGATGGGCACCGACAACACGAGCACCACGCGAAACCTGCTCGCGGCGCACGGCTGCGGAGGGGTTGACCACCCGGCTTGAAGGCGGCGTCCTCGAGCTTCCCGCAACCTTGCCCCTTACCTCACACGTCGATGATCCCAATCTGCCGGTGGGCGCCCTCGGCGAGGGCCTCCAGGTGCTGCCGGTTACTCGTCACCACAGGCTGCCGCCGGCGCAGCGCGCCCTCGACCACCGCGGCGTCGGTCGCCTCCACCGACAGTGCGCAAGCGCCGAGCAGCAGCCCGGCAGCAAGAGCTGCCGTCTCGTCGAGCTCCTCCACCTGGCAACCCCGCAGCAGCCGAGCTGTCTGCACGCTCCCCCGCCACCCCTCGACGAGCACCGGAGCCGGCACCACCGGAGCGGCGCCGCGCTCCAGCGCGCGCCGGTGCAGCGCCCACATGCGCCGTTCACTCCGCTCCGCCGCGATCAGCGCCCCCGTGTCGTAGGTCAACCCGGTCACGGCGCGATAGCCGGTCGGCGGGCTCCCTGGTCGGCCGCGTCGAGCAGGGCGTCGGCCTCGGCCAGCTCAGCGTCGGTCAGCGGGCCGTTCTCGGCCTCCCACTCCCCGACGGCGCGCAGCCCGCGGCGCACCGTGAGCCACTGCTGCGCGGCTTCGGTGAGGGCCGCCGACAGCGGGATGCCAGCTTCCCTAGCCTCGTCCTCGATGCCGCGGAACAGCGGGGTCGGCAGGGAGAAGGACCGCTTCACGACGCTGGACACGAGGCCATGGTACGACCGCGGTACGACCGGCGTCCAGACCACGAAGACGAGCTCAAGTGGAAGCCAAGTTGGAAGCCAAGGGGGCGGAAACGGGTGCACGGCGCTGGACCCGCCCGGACTGCTGCACCTGCTTCGACCTGCGCGTATGGACTCAGACGGATGGTTGCGGACGACCTCCGGCGGGGCTTCCAAACTGGCTACGCGGGTTCGATTCCCGTCGCCCGCTCCACCTGCGCAGCACCTCTCACCAGCGCTTCCGCTCGTGGAGCGGCCGTGGATGCGCTGAACCGTGAGCTCCTGGTAGCCACAGCGCGGGTCGCTGTCTGTCCAGGACCGCGTCGACGGTCGTGGGCCCGAGCAGGGCGACACCAGGCGAGGTACGCGTGTTACCCCTGGGCAGGCGGCAGCGATGTACCTGCGATGGCCGGCAGCAGCGCGGCCCGACCTCAGGAGAACGACGTGTCCATGACCCTCAGCCACAGCACCGCCCGCGTCCTGGTCGGGCTCTCGACCGCGGGCCTGCTCGCCGTCGGCGCCGGCGCCGCGTCCGCGCACGGGCCCAGCAAGGCCGGCAAGCACGGCGCTGCTCCCGCGAACGGTCAGGTCGTGCGGAGCGAGACGGTCGTGCGTACCGGCACCGGCGTCACCACGCGACTCACCCAGTACGGCACCGTCACCGCCATCTCCCCGACGAGCCTCACCGTCGCGTCCGCCGACGCGGTGAGTCAGACCTGGGTGCTCAACAGCGGCACCCGCTACCGCGCGAGCCGCGACACGCAGGCGAGCAACGCCACGGTCGCCGTCGGAGACACGGTCGCGGTCGCCGGTGTCCGCAGCGGCGCCAGCGACACCGCACAGCTCGTCGAGGAGAAGACGCCCAAGGCGACCCCGACCGCGAGCCCCACGACGAGCAGCCCCGCTGCGACCAGCACCGTCCGTACGAGCGCTCGCCGGTAGCGCTCGCACCGCGCCTCCGACCCGGCAGGAAGGCCTCCTGCCGGGTCGGCGACGGTCCGGGCCCTGCCTCGCTGACCCGCGCGCGGTGCTCGGGCGCGCCCCCCTGCTGCGCCACGTCGTGCGCTCCGCGTCGGGTCGTCGCCCTGCCCACAGCCCCGCCTCACGGGACACCGCCGGGGCCCCGGCCCCTGACAGCCAGTACCGAGATCCTCCGGAAGGCGGGTCTCGGCTCGATCGGCTCACCTCGGAGGCGCGATCGGCCGACCGTCCCTGTGCGGACGCCAGGGCGCGGCATCCCCTCCTCGACCCACCTCCGGAAGGTCCTCCCGTGCTCCGCCGTGCCCTCATCGCCACGACCGCCTGTGCGCTGCTCAGCGCGCCCGCCCTCTCGACGTCGTCGACTGCCACCGCCGCCCCGTTCTCGAAGGTGGCCATCCCGGACGTCGAGGCGCTGGCCTCGTACGTGGGCCAGAGCGTCTGCGACCCCGTCGCCAAACCCGGCGTGCTCGCCGCCAGCAAGCTGATCCTGGCTGCCTACCCCGGCACGGCCAGCAGCGGCATCGTGCGCGCTTGCGCCGTCGGCGCACGGAGCGAGCACAAGGAGGGCCGGGCGTTCGACTGGCGCCTCAACGCCGCCGTCGCGAGCAACCGCGCCGCCGCGGCCGACTTCACCAGGTGGCTGTTCGCCACCGACGCACTCGGCAACAGGTACGCCAACGCACGCCGCCTCGGCGTCATGTACATCATCTGGAACAAGAAGATCTGGCGCGCCTACGACACGGCCGCCGGCTGGAAGCCCTACACCGGCGCGAACCCGCACACCGACCACATGCACATCAGCTTCAGCTGGGCCGGTGCTCGGAAGACGACGTCGTACTGGACCGGCGTCGGCGTCGCGACGAGGCCGGTCACGATGCCGGTGGCCCCGGCGGCCGGCCCGACGACGGCTACACCCGCGCCCACCACGGCGGACGACGGTGACACCGAGTACGAGGACCGGCGCCAGCGCCGCAACCGCCGGCGCTGAACGAGGCGTGCGGACGGCCGGCACCGCTGCTCAGCGGGCGAGTGCCAGCTCCTCCGGCGGCGCGACAGGGCCGGTGTGGTCGCCCGCGGGCACCTCGATCGCGGCCGGATGTCCGGTCGTGGTCGAGGTGGCCGGCCCGCTGTCCTCGAGCAGACCCGCGACGAGGGCTCGGGGGTGCAGCCGGGCGAGGTCGTCCAGGGTCTCCTCGTGCTCGCCGCCCAGCTCGAGCAGCAGGTTCCGTGCGCGGCGGAGCTGCTGACCCGCCTGCTCGGCGAGACCCGGCAGGCGTTCGGGGCCGACGACGAGCAGGGTCAGCAGGAGCAGGACGAGGCTCTCGCCCCAGCCGAGGTTGGACAGCACGGGAGTCCGTTCAGCGCCGCGAACGGCCGTCAGAGGTGCAGGGGTGAGGGGAGCTCGTCGTCGAGGTCGAGCTGCGGTGCCGGCCTGCGTCGCTCGCGGACGCGGGCGATGAGGATGCAGACCTCGTAGAGGAGGCAGAGCGGGACGGCCATGACGCAGAAGGTGATGGGGTCCTGCGACGGGGTGAGAACGGCGCTGGCGGCGAAGACCGCGACGATCGCGCCGCGGCGGCGCGCGCGCATGCACTGGGAGGACAGGACCCCGGCGAGGTGCAGGAACATCACGACGACCGGGAACTGGAACGCGATGCCGAACGCCAGCAGACACAGCGTGAGGAAGTGCAGGTAGTCCTTGACCGACACGAGGGTGGTGATGCTGCCCCCGCCGATCTGGAGCAGGAAGTCCAGGCCGCGGGCCACGGTCAGGTACGCGAAGGCGACGCCGGCGGTGAAGAAGACGGTGGCGGCGCCGAGGAAGCCGAGCGCGTACCGGCGTTCGTGCCGGTGCAGCGCGGGCGTGATGAACGCGCCGAGCTGGTACAGCCAGACGGGCGCGCTGAGCACGACGCCGGCGATGGCGGCCACCCGGATCCGGACGCCGAACTGGTCGAAGATGCCGAGCGCGTACAGCGAGCAGTCCTGCGCGCCCGCCTCCGTGTCGCAGTAGGGCTGCTTGAGAAAGGTGAAGATCGGCTCCCACAGCACGAAGGCGACGACCATGACGAGGCCGATCGCCAGCACGGAGCGGGTCAGGCGGCGCCGCAGCTCCAGCAGGTGTGCCACCACCGGCATGTCGGCTGTCGCCGCTCCCGTCCCGGCTCCAGCGGCCTGCGGGGACGCCGGCCGTGGACTGCGCTCCGCGGTCGCGGCGGCCCCGGTCACTACGCGGCCGGCGCGGTGGACGCGCTCTGCTCGGTGCGGAGGCGCTCACCCGTGTGGACGTCGAACAGCGGCTGAGCCGCGGGGAGCGCGGCCGGGGTAGCGGGTGCCTGGAGCGAGGCCGACGGGGTGGCCGTGTCGGCGTCGTCGCTGTGCAGGCCGCGGGTCTCGGCCTTGAGGATGCGCATCGAACGGCCGAGGGACCGGGCGCTGTCGGGAAGCCGCTTGGCGCCGAACAGCACCATGATGACGGCCGCGATGATGAGCAGCTCTGTGGTGCCGAGTCCTGCCATGGTGGTCCTCCTGAGTCGTGCGGGCCCGTTGCCCTGCTGAGCAGAGCCAACCGGCCCGCCCTGCGCCGCGCCTGGGTGTCGGCTGACCGTCCGCTGTGAGCCCAGGCCCCGGGGGCAGCGCACAACGGCGCCTGGTGCAGCCTCGAGCCGGTGCCAGGACACGCGTCGAGGGGAGCAGCCTCAGCTCCTCCCCTCGACGTGGCGACCCCGCGGGCCTCGTGGTCGCTGCCAGGTGCTGAGCGAGCAGGTCCTTGCCATAGTCGTTGCCGTTCGGCGTCCGGATGATCGAGTGGATGTGGTTGCGGGTGACGCCGCTGATGTCCTGGGCTCGGCCGACTGGACCGGGGCCCTGACAGTCGAACTGCAGCAGGACGACAAGGGCTCTGCACCCGGACGTAGAAGACGTCCTCTGCTGCGGTGCCCCCGACCCAGGAGAAGGTGGTGTCGGACAGGTACGCCTTGATCTCGCTCACCCGCACGGCCCGGTGCCCGTCGTCCTGGAGCACGAACACCCCGACCAGGGCCAGCAGCGGTGTCTGCTGAGCACTGCTCAGCGCGTTGATCATCGGGTGCCTGCGGCGAGCTCGTCGCCGAACGCGGTGAGACCGGCGTAGGCCCGTCTGCCCTCAGCAGTGGCGGGACGGCGAGGGGCTAGCGGGCCTGGACCAGGACGGTGCCGCTGCGGACCTTGGTGACTCCGGTCGCGTAGAAGCGGTGGTCGACGTCGGCCTTGAACGGCCGGCTCCAGGTGCCGGTGCTGCTGACGGTGACGCTGCGCACCGTGCTGTAGTCGGAGGCGGCGGTGCCGGCACGGTGGAAGGACAGGGTCACGACGGTGCCGGGGACGCCGGTGCCGGACAGGGTGACGGTGCTCCCCTTCTTGACGACCCGGCTGGCCGCGCCGTCGATGCTCGGCGCGACCTGGACCAGGCCGGCGGCCGACGTCGTGGTGCCGGCGACGGCGTAGTAGCGGACGTCGTCGACGACGGTCAGCGGGAAGGTGAACGCCCCGGCGGCGTCGGAGGTGACACTGCCGACCTTGGTGAAGGCGGTCGCGCCGCGCTTGCGGGTGCAGATGTCGACGGCGGTCGCGGCGGAGGTGGTGCCGGTGAGGTCGACCTCGGTGCCGTACACGACCTTGCTGGCGGAGGAGGTGACGACCACGCCGCCGTGGCTCTCGGCCAGGTGCTGGGCGAGCAGGTCCTTGCCGTAGTCGTTCCCGTTGGGGGTGCGGATTATCGAGTGGATGTGGTTGCGGGTGACGCCCTGGATGCCCTGCGCCTGGCCGATCGGGCCCGGGAGCTGGCAGTCGAACTGCAGCAGGACGACGGGGCTCTGGACGCGGAAGTAGAAGACGCTGTCGGAGGCGGTCCCGCCGACCCAGGAGAAGTACGTCTCGGCGACCTGGCTCTTGATCTCGGCCATCCGGACAGCCCGGTGGCCCTCGTCCTCGAGGACGAACATCTGGACCAGGTCGAACAGCTGCGACTGCTGGGCCGACGTGAGCTCCGAGGCGGGGATGCCCTGGTAGGCCACGACGGTGTTGTCGCCGAACGCCTCGGCGACGTTGTTGTCCCCGGTCTTGCTGCTGCTGACGATGGCCTTGGCCTGCTGAGCGCTGGTCAGGGAGTTGATCATGGCGATGCCGGCGGCGAGCTCGGGCTCGAACTCGGTCAGGCCGGCGTAGGTCCTGCCGGCCGGGGCGGTGCGGGGCTCGGTGCCGAGGAACGTGGGCGTCATGACGACCTGGTCGCCGAGGTTGAACCAGTTGAAGACCAGGTGGTGGCCCTCGAACTGGAAGCCCCAGGGGTCGGTCGCGCTCGGGGTGCCGAGGAAGGTGAAGTAGTACCGGTCTTCGTTGAACTGGGCGGTGTTGTTCGCGAGCTCACCGGCGGTGGTGTTCAGCTTCCGGATGTTGTCGGCCAGATCGACGCCGTCGTCGGAGAGCGCGGCGTCCAGGATCGCGAGCGCCAGCGTCTTCTGCGCAGCGGTGAGGTCCTGCAGCTGCACGCCCTGGCGGCTGTAGCCGTCGACGTTGCTCCACAGGCGGCTCTCGTCGGTCTCGACGCTCGCCGGCGGGATCGGGAACAGCGAAGCAGTCCGCTGTGCGTCCGACAGGCTCGCGAGGTAGTCGCTCACCGCGGTACGCACGGCGCTGGTGTCCACGCCGGTCGTCCTCGTGGCGTCGAACAGGCCGGTGCGAACGGTGCCGTCCGTCGTGATGCCCTTGAAGGCGTCGAGGGTCTGACTCGTCCCACCGGGACCTCCGCTGGGCGGCGTGCCGCCGGGACCGCCGGTGGGCATCGCGCTCGGCATCGCCTCCTGCGCGCTGGCGCCGGACAGCAGGGCCGTCCCGCCCATCGCCGCGAAGGCGGCCACCCCGGTGGTGAGGAAGGCACGGTTCAGGAACGCCCGGCGGTTCAGCGCCTGAGCTGACGTCAGGGGGGCGTGGAGGTGCTCGGAGGTCATGGGGCTCTTCCGCTCTGGGGCCGGACACGGGCGTGTCGAGGCTTCGCTGGCAGGACGCGGCGCCTCCCGGTCGGACAGCAACGCGTGCGTACCCGACGAGCGGGACGACGGCGACGGTCTGCGCGAGAGGCATCGGCCTGGAGGTGACCCGGCAGACGTTGCTGCCCCGGGCTGGGCCGAGCCTGGGCGACCTCTGTGGACGCGCTGTGAACGCCAGCACGCAGAGGGACCTGGGTGAGCCGCGAGCCCCGCCTCGAGCCGTGGCGGGTGTTACCGGTGGCAGGCAGCCAGCGATGTACGCCTGTGCTCGCCCTGACAGTGCCCTCCGGCCCGACGCACAGCCGGGCACTGCGGCGCGACTGCGGCCTGGCTGCCCGGCCACAGCGCGGTCACAGGCGACGGTCAGCGTCCGTCCAGACGTCGCGCCGACCGTGGGAGCAACGCCCTCGACGACGACCCGGAGGACACCGTGCCCGGTGCCCGCAGCTCTCCCGTGCGCTGCTGATGCCTTCCGACCTGAACACGCTGGTCACGACCTGGCAGGCCGGCGACCGCAGCGCCGCCGAGCGGGCCCTGACCGAGATCCGGTCGGCGGTGCTCACGTACCTGCTCGCCCGGAGGCTGCCGCTGCACGAGGCGGAGGACGTCACGCAGGAGGTGTGTCTCGCGGTCATCGCGGCCGTGCCCGGCTGGACGGACCGGGGCAGGTCGTTCTGGTCCATGGTCTTCACCATCGCGAGCCGACGGCTCGTCGACCGCACCCGCTGGGCGGTCAGAGCGCCCGTCCTGGCCGCGGTCGAGGACCACGCGGACACCGTCGTGTGCCAGCGTCCTCAGCCCGAGCAGCTGGTCCTGCAGGACGAGCAGGCGGACCAGGTCAGCAGGCTGCTCGCGGTCCTGCCGTGCACGCAGCGGGACGTGGTCGTGCTGCGGACCCTCGTCGGCCTCACCGTCGCCGACACCGCCGCAGCCCTCGGGCTCGCACACGGGAGCGTGCACGTGCTGCACCACCGCGCCATGACGAAGCTGCGCCGCCACCTGCAGGAGTCGTCATGACACGCCGTCGCCGCGACGTCGACCTCGCCCTGGGGCGCCTGTCTCGCGCGCTCGACGAGGTTGCCGGCGGCGCGGCCCCCCTCGACCTCGACGCCGCCCTCGAGGCCTCCCTGCGCGACGTGCGCACGTCCCACCGGGCGCCCGCGCTGCGCCGGCCGAGGCTGTCGCTGCTGCCGGCGCTGGGCACGGCGGCCCTCGCGATCGTGGTCGCTGTCGTCCCCCTCGCCGTCCGCTCGGCACCCCCGGCGGACGCACCCGCCCTGCAGACGGCCGGGCAGTTGCTCGACACCGTCCAGGAACACCTCGTCAAGGCTCAGGGGGACCCGGTGACGCGCGTCGTCGTCGAGGGTCAGCTCACCGAGGCCGAGCGGCTGCTGGCGGCGCAGGACGAGCGGACGCCGCTGCGCCGGCGCGCCGCCCGCCTCCGCCAGCGGCTCGACCCCCAACCGGCAGCCTCGCCGGGCACCTCGCCGAGCGGCGCAGCGTCTCCCGCCCCGAGCTCTGCGTCCGCACCCCGGCGGCAGCAGCGGACCGCGTCACCGCGAGACCGGCCTGAGCGAGCCGGCGACCCGGGACCTGGGGCTGCTCCCACGCCCACGGGCACTCGCGCGCCGCGGAGGAGCGCAGCGGACCCGGCGGGACCGGACGCGGACGAGAGGCAGCGCCCACGGGCCGGGTCAGGACCACCCACCACGACTCCCGACGCGACGTCCAGCGCTGCGGCCACCCCCTCGGCGTCGCCGCAGCCGCACTGGCAGCGCGACGACACCGAGACCCGCGCCGGTGCGAGCGAGACGCGCGAACGCCCGCGGCCGTCCAGCAACGGCGCTGACCCCGAGGCCGTCCTGCCCGGGTTCGCGACACGTGGCCCCGCAGGCACGGGGACGACCTTCACGCAGCCCCCCACGACACCGGAGCGAGCCTGAAGGCCAGCTGCCACGTGCAGCCCCTCGACGACGGCCGCACGCCGACTCGGGTCCAGCCGACGCCGGGAGCCACGCCACGCTCCGGGCCACCACGTGCTGCCGCTTCCGGGCTCTGCCGTCCGCGCAGGCCAGCGGCAGTCCGTACCCGCTGTCAGCCACCAGAGCGGCTCGAGGCGCGTGCAGCAGTCGCTCCTCACCCCCCGGACGGACTAGTACGGCCCGGACTCGAAGTACCCGAACCGGCCATACCGGGCGAGCCGGCCGCGAGGAAGCATCAGGTGTCCCCCGGCACCCGGGCGGACGTCCCCCTCCCGGAGCCCCCTCACATGAGCACCGCAGAACACCCGGGCGAGCCGTGAGCGCTGCACGCGCGGCCGCACCCGTCGGACGGCCCCTCACCCGGGACGACCTCGAGGCCCTCGCGCTCGAGGGGGCGCTGCTGGGCGGCCTGCTGGACCGGGCGCAGCACACACCGCCGGACGAGGTCGCGGCCGTCGTCGCGGAGCTGGCCGAGAGCGTCGGGCTGGGTCAGGTGCGCCTCTACCTGCAGGACTACGACCAGCAGATGCTCGTCGCCCTGCCCGTCGCGGGCACGGCGCTGCCCGAGCCCCTGCCGGTGGCCGACAGCCCGGCCGGCCGAGCGTTCAGCACGAACCGGGCGCAGGAGAGCGCGGCGCCCGGCGGCGTGCAGATGTGGCTCCCGCTGCTCGACGGCACCGACCGCGTCGGCGTGCTCGGACTCGTCGCGCTCGACACCAGTGCCTCCACCCGACGCCTCGCCCGCCGGCTCGCCGCCGCGACCGCGGAGCTGCTGGTGACCAAGGGGGCTTACACCGACAGCTTCTTCCGGGCCCGGCGGGCCCGCGCGACGACCCTGTGGGCGGAGATGCAGTGGCACCTGCTGCCGCCGCTGACCATGGAGACGTCCGTGGTCGCGGTCGCGGGCGCCCTCGAGCCGGCGTACGAGGTCGGCGGCGACGCCTTCGACTACGCCCTCAACGGCGCGGTCCTGCACCTCGGCATCTTCGACGCGATGGGCCACGGGCTGGGCGCCGCGACGATGTGCGCCGTCGCCGTCGGGGCGTACCGGCACGCCCGGCGCAACGGGATCGCGCTCGAGGACACCTACGCGGCCATCGACGACGCGCTGACCACCCAGTTCGACGACGGGCACTTCGCCACCGGCCAGCTCGCCGACCTCGACACCGCCACCGGCGTGCTGCGGTGGGTCAACGCCGGGCACCCCCGGCCGCTGCTGGTCCGGGGCGAGAAGGTCCTGCGCTCCCTGCGCGCCGAACCGACGCTCCCCCTCGGGCTGGGAGGCGACGCCCCCGACATCGGGATCGAGCACCTCGAGCCCGGTGACCGGGTCCTGTTCTTCACCGACGGCGTCGTCGAGCAGCTCACCAGCGACGGCACCGAGTTCGGCTTCACCCGCCTGGCCGAGCGCGTCGAGCAGGAGGCCGCGACCGGCGCGAGCGTCGCCGAGACCACCCGCCGGCTCAGCACCACCCTGCTGCAGCACCCGGGCGGCCTGCGCGACGACGCGACGCTGCTCATGGTCGAGTGGCTGCGCCAGCCGGACTGAGCAGACGCCGTCCCGGCCGAGGCACGGCCAGCGCGCAGGAGGCCGTCGGCGTCGTCGCCGAGCGGGGACGCTCCTCGGCGCCTGGACACACGACGGCAACCTGATGATCATGTCGGGGGCTCAGGCTCGCTGCATGGACCAGCTCACCCACCTGCCGCCCCGCAGCGCTCGCCGCATCGCGCTGATCGCGCACGACAACAACAAGCGGGACATGCGGGAGTGGGCGCGCTACAACCGGGCCCAGCTGGTGGAGCACCAGTTGTTCGCCACCGCGACGACCGGCCGCATCCTGCAGGAGGAGCTGGCGCTGGACGTGACCTGCTTCCGCAGCGGACCCTACGGCGGGGACCAGCAGATCGGCGCCCGCATCGCCGAGGGCGAGATCGACCTGCTGGTCTTCTTCTGGGACCCCCTGGAGCCGCACCCGCACGACCCCGACGTCAAGGCCCTGCTGCGCGTGGCCGTGGTCTGCAACATCCCCGTCGCCTGCAACCGCGCCTCTGCGGACTTCCTGATTACCTCGCCGCTCATGGCGCAGCCGCACGTCCCCGTCGACGAGGTGGACGCCGCGCCAGCACGCAGGAGGGACAAGATCGCCTAGTCGGGCGAGGGCCCGCCGGCCCTGCGAGCTCCCTGCCGTCGCAGGCAGGCAGGGCGGCGGTGCTCGGGTCCGACAGGAGCAGGAGGGTCACGGGGCACGGCTACCCGGACGACGGGCGCGCCGACGGTCAACCGATGGTGGGCGCGGCTCGGCCGAAGAGGAAGCCCTGGCCGTGGGAGCAGCCCATCTCGCGCAGCAGGTCGCGCTGCTCCTCGGTCTCGATGCCCTCGGCGACCACGTCCAGCGACAGCGCGGCAGCGAGGTCCACGACGGTGGAGACGATGGCGCGGGCTCTCGGGTCGTGGAGCAGGCGGCTGGTGAACCCCCGGTCCACCTTGACCTTGTCGAACGTGGCGCTCTGCAGCAGAGACAGCGACGAGTGCCCGGTCCCGAAGTCGTCGAGCGCCAGGCTCATCCCGAGCTCGCGGAGCTGCCCGAGGTTCTGGACACCGCGCTCGGTCATCACCGCCGACTCGGTGACCTCCACCGTGACCCGAGCCGGGTCCAGCCCGCTGGCGGTGAGCGCCGCGCTCAGTCCGTGCTCCGCCAGCCCGCTGTGGACCTGGCGCGCACTGACGTTGAGGGCCAGCCAGTACGGCTCGTCCCACTCCGTCGCCTGCCGGCAGGCGAGCAGCTGCGTCTGCGCGTCGATGCGCCGCAGCAGCGTCGTCCGGTCCGCGAGCTCGAGCCACGGTCCCGGCGCGACGATGCTGCCGTCGGGGCGCTGCCAGCGCACCAGGGCCTCGAACCCGACCACCTGGCAGGTCGACAGCTCGACGACGGGCTGGAACCAGGGGACGAACTCGTGCCCCTCGATCGCGTCCTTCAGCTCCTGGATCTCCCGAGCACGCTGTCGCACTCCCGCCTGCAGGCGGTGGTTGAAGGTGGCGTGCCCGCCACGCCCCCTCCGCTTGGCCGTCATCATCGCCTCGTCGGCCTGGCGCAGCAGCCCGTCCGCGCCGCGCTGCTGCCGGTCGGCCAGCGCCAGCCCGATGCTCGCCGTCACCACGACCTCGCGCCCGGACACCTGCAGCGGACGGGCGAGCGCGGACAGCAGGCGGTCGGCGTAGCCGACGGCCTCGACCTCGCCCTTCAGACCCGGAGCCAGGACGACGAACTCGTCGCCCCCGAAGCGCGCCACCGTGTCGCCCGGGCGCGCTGCGGCACTCAACTGCTCCGCCACGTGCCGCAGGACGAGGTCGCCGGCGTCGTGCCCGAGCTCGTCGTTGATGACCCGGAAGTGGTCGAGGTCGAGGAAGAGGACAGCCGGAGCGGTGGACGCAGGCAGCTCCTCGGAGCGCAGCGACAGCAGGGCCCGGTTGGCCAGCCCTGTCAGCGGGTCGTGCAGCACCCCCTTCCGCAGGGCCTCGTGCGCCGACTCACGCGCCGTGACGTCGGTGAGGACCAGGCACAGGACGCCGTCCTCGCGCGTCAGGGTCGGCTGGAGCCACCGACCGGACTCCGGGAGCCGCACGGGAGGGACCGGAGAACGGGGGTCCAGCTCGCCGACCGCCAGCAGCAGCTCGTGCAGCTCCGCGGGGAGCGCTGTGCTGTGGAGAAGGGCGCAGAGGGCCGCTCCCTCTCCCCACCGGTCCGCCCCCGCGCTGACCAGGCGGTGCCACGCCGGGTTCACGGCGACCACGCGGAGGTCCTCGTCGAGGCACAGGACCGGGGTCGGCAGCGCCGCCCAGGACCGGAGGACGGCTAGCACGGGGCGGCCGGCACCACCCGGCGGACCTGAGGACCCTGAGCTGGCACGACGACAGGATGCCGGAAGACCGTCCCGCTCCGCAGGCTCTTGGGACCGCCGTCCCGGACCGGACGGCTCGGTCTCCGCCGAGGGACCAGGCGGCGTCCCGGCGTCGGGGACAGGCGTCCCCTCCCGCCCCTCGCAGGAGAGGGTGACGTGCCTGTGCCGGCCGCCCCGAGAGGCGGGACCTTCGACCCTGCAGCTGCCCCGTCCGGCGGAGCACGCTCGGACTCCCCGACCGTCCAGGAGGAGCCATGTCAGACCAGTCCGTCATCGTCGTCGGCGTCAACGGGTCGGAGTCCAGCCGCGCCGCGGTGACCTGGGCAGCGGCGGAGGCCGCGAGCCGGCACGCGGCGGTACGGCTCGTGCACGCGTGGGAGGTGTACCCGGACACGAGGTCGGCCCGGCTGCTGCTGGCGGACGACGCACGACCGCAGGAGGCAGCGGTGCTGGCCGAGGCGTCCGAGCAGCTGCGGTCCCTGGCGCCCGGGGTGGAGCAGGAGTCGGAGCTGGGCGAGGGGCGGCCGGACGAGGCGCTCCTCAGAGCCAGCGAGAACGCCGTGCTCCTCGTGGTGGGACGTCACGGCGGCAGCGCCGCGCGCCTGGGACCCACGCTGGGACACCTGAGCGTGCGGTCCGGCTGTCCCGTCGTCGCCGTACCCGCCGGGCCGCTCGCCGCTCGCCGCGGCGTCGTCGTCGGTGTCGACGGCTCGACGCTCTCCGTCGACGCCGTGGGCTTCGCCTTCGAGCAGGCTCCCGCCGGAGCCTCCACCTTACCGCCGTGCTCGCGGTCCCTCCCCCCTTCGACGCCTTCGTGCCGGACGACGCGGGCCTGGAGCGGATCCGGGACACCGGCCGACGGCACCTGTCCGAGGCGCTGGCCGGGTGGTCCGAGCGGTACCCGGAGGTGCAGGTGAGCCAGGTCGTGAGCCTGGACGGCCCACTGCTCGCGCTGCGCGAGGCGGCGGGGACCGCGGCACTCCTGGTCGTCGGCAGCCACGGGCGCGGGGCGCTGCTGCGGTCCGCGCTCGGGTCCGTCAGCAGCAGCCTCATGCGGTCCGCGGACTGCCCTGTGGCTGTCGTCCGTCCGCGAGCGCTGCACGAGGAGCTGGTGCCGTCGGGCGCGAGGTCCCCCGCGCCCCTCACCCACCTCTGACCCGTACCACCGCTGCACGAGCCCACGCGGCAGGAGCCGATCCGTGATGCGAACCCCGATGCAGGACCTGAGGTCTGACGACAGCCAGGAGGCGTGGCCGGAGGACGCCGACGCCGACGCCGCCACCTACGACGACGACCGTGCCGCCGACGGAGCCTGCGACCCCGTCCGCTGCATGCACGACACCGAGGAGGGGGCCGGCGACGAGACCGGGCTCGCCGACCTCTACCTGATGGACACGCTGGCAGCCGAGCAACGCGGCGTGGCGCTCGACCCGGCAGGCGGGCAGGAGGCCGCGCTCGACTGAGCGGCGTCGCCGGCAGGCGAGGACGGGAGCACCTGCGCGCTCAACAGAGGGCGGGACGGGTCGAAGGGTGGACAGGGAGTCCCTGCAGGTCGGCGCCTGACGTGCTGGTCCGGCACGACCGCCCCTCTGCTCGAGCGAGATCGGACAGGTGCCGTGCGCACTGCAGCCCGCGCGACCACGACGCTCAGCCGCGCCTGCGACGACGCGTTCGAGCTGGGGCACCGCCTGCTCCTGGCGCAGGAGGCGAGCACCGTGCTGTGCAAGCGGTCGCTGCTCCTGCGACTGACGGCCGCCGTGACCTGGCTCGACAGCGAAGAGCTGCTCTCCACCCCTGCTCTGCTGCCGAGGTCCTCGCTCCCGTAGGCGCGGGTCGTCCCGGACCGACCCCGACGTCGCCCCGGTGTCGGTGGGCGGACACGTGCCGACGCGGTGCCGCGAGCTCGGCGGCGAACGCGCCGCCACCTCCCGCGTCAGCCCGCTGGCTGTCCCGTCGCCTGCGCGAGGAGCTGGTGAGCGCTCCGGAGCGCGGAGATGAGCTCGCACCGGTCCGAGGCGCTCCAGTCACGGTCCCGCCCCGCGTGGATGCGCTGGCCCGTCGCGAGCTTGCGCTGTGACCCCGCGGCCCTCGACGTCGGCCCGCTCCGCCCTGCGGCGTCGCGCCCCTCGGCCGTCACGTCCCGGTGCTCAGCAGCGCGGTCCCGTTGCTCGGCGGCCCGGTCGCGAGCCTCCGCGCCCGCGAGGACGCGCTGGATGAGCTCCTCGACCGGCCGGACCGGTTCGCGCGGCGCGTCTCCCGCCATCGTCGCCGCGGCGTCGGCCACGCTCGCCGCGACCGCGATGGCCCTGGCCGCTGCGTCCCGAGCCGCCGCGACCATGGCCTGGGCGGTCTCGGCCGCCTCCAGCAGCATGCCGGCGGTCGCCTCCGCTGCCACCTGCGCGACCCGTTCCGCCTGCGCGAGCACGGTCGCTGCCGCCAGGGTCGCGGCCTCCACCATCTCCCGGGCGGTGACCGCCGCCTCCGAGGCCAGCTCGGCGGCGAGCGCTGCCGGAGTGACCCCGCTGTCGTTCTGGTGGCTGGCGACGCGCGCCGCCGCCCGTTCCGCTGCCGCGGTGGAGGCGGTGAGCATCGCGGCGACGGTGGCGGCCCCGTCGGAGGCGATGTCCGCGGCGGCCTGCGCGGCGACGTCGGCCGACGACCTCGCGCGGACCTGGGCGGTGCTGGCTGTGGAGGCGGCAGCGAGGACAGCTGCCCCTGCCGTCCTCGCCGCTTCCGCGGCGATGTCGGCGGCGGCCTGCGCGGCGATCGCCTCCGCGGCGGCCATGACGGCGTGCCGCGCCGCGCTGTCCGGCCCCTCTGCAGCGCGGGCGTCGGTCGTCGTCGTCGCGGGTCCTGATCGGTTCGGTCCTGGCACGGTCATGAGCGGTCCTCCTGGAGCGTCGTGGTCGTGCTCATCGCGTCGCGGCCCGTCCTGCGAGGCCGGGCCGCCGGGCGGCCGCGGGCTCGGGCCGCCACCAGGCGCAGCAGGGCCCTCGGTACGCACCTGCCGACCCTCTCCCCCTGCGACGTGCGGTCACGGAGGAGGCAGACGCCTCGCTCCCCTGCCGTCCCGTCGCTCCCGGCAGCCTCCCACCCCTCCGGTGGCTCAGACCGGGTCGAAGGTCCCTACTCCCGGCACGCGCGGGGCGACCGGTGACGAGAGCCGTCCCGTCGACGAGCGGTCCGACGGGTCAGGACACGACCGTCACGCCGCAGCGTCCGTGGGCCGGTACCGCAGGGCGAACGCCCCGGAGCGGAACTCCTGGCGGGAGACGAGCTCGAGCGGGATGCGCTCGCGCAGCCCGGCGAGCAACGTCGGCCCGCGCCCGGCGAGGACCGGCTGGACGACGAACTCGTACTCGTCGATCAGCCGCAGGTCCGCCAGTGCCAGCGGGAGCGTCACCCCGCCCACCCACAGCCCCTCGCCCGGCTCCGCCTTGAGCCGCTCGACCGCCTGCCTCAGGTCTCCTCGCAGCAGCTCGGCGTTCCAGTCGACCTCGTCGAGGGTGCTCGACACGACGTGCTTCTCCGCCCGGTGGATGGCCTCCGCGAACGGGACCTCCCACTCACCCATCCACTCGGGCCACGTGCCCGTGGCCGGCTCCCGCCACGCCGCCTCCATCATCTGGTAGGTCACCCGGCCGAACAGCAGGGCATCGGCCCGCTCCATCGCCGCGGTCCAGTAGCGCATCGACTCCTCGTCCGGAGGCAGGCCGGCCTCGTGGTGGCAGCAGCCGTCGAGCGTGACGTTGATCGAGTAGCGCAGTGGCCTCACCCGGGTCTCCTCCCGTGCTGCGGTCGCGTCCGGACCGTACTCGGACGGCCGGTCCCCGACCTCCTCCGTGCCGCCCCTCCACCTGCTGACCACGTCCTGGCCGGGGGCACCGGCCGCCGCCCGCCGTCGGGCGAGGGGGCGGGCCAGCAGCACGCGTTGGTCGTGGTGCCGCCGCGGACAGCCGGTCAGGGTGGAGGTCAGCGGGTGAAGCTGACCGTGGTCCGGGGGCCGGTACCGGCCTGCACGCCTGCGCCGGCGGGCTTGACCACGCGGAAGGCGTACCGGCCGGGCGCCCGCCGGACGGAGAAGGCCGCCCTCGACCTGCTGCTGAGCCGGGTGCTCTGGACGCCGCGCCAGACCCCGCTCCGGAGCTCCTGCAGCTGGACGACGGCGCTCGGCGCTGCCGGCCGGACATCGGCCCGCAGCACGGCGCTCGGCCCGTTCGGCGTGACCCCTGCCGACGTCACCGCGTACGCGACCTGGGTCAGCGACTGGGGGCTGACGGACGCGGTGACCCCCGGGCCGGCGACGACCCGGGCCTCGAGCCGGAGGTCGCGCTGGGGCTCCAGGCTCCACTGGAGGAAGGAGGAGGTGGTCTGTGCCCGGCGCAGCAGGCGCAGCGCCGTCTGCCCGGCCTCGCGCCCGTACAGCTCCACGACCACGGAGCGCTCGTCCGGGATCCCGCCGTTCGTCCCCCGGCCGACGATCCGGGCGGTCGCGACGGCGGACTGCCCGGCCACGACCTTCCGCGTGGCGGTCAAGGTGACCGTCGTGGGGTACGGACTCGGCGGCGTCGAGGACGAGGCCCGGGTGCGCACGACCGTGCCCTCCCGGAAGGGCTGCCCGTTCTCCCGCCGCGCCACCGACCAGGCGAGGGTCGCTCCGGGCGCGAGCACCACCGCGGGGTCACCTCCGGCGAAGACGCCGTCGACGTCGTAGACGACGCCGGAGGGGTCGACGTGAACCAGGTCGACGAAGGGGGTGCTCGCGGGCGCCGGGCCGGTGTTGCGCACGGTGCCGCTCGTCCCGGTCGGCGTCACCGAGCTGACGGCCACGGCGAAGGCGGTGTTGCTCACCTCGCTCCCCTGCTCCGAGACGACCGAGACGATCCGGGTCGAGGCGTACCCCTCCGGGCGCCGCACGGGCACCTGGAACGAGGTGGTCTCCCCCGGCGCCAGGTCCTTGGCACCGGTCTGGCCGCTGCCCCGGACCAGGACGGCCCCTGCGCCGTCGAGCAGCTCGTAGGTGAGGGTGGGCTTCAGGGCCACGACCGTGGCGTCGTTGCGGACCTCCCCGACGACGTGCACGAAGGTGCCGGACAGGTCCGTGTACGAGCTCGTGCTCGTGACCGAGACGGGCACCGCGACGGCGGTCGTCGCACCGGTGGCCGCCCCGGCCGCCGTGACCGTGCTCAGCGGGACGGCCAGCGGCACTGCTACCAGGAGGCCGACGAGCAGGGCGCGGGGCTGCAGGAGCGGCACGGCAGGGCCTTCCGGAGGGGGAGGCCGAGGGTAGCCCCGCCGCTCGAGCCGCTCGGCCACCCGGCGCGGGCCACCGTCGCGGAGCACCGCGCCCGGGGAGAGCCGGTGGGGTCGGAGCAGCCGGACGAGGGCGGGCGGCGCTCAGGACGGGCGCTGGCGCGGGAGCGGCACCCCCGGACCGGTCTCGTGGAGGTGGTCGTCGAGGAACCCGCGCACGGCAGCGACGAAGGGCGCGTCCACCGGTACGGCTCTCGCGCCGAGGCAGGTGCTGCAGGTCAGCAGGACGCCGTGGGCGGTGGCGAGCAGCGCGAACGCGGGCACGACGCTCCCGAGGTGAGGTGGGCGGACCGCGCGGCTCAGGGCGCGGTCCGACAGAGCGTTCGAGCGACGGACGGTGCCGGATGGGCCAGTCCACCCTGACCCGAGTGCCGACCGGCCTTCCTGCCGGGTGAGGCGCCGTGACCCGGTTGCTCCATCCGGGTCGGGGCACAGCGGTCGCCGTGACCGTCATCCCGCTGGAGGCCGAGGCCGTGCTGAGCACGTCCGGGCAGTGCGTGCGCCGGCCGTGCTGCGTGGGGACCTGCCTGGCTCCGAGCACGACGAGCGTGGCCCTGCGCCTGGGCGGCCGCCAGCACGAGGTGCCGCTGTGCCTCGCCCACGCCAGGCACTGGAGCCCGCCGCCGTGCTGAGCAGCGCGTGCGGGCCCTACGGCTGCGCGGCGGGCTCGCCCAGGCCGCGGACGTCGCAGCAGGTCTAGGGGAGCAGCGCCTGCTCGTTCCCGCTGCGCCACTCGAGCAGCAGCAGGGTGGCGTCGTCGGTCAGCTGCCCCTGCTGGTGGGCGAGCAGCGCGCGGACCACTCTGCGCATGGTCTCGGGGGTCGGCAGCCCGCTGGCGAGGTTGCGGCTGACGAGGTCGACCAGGCGCTCCGGGCCGAAGAAGTCGCCGTCCGGGGAGCGGGCCTCCGTCACCCCGTCCGTGTAGAACAGCACCCGGTCGCCCGGCTCGAGCTGCTCGCTGCCGACCTCCACGGGGTCCGTCGACCGGTGGAGGCCGTGCAGGCCAGACCCAGCGGCGGGCCCGGGTCGACGTGGAGGCTCTTCACGAGCCTCCCGCCGCGCAGCAGGAGCGGTTCGGGGTGGCCGGCGCTGATCCAGGAGAGCCGACCCGTGTCGGTGTCGAGCTCGGCGAGGACGGCCGTCGCGAAGGCCTCGCCCCCGAAGCCCGCGAGCAGCGCCTCGTCGATCGCGTGGACCGTCTCGGTCAGACCGCGCTCCGCGCGTCGGGCGTTGCGGTACGCCGCCACCGTCAGAGCAGCGAGCTGGGCGCTCTGCAGCCCGTGTCCCATGCCGTCGAACACGGCGACCCGGGCGACGCCGGCGTCGACGGAGTAGTCGACGGTGTCCCCCGCCACCTGGTAGGCGGGTTCCAGCGCCCCGGCGACGGTGACGCGGTCGCAGGCGAACGTGAGCGGGGGCAGCAGCGACCACTGCATCTCGGCGGCGAGGCCCATCTCCGAGCTGCGCCGCAGCCGCACGATCGTGTCCGCGTACATCGTCTTGATCATCACGAGGTCGGCGGCCAGGGCGGCCAGCCGCCGCAGCCGCGCCATGAGCTCGGGGCACTCCGTGGCCCGCGGGTCGTCCGCGACGACCGTGATCACGCCGAGGCGGTCGCTGCCGTCGAGCAGCGGGAGCCACAGGCGCAGTCGTCCGCCGGGCAGGTACTGGGTCAGGACCTGGACCAGCTGGTAGGCGCGGCCGGCGAGGGTCGCGTCCACCGCCAGCGGCGGCACGCTCTCGTCCAGGCCGGGCCCGTCGGGTCCGACGAAGGGCACCAGCACGTCCTGCTGCAGGTCCGCCAGGTAGACGGTCGCCCCGCTCACCCCGAGCTCGTCCGCGTAGGTGCGGAGGACCCCGGGGAGCTCGTGGGCGGCGAGCAGGCGGGCGGCGACCAGCAGGTCGTCGAGGGCCTGCTCGCTGCTGTTGCGCGGCTCGTCCGCCGTCCCGGCCTCGGCTAGGGAGCCGTCTCCGGGTCCGGCGTCGGCTGCGGGACGGGTCAGCGCTCCGACCCTACGGCTCCGGAGGGCAGCGGGAGACCGGACCCGACCCGCCGCACCTCGGACCTCAGCGACGCCAGAGCAGGTGGTGCACGACGCCGCTCGCGCTGGGGACCTCGTCGCGGTGGAAGCGGTCGAACAGGTCCGACGGCGACTGCCACAGGCGGCTGCCGGAGCCGAGC
>JAODNQ010000049.1 GCA_025464695.1 Frankiales bacterium | reverse complement strand
ACGGCATGAGCGAGAAGCTCGGCGCGGTGAAGTTCGGCCAGGAGTCCGGCGAGGTCTTCATGGGCCGCGACATGGGCCACGGCCGCGACTACTCCGAGGAGGTCGCCGCGGTCGTCGACGCCGAGGTGCGGGCGCTCGTCGAGAACGCGCACCACGAGGCGTGGGAGATCCTCGTCGAGTACCGCGACGTCCTCGACGACATGGTCCTCAAGCTGCTCGACAAGGAGACGCTGACGAAGGAGGAGGTCCTCGAGATCTTCGCCCCCGTCGACAAGCGCCCCCACCGCGAGCACCCGACCGCGAACGGCCGACGTCCGTTGTCGACCCGCCCGCCGGTGCTCACCCCGGCCGAGCTCGCCGTCATGGGCCCGGCCGACCTCGAGGACCTCGCCCGCGGCCGCGGCAAGGTCGCGTCGGCCCGCCGCAAGGCCACGTCCCTGACCAAGGGGGCGACCGCGCCGGTCCGCCGTCGGCCCGCGCAGGTCAACCGCGAGGCCGACACCGGGAGCGCCCCGGTCCGCCGCCGTCGCGCGCCGGGCACCGACCCCGCCTCCTGACCTTGCTGCTCGCTCCCGACGGCGCCCGTCCCCAGACCCTGGTGATGGGCGTCGTCAACGTCACCCCCGACTCGTTCAGCGACGGCGGTGACCACGCGGACGTCGTCTCCGCCGTCCGCCACGGGCTCGACCTCCGGGCGCAGGGCGCGGACCTGGTCGACGTCGGCGGGGAGTCCACCCGGCCCGGTGCCGAGCGGGTGACCGAGGGCGAGGAGCTGCGCCGGGTCGTCCCCGTCGTGCAGCGGCTCGCGGCCCAGGGCGTGATCGTGTCGGTCGACACCGTCCGGGCCTCCGTGGCCCGGGCCGCGGTGGAGGTCGGGGCCGCGATGGTCAACGACGTCAGCGGCGGGACGGCCGACCCGGAGATGCTCGCCGCGGTCGCCGAGCTCGACGTGCCCTTCGTCGTGATGCACGGGCGCGGCCCGAGCCGCGACATGCAGCAGCGCGCGGTCTACGACGACGTCGTGCAGGAGGTGCTCGCCGAGCTGCGCACCCGGGTCGAGGCGGCCCGGGCGGCCGGCGTGCGCCAGGTCGTGGTCGACCCAGGGCTCGGGTTCGCGAAGACGGCCGAGCACGGCTGGACGCTGGTCGCGCACCTCGCCGAGTTCGCCGCGCTCGGGCTGCCGCTGCTGGTGGGCGCCTCGCGCAAGGCGTTCCTCGGCGCGCTGCTCGCCGGCCCCGACGGCGCCCTGCGGCCGGCCAAGGAGCGGGACGCCGCCACGGCGGCCGTCACGGTGCTGGCCGCCCAGGCGGGGGCGTGGGCCGTGCGGGTCCACGACGTCCGCCCGTCGGCCGACGCCGTCCGCGTGGTCGACGCCGTCCGGCGGGTGTCGGCGTGAGCCCCCGGCCCGGCGCCGACGGCCCGGTCGACCGCATCGCGCTGCGGGGCCTGCGGGTCCGGGGCTTCCACGGCGTGCTGCCCGCGGAGCGCGAGGCCGGCCAGGACTTCGTGGTCGACGCGGTGCTGCACGTCGACGTCCGCGAGGCGGCCGCCTCCGACGACCTCGAGGACACCGTCGACTACGGCGCCCTCGCGCTGGCCCTCGCCGAGGTGGTGGCGGGGGAGCCCGTCGACCTGATCGAGACGCTGGCGGAGCGGCTGGCCGCCGTCTGCCTGGTCGACGGGCGGGTGCACGGCGCGGAGGTCACGGTCCACAAGCCGTCCGCCCCGATCCCGCTCGCGTTCGACGACGTGGCGGTGACGGTGGTGCGGCCGTGAGCGTGCCGTCGGCGGAGCGGAGCCGGTGAGCGCGGTGCTCAGCCTCGGCAGCAACGTCGGGGACCGCGAGGCGCACCTGCGGACGGCGCTCCGCCTGCTCGAGCCCACCGCCGTCTCCCCGCTCTACGAGACCGCCCCCGTGGGCGGGGTGCCGCAGGGCGACTTCCTCAACCTGGTCTGCCTCGTGCCCTGGGACGCCCCGCGCGCCTGGGAGCTCGCCCAGCAGGCCGAGCGGCAGGCGGACCGCACCCGCGAGGTCCGGTGGGGCCCCCGGACGCTCGACGTCGACGTCGTGGTGGCCGAGGGGCCGGTGCCCGACGGGCTGGTCCTGCCCCACCCGCGCGCGCACGAGCGGGCCTTCGTGCTGGCCCCCTGGCTCGACGTCGACCCCGACGCCGCCCTGCCGCAGGGGCGGGTCGCCGACCTGCTCGCGGCGCTCCCCGACCAGGGCCTGCGGCGGCTCCCGTGACCCCGACCCGGGTGCCCGTCCTGGCCGGGCTGGCCGCGGCCGCCGCCGTCGTGGTGTACCTGCTGGTGCGCGCCACCTACGGCGACCTCCCGCCGCTGCCGGCGTACGCCCCGGTCACCCTCGTGCTGATCGCGCTCTTCGAGCTGGGTCTCGCGCGGGTCGTGCGCAGCCGGCTCGACGGCCGGCCGGTCCGCGGGCGGGCCCTGCACCCGCTGCAGGTCGCGCGGGCGGCCGCTCTCGCGAAGGCGTCGTCCGCCGGGGCCGCCCTGCTGGTCGGTGCGTACGGCGGCTTCCTCGCCGCCGTCCTGCCGCTGCAGGCCGAGCAGGCGCAGGACGACGCCCGCACCAGCGGGGCCTCCGTGGCGGCCGCGCTGCTGCTGGCGGTCGCGGCGCTGCTGCTCGAGCGGGCCTGCCGCACCCCGGACCCGCCCCGTCCCTGAGCCGCCCGGTCCTCCCCGCCCGGTGGCTAGGGTCTGCCGGGTGACCGACGACCTCGACCACCTGACCACCGAGCAGCTGCGCGTCCGGGCGTTCGACAAGGCGAAGGCGGCCCACGACGTCGGCTTCTTCTGGGACCTCGCCAAGCACCTCCGGGCGTCGACGGCGCTCGCCGGCGAGGACGGCTCGTCGGGCTCCCTGACCGGCAGCATCACCGAGCTGGTCGAGCTGGGCCGCGAGATGCTCGGCAAGGACCTGGGTGCGGACGAGCCGCTGGTCCGCGCCCGGTTCCTGGACTACCTGCGCGCTGCGGGGTAGACCCGCGCCGTGACGCAGCCGCCCCCCGCCCCGGCACCACCGCCCGCGCCGGCGGCGCCCGACCCCGCAGCGCCCGACCCGGTGTCCGCCCGCACCCCGCACGTGGAACGCGGCGCCGACATCGGCCGGATGGTGACCTGGCTGGCGACCTGGAGCCTGCGGCTGCTCCTCACCGTCGTCGGGGGCTTCCTCGTCTACGAGCTGCTCGCCAAGCTGTACGTCGTCGTCCTGCCGGTGGTCCTGGCGCTGCTGCTCGCCAGCGTGCTGTGGACGCCGACCGCCTGGCTGCGCCGGCACCGGGTCCCCCCGGCGGGCGCCGCGATCCTCGTCGTCCTCGGCAGCCTGCTCGCCCTCGTCGGCCTGTTCGCGGGGCTGGCCCCGCAGGTGGTCGACCAGGTCGGGGAGATCGCGGGAAGCGCGGCTGGAGGCCTGGACAAGATCCAGGAGTACGTGACCGGCCCGCCGCTGAACCTCGACGCCGCCCAGGTCGACGCTGCCGTGAGCCAGGCACAAGAACGGCTCACCGGCAGCGCCTCGGCGATCGCGGGCGGCGTGCTGTCCGGCGTCGGGGCGGTCGGCTCGTACCTGGTGACGTTCTTCCTGGCCCTGGTGCTGACGTTCTTCTTCCTCAAGGACGGGCCCAAGTTCCTGCCCTGGCTGAACCTCATGGTCGGCAGGCGCGCCGGGCGCCACCTCGACGTCGTCCTGATGCGCTCGTGGGCGGTCCTCGGCAGCTTCATCCAGGGGCAGGCGCTGGTCGGACTGGTCGACGCCGTGCTCATCGGGATCGGCCTGGTCGTGCTGGGGGTGCCGCTGGCTCTGCCGCTGGCGGTGCTCACCTTCTTCGGCGGCTTCATCCCGATCATCGGCGCCTTCGTCGTCGGCGGCCTGTCGGTGCTGGTCGCGCTCGTCAGCAACGGGACGACGACGGCGCTCATCGTCGTCGGCCTGATCTTCGCGGTCCAGCAGATCGAGGGCAACGTCCTGCAGCCGGTGCTGCAGGGCAAGAGCCTGGCGCTGCACCCCGCCGTCGTGCTCCTGGCCGTGACGGCCGGTGGCAGCCTGTTCGGCATCGCCGGGGCGTTCTTCGCGGTGCCCGTCGCGGCCGTGGCGGCCGTCGTCGTGCGCTACCTCGGTGAGGTGGCGCAGGCCGACTCCGGCGAGCCCACACCCGGCCCGGCCCCTGACGACCTGGCGACCGCGCCGGCGCCGGCCGAGGAGGGCGCGGGCGACGTCGTCGCGGCCGACGGCACCGTGGCGCACGCGAGCGCGCTGCCCGACCCGGACCGGCCCCTCTAGAGGCTGTGCAGACTCTCGCGCAGAGCGCGCCGGCGAACCCCTGGTTCAGCCTCGACTACCTGCGCGACAACGCCGACGCCGTCGTCGCCGCGACCCGGCAGCACGTCGAGCTGACGGGCATCAGCGTCCTGCTCGGCCTGCTGCTCGCCGTGCCCCTGGCGCTGCTCGCCCGCCGCGTGCCCCGGCTGCGCGGTCCGCTGCTCGGGTTCACCGGCGTGCTCTACACGGTGCCGTCGCTGTCGCTGTTCGCCGTCCTCGCGCCGGTCACCGGCCTCACCGGCACCACCGTCGTCATCGGCCTGACCGCGTACGCGCTGCTGGTCCTGGTGCGCAACGTCCTGGCGGGGCTCGACGGGGTGCCGGCCGACGTGCGGGAGGCGGCCCGCGGCACGGGGATGACCCGGGCACAGGTGCTGCGCCGGGTCGACCTGCCGCTCGCCCTGCCCAGCGTGCTCGCCGGGCTGCGGGTCGCCACGGTGTCGACGGTCGCGCTGACGACGGTCGGGGTCGTGGTCAGCAACGGGGGCCTCGGGCAGGTGGTCCTGGAGGGGTTCACCAACAACCTGTACCGGGCGCAGATCCTCACCGGGACGGTGCTGTGCCTGCTGCTCGCCCTGGTCGCGGACGGACTGCTGCTGCTCGTCGAGCGCCTGCTGACGCCCTGGACCCGGGCGCGGGCGCCCGAGGTGTCCCGGTGAGCGTCGTCGGGGACACCGCCGCCTGGCTGTCCGACGGCGCCCACTGGTCCGGCCCGGACGGCGTCCCGGTCCGGCTGCTGCAGCACCTCGAGGTCAGCGGGACGGCCCTGGGGATCGCCCTGCTGCTCGCCCTGCCGCCGGCCTTCCTGCTCGCCTCCCGAGGTCGCGGCGGAGCCGCCGTCGTCGCCCTCGCGAACGCCAGCCGGGCGGTGCCGACGTTCGCCGTCCTCGTCCTGCTCGTGGCCACCCCGGTCGGCTTCGGCGACCGCGCGACCGTCGTCGCCCTCGTGCTGTTCGCCGTGCCCCCGCTGCTGACCAACGCCTACACCGGCGTCCGGGACGTCGACCCGGACGTGCGGGAGGCCGCCCGCGGGATGGGCATGACGCGCGGGCAGCTCCTGCGGCGCGTGGAGCTGCCGCTGGCGCTGCCGCTGGTGGCCGCCGGGGTCCGGACGGCGGCCGTGCAGGTGGTGGCGACCGCGACCCTGGCCGCCTACGTCGGGGGCGGCGGGCTCGGCCGATTCATCGCCGACGGCACCGCCCGGGCCGACCCGGGCATGACCGCCGCCGGGGGACTGCTCGTGGCCGCCCTCGCGCTCGCCGTCGAGGGGGTGCTGGGCGCGGTGCAGGGCCGGCTGACGCCGGGGGCGGACCTGCGGACGGAGCTGCCTCCCGTCTAGACACCCCACGCCTGTAGCGCGTCAAGCTGCGGTGAGCTCGCTGCTGCGTGGGGCCCAGGCCAGGGTCTCGTCGTAGGGCTGGCGGGTGTGCAGGCAGTGGTGGAGTTGGCCGAGGAGCT
>JAODNQ010000046.1 GCA_025464695.1 Frankiales bacterium | reverse complement strand
CCGGGTGCCGCGACCGAGGGAGTCCGGGCCGACTGGATCGACGGTCGGCTCGCCGTGTTCGGCGGCAGCACCGCGAGCGCGACCGGGGTCGGCGAGCTGAGCGACCAGCTGCGCCTCTGGCAGCCGGCCGAGGAGTCCTGAGCCGAGGGCAAGACGCCGGACACCAGCCGGTGGACGGCACCTTGTTGTCCACAGGCACGCTCCGGAGCGGTCGAGCGACCCGCCCCTCTGCGTTCTGCTCAACGGTGCCGTGCGCCCGGACCCGCGCGGTGCTGGAGGTGGGGCGAGTGCGTGGTCACGTGGCGCAGCGGTGTCCCCAGCCGGCCGCGGGCGAGCCGCCGTGCCCCGCCCAGCGCTGCGGGCACCCCTGGTCGATCTGGTGGGACGCGCCGCGCACCCCCGACGGACGGCGCCGGCAGCGCACCCGCGGTGGCTTCCCGACCCGCAAGGAGGCCGAGCGGGCGCTGCGGGAGGAGCTGCTGCACGTCGACAACGGCACAGCCCTCGCGCCCGAACGCACGACGGTGGGCGACTACCTGGCGACCTGGGTGACCGGGATCGACCGCAAGCCGGCCACGCTGTCCACCTACCGCCGGATCGTCCGCGCCCACCTCGTCCCGCAGCTGGGGGCCGTCCGGCTCCAGGCCCTGACCGTCCCTCAGATCCGCGCCGCCTACCGGGCGCTCCTCGACGAGGGGGGCCTGTCTCCCGCCACGGTGCAGCTCTGCCACCAGGTGCTCAGCAAGGCGCTGAGCGACGCGTGCGACGACGGCCTGCTGCGCGACAACCCCGCGATCAAGGTCAAGGCGCCCAGCCGCCGGACCCCGGAGATGCGAACTTGGACGCGGGACCAGGCGGTGACCTTCCTGGCGCACGTGCAGGGCGAGCGGCTGGCCGCCATGTGGCGCCTGTTCCTGACGACGGGCATGCGCCGGGGCGAGGTGGCGGCGCTGCGCTGGCAGGACGTCGACCTGGACCGGGCCTTCCTGTCGGTTCGCCAGACCGGCAACATGATCGAGGGGCGCTGGGTCGTCGGGACGCCGAAGGGCCGCGGCGACGCGACCGCGAAGACGCGGCGGCTGTCGCTCGACGCGTTGACCGTCGAGGCGCTCCGGCGGCACCGCGCCGCGCAGCTGCAGGAGCGGTCGGCAGCCGGTGCCCTGTGGGCCGATGAAGGACTGGTCTTCTGCCGGGAGGACGGGCTACCGCTCCACCCGTCGAGCATCGGTCAGCGCCTGCGGGTCCGGGCCCGGCACGCCGGTCTCCCCCACGTGCGCGTCCACGACCTCCGGCACACGTACGCGACCCTCGCGCTCGAGGCGGGCATCCACCCGAAGGTGGTCAGCGAGTGGCTCGGGCACGCCAACATCGGCATCACCCTCAACCTGTACTCGCACGTCAGCGAGGGCATGGACAGGGAGGCCGCGGACGTCGTTGCGGCCCTGTTCTCGTAACGCCCGCAGGTTCTGGTTATCGAGCAAGCCGCCTTGTCACATCACCGACAACATCGGTTATCCGGCGGTTATCGAGCAGGAGTGCAAGAACGACGAGCGGTTATCGAGCCCGGATAACTGCAGGTCAGGATTCCTGCCCCTGCCGCGCCAGGGCGGTCAAACGACTGACCGCCCGTAGGTACTTCTTGCGGTACCCGCCCTCGAGCAGCTCCGTCGGGAACAGCCGGTCCAGCGGCACCCCGCTGGTCACCAGCGCGACGTCCCGGTCGTACAGCCGGTCGACCAGCACGACGAGCCGGAGCGCCGCCGACTGGTCGGTCACCGGCTCGACCCCCGCCAGGCAGACCAGCGCGAGGTCGTCGACGAGGGCGCCGTACCGCGACGGGTGCAGCTGCGACAGGTGCTCGAGCAGGGCGGGGAAGCGGTCGAGGCTCGCCCCTGGCGCCGAAGCGCGGGAGGTCAGCTCCTCGTCCGAGACCGGCGACGGCGGCGTCGGCAGGCCGCGGTGGCGGTAGTCCTCGCCGTCGACCCGGACCGGCTCGAAGTGGGCCGACAGCCCCTGGATCTCGCGCAGGAAGTCCTGGGCTGCGAAGCGCCCCTCCCCCAGCGACCCGGGCAGGGTGTTCGACGTCGCCGCCACCCGGACCCCCGCGTCCACGAGCTTGGACAGCAGCGTCGAGACCAGGACGGTGTCGCCGGGGTCGTCGAGCTCGAACTCGTCGATCGCCAGCAGCCGGTGCTCGCTCAGCGCCTCGACCGTGCGGGCGAACCCGAGGGCTCCCACCAGGTGGGTCAGCTCCACGAACGTGCCGTACGCCCGCGGCTCCGGGGACACGTGCCACAGCGACGTCAGCAGGTGCGTCTTCCCGACTCCGAACCCGCCGTCGAGGTACACCCCGGGCCGGCCCTCGGGAGGCCGGGGGCGGCCGAACAGCCGCTTGGGCGGCGGCTGCAGGGTCGTCGCGAACCGGGACAGCACCTCGACGGCCCGCACCTGCGACGGCTGTGCGGGGTCGGGCACGTAGGTCTCGAACCGCGCGTCGTCGAACCGCGGTGGCGGCACCATCGCGGCGACGAGCGTCTCCGGGGCGACGACGGGCGAGCGGTCGACCAGGGAGACGGGCACGAGCGGCGAGCGTACGGAGCCGTCAGTCCGAGCCGCCCTCGGCGTTCCCGGCGCTGCCCTGCGCGAGGTCCTGCTCGTCCGGGGTGGTGGTCTCCTCGTCGGCCGTGCCCGTGCCGCCCGGGTCGCCGTAGGTCGTGCCCGGGCCGTCCTGCCCGGGTGAGAACTGGTCGGCGGTCTTGCCGGTCGCCGACAGGCCGGCGCCCTTCAGCGCGGGGTCGGGGCTGCTGCTCGCGTCGTCGCTCATGCCCGCGCCCTACCCGGAGCGGACCGGCCGCACCCGCACGCGTGGCCTCGCCTGCCTCCCCCGCCCGCGTGAGAGTGTGCGCAGCGTGACCGCCCCCGCCGGAGCCGACCCGTCCGTCGTCGGCCCCTACCTGGCCCGCGCCCTGTCCGAACCCGCCTGGGGGTCGTGCACGACCACCCTCATCGCTGGCGGCAAGTCGAACCTGACCTACCGGGTCGACAGCGCGGCGGGCTCGGTCGTGCTGCGCCGCCCGCCGCTCGGGCACGTGCTCCCGACCGCGCACGACATGGTCCGCGAGCACACCGTCCTGTCGGCCCTGGCCGGGACCGCCGTGCCCGTACCGCAGGTGCTGCACCTGTGCACCGACCCCGAGGTCCTCGGCGGCACCTTCTACGTGATGGAGCGGGTCGAGGGGCACGTCTGCCGCGACACCCTCCCGGCCGGCTACGCCGACCGACCCGAACAGCGACGCGCCGTCGGGAAGGGCCTGGTCTCGGTGCTCGCCGACCTGCACGGTGTCGACCCGGCCGAGGTGGGGCTGGCGGAGTTCGGCCGGCCCGAGGGCTACCTCGAGCGCCAGGTCCGCCGGTGGGGCAAGCAGTGGGACGCGACCCGCCTCGAGGGCATCCCCGGCCTCGACGTCCTGGCCGCCGACCTCGCCGCCTCGGTGCCGCCGTCGCAGCGGTCCAGCATCGTCCACGGCGACTACCGGCTCGACAACACGATGCTCTCCCCCGACACTCCCGGGCGCATCGCCGCGGTCCTCGACTGGGAGATGAGCACCCTCGGCGACCCGCTGGCCGACCTCGGCATCCTGCTCGTCTACTGGTCCGAGGCCGGCGACGGCGCCGAGCGCGACATGGGCGCCGTCGTGAAGAGCGCGACCGCCCTCGAGGGGTTCCCGACCCGGGCCGAGGTCGCCGAGCTGTACGCCACCCGCACGGGGCTCGACCTGTCGGCGCTGCCGTGGGCGGTGTCGTTCGGCTTCTTCAAGCTGGCCGTGGTCTGCGCCGGCATCGTCGCGCGCGTGCGCGGCGGGGCGATGGTGGGAGACGGCTTCGCGGGCATCGAGGAGCGCATCGCGCCCCTGGTCGAGCTGGGCCGGGTCACCCTGGCCGACCAGACGGTGCAGTGACGACGGACCGGCCCGGCGAGCAGGACCTCGCGCTCGTCGGGCAGGCGGTCAGCGCGCTGCGTCGCGGCCTCGGCCCGCAGCGGCACCCGACGGCGTCGGCCGCCCGCGCCGACGACGGCGAGGTGTCCGTCGCCCTCGGGCTCAAGGACTTCGCCTGCGCGGAAGCCGCGGTCGTCGCCACGGTCCTCGCCCGCGGCCGCCGCGTTGCCACGCTGGCCACCGTGCGCCACGTCTCGGCAGACGCGACCCGCGTCATCGGACCGTGCCCGTCCTGCCGCGCCCTGCTGCAGCAGCACGCACCCGCCGCGCGGGTGGTGCACCTGGCGGAGGGGCTGCGCGTCAGCCTGGTGTCGGCGCTGCCGTAGCTGCCAGGTCGACCGACGGCCGGCCGGCGTCGAGGCCCTGCTGCTCGAACCGGGTGCGCGGGCGAGCCGGCGGCTCCGCCGGCACCAGGCCCTCGCAGGAGGCCAGCACCCGTCGCACCTGCGCGGCGTAGGGCGCCCAGTCGGTGGCGACGTGCAGCAGGCCGCCGGGCCGCAGCCGGTCGGCGACCAGTGCCGCGAAGTGCTCGTCGACCAGGCGCCGCTTCCAGTGCTTGCTCTTCGGCCACGGGTCCGGGAAGAACACCCGGAGGACGTCGACGCTGCCGGGCGGCAGGCCGGCGAGGACGTGCCGGCCGTCGCCGTCGACGACGCGGACGTTCGTCAGCCCGCCCTCGTCGAGCCGGCGCAGCAGCGCGCCCTGACCTGGCAGGTGCAGCTCGCACGCGAGGACGTCCCGGTCCGGCTCGGCCTCGGCCAGCGCCGCCGTGGCCTCCCCCATGCCCGACCCGACCTCGACGACGAGCGGCGCGACCCGGCCGAACAGGACGGGCACGTCGAGCGGCCCGTCCGGGTCGACCCCGTACGCCGGCCACAGCCTGTCGCGGGCCGCCTGCTGCCCGTCGGTGACCCGGCCCTGGCGGAGCCGCGTCGTGCGGATCTCGGGGCGCAGGACGGTCACGCGGCGGACCGGCGCACCTGCAGGGCCCACAGCACCAGCGGCACCTGCACCGGCAGCCGCAGCAGGGCGAGCACCTGCTCGGTGCCCGACGACTGCACCGCCTGCTGAACGTTGGCCGGGAAGACGGCCACGAACAGCAGCGCGGCCGCCAGGGCTCCCCGCTCCCGGGTGGACGGCGCGAGCACGGCCGCCCCGACGGCGACCTCGGCGACCCCGCTGGCGTACGTCCAGGCCCGCGGGTGCGGCAGGAAGGACGGCACGATCGCGTCGAAGAACCCGGGGGTCGCGCCGTGCAGCACCCCCGCCCCGCACAGCAGGGCGCCCAGCAGGACGGGCGAGGCGGCGCGCAGGCGGGTCACACGTACAGTCTCGCCCCTTCGCGCACCGCTGCCGCGACCTGCTCCGGCTGCAGGTCGGCCATGCAGGCCGGCCCTGCTCCGGTCAGCGGGCAGGCGCCGGACCACCAGCAGGCCTGCTCGGTGATGGCGGTCGGCAGCCGGACCTCGCACTCGGGGAGCCCCTGCAGGCCCACGTGTCCCTGCTCCGGGCGCTGGCCGTAGCGGGCCGCCAGGGTCGGGCCGAACAGCCCCACCGTCCGAGCACCGGCGGCAGCGGCGAGCCGGACGGGGCCGGTGTCGGCGCCCACCACCACTCCCCCGCGGGCGGCCACGCCGGCGGCCAGCGAGGCCAGCCCGGGCAGCGACCGGGGCGGCAGGACGCGTGCGCCGGTCTCCTGCGCCGCCGTCCCCGCCGGACCTGCCAGCGCGGCGACGTCGAGCCCGTCCAGGAGGGCGACCAGGCGCGGCCAGCCGTCCCAGCGCTTGACCCGCATGCCGGCGTCGGGGAGCAGCAGCACGTCGGGGGCGTCGTCGTCGGGCACGGCGGCCAGCCGCGGCGGCAGCGCGACGTGCTCGGGGCGGATCCAGCCGTCGCCGGCGAGCAGGCGCAGGAAACGCCGGTCGACGAGCTCGTCCGGCGGCGGCCGGCGCCACAGGTCGGTGACCGTCTCGGGGACGCTGTCGGGCAGCAGCGCACCGATGCCGTCGTAGGTGGTGGTCGTGACGGCGCGGTCGTACCGACGGGCCGCGAGGGCCGCCGACACCGCGCGGCGGGGCGCGCCGTCGGTGTGGTCGGACGTCGTCGTCACGGACGCCACGAGCGGGTCGCCGTCGAGCAGCTGACCGCCCGGGTCGAACGTCAGGACGTGCACGCGGTTGCCGGCGAGCGCCAGGGCGTGGACCGCGGGCAGGGCGAGCAGCAGGTCGCCGAAGCCGCCCAGCAGCTCGACGAAGAGCAGGTCAGGCACCGGCCAGCACCTCGGCGTAGAGCTCGGCGTGGGCCTTCGCGGCGGCGTCCCACGCGTGCGCGTCGGCCAGCGCCCGCGCTGCCGGGCGCGGTCCCTCGGCCAGGGCGCGGCGGAGGTTGTCGGCGAGGACCTCGCTCTCCCGCACCGGCCCGAGCCACCCGGCCGCCTCGAGCTCCGGCGTCGTCCCCTCGCCGCGCGTGCCGACCAGCGGGAGGTCGTGGTCGAGGACGGCGAGCAGCGAGCCGCTCTTGGTCGTCAGCCCGTGCGTGAACGGCAGCGCCGCGACGTCGCTCGCCTGAAGCAGGGCCGACACCTCCTCGGCCTCGACCCAGCCGGTGATCCGGACGGCGTCGTCGAGCCCGAGGTCGGACACCTGCTGCCGCACCTCGGCCTCGAAGTCGCGGGCCTCCTGCCCGGGCAGGGCGAGGGAGTCGAAGCCGCCCGCCACCACGAGGTGCAGGTCCGGGTGGGTCGAGGCCCGCAGGGCGGCGACGGCGCCGAGCAGCCACCGGACCCCCTTCACGGGGTGCACGAAGCCGAAGAACACGGCCACCGGGGCGCCCTCGGGCAGGTCGTGGCGGCGTCGGGTGGCGGCCCGGTCGGCGGGGACGCGGTCCACGTTCGGTCCGATCGGCACCACCCGGGGCTGCACGCGCAGCCGCTCGCGCAGGACCTGCGCGTGCGCCGGGTTCGTGGCGACGACACCCCGCGACGCCGGCACCAGGCGCAGCGTCTCGCGGTCCCACAGCCGGGTCCGCTCCAGCAGCGACCAGGCGCGGGACGGCACCCGGGCGGGCCAGGACCACCAGCCGTACTCGTGCAGCGTGGTCACGACCGGCGCCCGCACCAGGTGCGGCAGCAGCCCGACCCACGGCGCGTAGCCGTAGGCCGAGGGCGCGAACTGCACGTGGACGACGTCCGGACGGGCTGCGCGCAGCTGGGCCGCCGCCGCCCGCACCCGGCCTCCGGCCTCGACGACGTCGGCCTCCACCCCGTAGGCGGGCAGCGCGGCCGCGAGCCGGTGGACGTAGTCGGCGACGCCGTCGCGCCGCGGCTCGTCGCGTCCGCACACCAGGGCCACCCTCACGCGCGGCTCCTGCCCGGAACCGCCCTGTGCATGCCGGCGCCACGCGGACGCACGCACCACTACGGTCCGGCCATGGTGCCCCTGCTGGTCCTCGCCGTCGTGCTCGTCGTCGCCGCCGTGCTGCTGGTCCGTGCCGCCGTCTCCCGGTCCCGGCAGGCGGGCCGCCTCACCGCGACCGCGACCTCCACCTGCGCGGACCTGCTGGACGAGGCCCGGACGGTGACGGCGTCGCTCGGACCGGGGGCCCTGCAGCGCGACGTCGAGGTCAAGGGCGTGGGCGAGGCGGAGGGCACGTCCCTCGTCGGGCCGTACTCGGGCCGCCCGGTGCTCTGGTACCGGGCGAAGGTCGTCCACCACTACTGGAAGACCACGCACAGCACCGACAGCAAGGGGCACACGAGCACCAGCCGCACCGAGGCCACGGAGGTCGTGAGCACCGAGACCAGCGACGACGTCCGCGTGCTGGTGCGCGACGCCACCGGGGCCGTCCCGGTGGTCCTGCGCGGCGCCCGCGTGGACCGTCCGGAGCTGCTGCACGACCGGCTGCAGCCCGCCGAGGCGGAGGAGACCACCCTCGCGGTCGGACCGTTCAGCATGACCACTCGCGGCGGCCGCGACATCGGCTACCAGTACGTCGAGGAGGCGCTGCTGGCGGGCACGACGCTGTACGTGTGCGGCACCGCCCGGTCGACGCCCGACGGCGGGGTGGAGGTCGCCGGCGGCGACGACCTGCTCGTGTCGACGCGCGAGGAGGAGGACGTCGTCCGCGGGCACGTCCGCTGGGCGCAGGGCCTGTCCGTGGGAGGGGTCCTGTGCGGCGTCGGGGCGGTGGCGGCGGGCGTCGGCGCCCTCGTCGTCTAGTCCGGGAAGTCGGCCCCGCGCGCGGTGGCGTCCCAGGCCGCCCACTCGTCGAGCCGCTTCGCGTAGACCGAGGGCCCGAGGTCGGCTGCCATGGCGCCGAGCAGCAGGCGCAGCGGCGGAGCCTCGCTGTCGAGCACCTGCAGGAGCGCCTCGCCGGCCCGCCGCGGGTCGCCCTTCTGCGTCCGGGCGTACGCCCCGGACATCGCCTCGCGCCGGGCGCCCAGCACGTCGTCGTACTCGGGCATCGGCGTGGACCGGACCATGCTGTCGCCGTTCCAGTCGGTGCGGAAGGGCCCCGGCTCCACGATCGTCACGCGGACGCCGAAGCCGGCGACCTCCAGGGCGAGCGACTCCGAGAAGCCCTCCAGCGCCCACTTGCTCGCGTGGTAGATCCCGGTGTTGGGGAAGGCCGCGACGCCGCCGATGCTGGACACCTGGAACAGGTGCCCGGACCCCTGGGCGCGCATCACCGGCAGCACGGCCTGCGTGCACCAGAGCGCGCCGAAGACGTTGACCTCGAACTGGTCCCGCACCTCCTGCTCGGACGCCTCCTCGACGCCGGACGCCAGGCCGTACCCGGCGTTGTTGACCAGCACGTCGATCCGGCCGGTGAAGGCGGCGGCCTCGGCGACGGCCCGGTCGACCGCCGTGCGGTCGGTGACGTCGAGGGCGACAGCGAGCGCACGGTCCGGGTGCGCAGCGACGAGGTCGTCGAGCTGCTCGGGACGCCGGGCGGTCGCGACGACGGCGTCGCCGGCCTCGAGGGCGACCTCGCAGAACGCGCGGCCGAGACCGCGGGAGGCGCCGGTGACGAGCCAGGTGCGGGGAGCGGAGGAGGTCATGGGAGCGGCAACCGGGCGACCACGCGGACGATTCCGAAGACGGAGGTGGTGCGCTGTCACGCGCGGGGCCTAGGTTGCGCCGATGAGACGCACCGCGACCGTGCTCACCGCCCTCGCCCTGGCCTCGCCCCTGCTCGCGACGGTGCCGGCCGTCGCCGGCGGCACCAGCGCCGGTGCGACCACCGGTGGCGACCCGTACTTCCCGCAGGCCGGCAACGGCGGGTACGACGTCAGCCACTACGGCCTCGACCTGACGTACACGCCCTCCAGCGGACGGCTGGACGGCACCGCCGACGTCGCCCTCACGGCGACGCAGGACCTGGACAGCCTGAGCCTGGACCTGCGGGGCCTCACGGTCTCGTCGGTGAAGGTGGACGGCGTGGCTGCGGGCTACAGCCAGCAGCCGCCGCCCGCCGACGGCCGGGGCGGCGAGCTGGTCGTCCGCACCGCCCCGCGTCTCACCGCCGGCAGCCGGGACACGGTCACCGTCGACTACGGCGGCGTCCCCGGTCAGCCCCGCGACATCGAGGACGCGCTGTACGGCTTCGTGTCCTTCGCGGACGGCGCGCTGGTGGCCAACGAGCCGGAGGGCGCGTCCACCTGGTACCCGGTCAACGACGTCCTCACCGACAAGGCCACCTACGACTACCGGATCTCGGTCCCCGCCGGCAAGACCGCCGTCGCCAACGGGGAGCTGGTCGGCCCGCCCACCACCGCGGGCGGGCGCACCACCTTCGTCTGGCGGGCGACGGACCCGATGGCCAGCTACCTGTCGACGGCGTCGGTGGGCGACTACGACATGACGACGCAGAAGGGGCCGCACGGTCTGCCGGTCCTCGACTTCGTCGACCGCGACCTGACCGGCCCCGACCGGCGCACCACCCTCGCGGCGCTCGCCCTGGAGCCGCAGCTCGTGTCGTTCTTCGAGGGGGTGTTCGGGCCGTACCCGTTCACGTCCTTCGGTGCGATCGTCGACGACGACAGCGTGGGCTACGCGCTCGAGACGCAGACCCGCCCCGTCTACTCCCGCTACGCCGACGCCGCGACGGTCGCCCACGAGCTGGCCCACCAGTGGGTGGGCAACAGCGTCACCCCGAGCCGCTGGCGCGACATCTGGCTGAACGAGGGCTTCGCCACCTACGCCGAGTGGCTGTGGGGCGCGTCGCAGGGCGGGCCCTCCCTGCAGAAGCGGTTCGACGACGTCTACCGGAGGCCCGCCAAGGACGCGTTCTGGGCGACCCCTCCCGGCGACCCGAGCCCGCAGACGCTGTTCGCCGACGCCACCTACGACCGCGGTGGCGCCGCCCTGGTCGCGCTCCGCAACAAGATCGGCGAGGCGGCCTTCTCGACCCTGCTGCGCCGCTGGGCGACCGACAACAAGGGCCGCAACGTGAGCACCGCGGACCTCCTCGCCCTGGCCGAGAAGGTCAGCGGCAAGCAGCTGGACGACTTCTTCCGGGTCTGGATCGACACCCCCAGCAAGCCGACCAGCTGGTAGGTCAGGTCCGGACCCCCGCGAGCGCGTCCGCGAAGGCAGCGCCGACGTCCGCGCTCGTCGCCCGGTCGAGGCCGGGGGCGTGGCAGACCGCGCAGCGCAGCAGGGGCGCGAAGACCTGCACGCGCACCGGCACCGGGTCCGCCGACACCTGCAGCCGCACCCGCTTGGGCTCCGGCCCCGCCCAGCGGTCGTGCCCGCAGTCGGGGTGCCGGTCGGTCAGCGGCAGCTGGTCGCGGACGGCGTCGAGGACGGTCTGGGGCCAGGCGGCGGTCACCGAGCGGCGCACGTGGCCGCTCGGGCACACCAGCAGCGGGAGCGGACGCAGCACGACGTCGACAGCGCCCGCGCTGCCCTCGGCGTCCTCCTCGTGCGGCAGCAGGGCGGCGCCGCAGTCGGGGCAGACGCCGCGCGGCTCGATCCGTCCGGCGGTCCGGCGGGAGAACAGGGCCATGGGGCGGAGCGTGGCACGGCGCGCGGTCAGCCGCCTCCGCCCGGCCGCAGGCTGCCGTAGAAGACGGCCCACAGGTCGTCGCGGTGCTGGAAGACCCACGACCCGATCTTCTTGGAGTCCGCGGCCTTCCAGAACCACGCCCCGGTCGTCGGCATCTCGTCCTTCTGCTCGCCGGTGCCCGTCCCGGCCTGCAGGTCGTCCTGGTTGCCCGCCAGGTAGTCCGAGACCTGCTTCGGCACCGGCTGCGGCACGCCGCCGGCGTCACCGGCTCCGCGGACGGCGAGCATGAACATGAACAGCGCGCGGCCGTTCGGCGAGCCCGGCTCGAGGTCCCAGTTCACCTTGTCGTACACGCCGTTCTGCATGAGCTCGCGGTTCACCTTGCGGGCGACGTCCTCCAGCCCCTGGAGCGCCGTCAGGCACGCGTCCGTCATCGGCGTCAGGTACAGGTTGATCATGATGCCGACCCCCGTCGCGACGCCGATGAAGCCCTCGACGGACCCCGCGATCGCGACCGCCGCCTTGACGTCGGACTTCGCCTTCGCCGCGCCGGACTTCTTCGCGCTGACGAGGTCGGCCGCGGCCTGCACCGCCTGGAACGCGTTGACCGCGTGGTTGGCGAGGGTGACCAGCGGCAGGACCTTCCCGGCCTCGGCCAGCTTGTACGTCCCGCCGCCGCGGGCGGCGTTCGGCCCGGCGGACGCCGACGCGGCACGGGCGGCGGTGACGAGCTCCTTCTCCAGGTCGGTCGCGGCCTCGATGAGCGGCGTCGCGTCGAGTGCGGAGTCGACGAGCGCGGTTCCCCAGCTCCAGATCTGGCCGAGCAGCGTCTCGTCGTCGGCCTGGAAGGCCTTCGCCTTCGCGTCGGCCACCTGGTCGGCGTAGGCCAGCGCCCGGTCCTTGCCGGCCATCGCCGCGACCTTGACGTCGTGCACCTTCTGCGCGGCCAGCAGTGTGCGGGCGACCTCCCCGGCGTCGAGGGCGGAGCCCCAGGAGCCGTACCAGCTGTCGACCTGGTCGTAGGTGGCCCCGTCGATGTCGGCCGCTCCCGCGACGCGCACCGTGGTGAGCAGCTGCCGGCCCTCGAACGCCACGCTGAACAGCTGCGGCGGGCACGCCGCGCCGTCGCCCAGCACGGCCGCGCGTTCGCCCTCGAGCTGACCGACCCGGCTCTCGAGGAAGCCCGCGGCGTCGGCGTAGGTCGTGATGTGGACGCCGTCGAGGATGCCCTCCTTCGACGCCGGCTCGCGCTGCGCGACCGGCGCGCGCTGCACGTGCGGCCCCCCGCCGCTCAGCAGGTGGATGGCGGCCGCGTTGCCCGCGGTGCGCTGCAGGCTCTGCAGCAAGGAGCGCACGAGCGTGTCGCGGCCTGGCGGCAGGACCGGCCGACCGGCACCGGTGC
>JAODNQ010000018.1 GCA_025464695.1 Frankiales bacterium | reverse complement strand
ATCGCCGTCGAGCAGGACGCGTCCGGCCAGGCGCAGGCGCTCGCCCTGTCGTGGGCCAAGGGCATCGGCGGCACCAAGGCCGGCGTCCTCAAGACCACGTTCAAGGAGGAGACCGAGACCGACCTGTTCGGCGAGCAGGCCGTGCTCTGCGGCGGCGCGTCCGCCCTCGTGCAGACCGGCTTCGAGGTCCTCATCGAGGCGGGCTACCAGCCCGAGGTCGCCTACTTCGAGTGCCTGCACGAGCTCAAGCTGATCGTCGACCTCATGTACGAGGGCGGCATCGGCAAGATGCGCTGGAGCATCAGCGACACCGCCGAGTTCGGCGACTACGTCACCGGCCCGCGCATCATCACGGCCGAGACCAAGAAGGCCATGCAGCAGGTCCTCGCCGAGATCCAGGACGGCACCTTCACCAAGGCGCTGATCGAGGACGACGACAACGGCGGCCCCCGCATGGCGGCGTTCCGCAAGCAGGGTCAGGACCACCCCATCGAGGTCACGGGCGCCAAGCTCCGGCCGATGATGGCGTGGATCGACGACGCGGGCGAGTAGCTCGCCACCGCCTCCAGGGGCGGGGCTCCCTCCGGCGCTGCTTCGCTGATGCGCCTTCCGGGAGCCCCGCCCCTTCCGTCTCGACCCGTCCCCGCCCGCGGCGAGGCGGTGGTTGCTGCGGGACAGGCCGGCGTGTCGCGACGTCGAGGTCGGTCTCGAGCCCAGGTCAGGCCCGCGACCCAGCCGAGCTAGGGGGCGAACCACCCGGCGACGTCGACGGCCACGCCCACGCCGCCCGACTGGTTCCGGACCCGCACGCGGCCGAGGCTGCCGGTCGCGACGACCGCGGCGTTCGCTGCCGTCTGCCCGGCGGTCAGGTTCAGGGTGCTGACGGTCGGGACGAGCGCGGTGCCGGTCGGGCTGGGGTACGCCCGCAGGTCGGTGCTGCGGGTCGCGCCGATCCCGGTGAGGTTCAGGACGACGGCCTGCGCGGTGCCGGGGACGCCGGCCCGGCCGGACAGGGCGACGTCGAGGACCTGCCCTGCGCCGAGCCGCGGCGTGCTGAGTGTGCGCGTGTCGAGCACGCGCTGGGGTCGCACCGGCCGGAACGACAGGCCGCCGGGCGAGGCCGCGTCGAACCAGCCCTGCAGGTCGACCAGCAGCGCGACCGCCCCCGCGGCGTTGCGGAAGCGGACCCGGCCGCTGCTGCCGACCCGGACGACGGCGCTCGCCGCCACCGGGCCGCCGGGCCGCAGGTTGACGTTGCTCACCACCGGCACGGGGCTGCCGGAGGCCGGCGTCGGGTAGGCGCGCAGGTCGGTCGGGAGGCTCGCGCCGACGCCGGTCAGCCCGAGCACGACGGCCTGCGCGCCCGCCGGGACCCCTCGCTCGCCGGCCACCTGCAGGTCGAGCACCTGCCCCGGCCCGAGCGTGCGCAGCCGGGTGCTCCGGGTGTCGAGCAGGCGCACCGGGGCGACCGGGTGGAACAGGCTCGCGCCGTCCGCGGCGTAGAAGCCCTGCAGGTCGGCGAGCAGGGAGACCGTGCCGGAGCTGTTGCGCAGCCGGACCCTGCCGTCGAGGCCGACGGGGACGGTCACCAGGTTCGCCCGGGTGCGGCCGCGGACGAGGTTGAGGGTGCTGACCTCCGGCACGGTCTCGGCGGTGCGCGGGGTCGGGTAGACCCGCACGTCGGTCGAGGCGCTGGGCGCGACGCCCGTGACGTTGAGGACGACGGCGGTGGCGCCGAGCGGGACGCCCGTCGCGCCGCCCGCGACCTGGAGGTCGAGCACGCGCCCCGGCCCGAGCGTCCGCTTCACGCCGCCCTGCCCCAAGCCGCTGCGGGTGTCGAGCAGCCGGCGCGGGTCGACCGGGGTGTAGCGCGACCCGGGCAGCGCGGGCACGGCCCAGCCGGTGTCGGCGAGCATGCCGAGCACCACGGGCCCGAGCAGACGGGTGGTCTCGCCCAGCCCGAGGACCGGGCTCAGGACGGCGTTCGGCGTCCCCGCCGGTGCCTCGGACTCCGGCAGGTGCACGAGGCTGGTGCCGAGCAGGAACGACGCGCCCGACTCCAGCCGGGGCCGCCGTCCGCCCAGCGCGGCCCGCGCCTGCGGACCGTCCCAGTAGACGGGCGCGGTGAGGGCGTCGGCGAGGTCGCGGGTCCGGATGGGCCGCCGCAGGACGGCGCTGCTGACGACGGCGTCGGGGGAGGTCGCGTTGACGACGAAGCGGTCGAAGACGACCGGGGTCGGACCGACGGGGTCGGCGGGGTCGCCCCACGTGCCGACGCCGCCCTCGACGCGCAGCGAGGCGGTGAGGCCGAGCCCGTGCAGCAGCTCGTGCAGGGCGACGCTGGTGAGGTCGTAGCGGTCGGCCGGGGGACGCGTCTCGCCGGTCCAGAACGGCGCGGTGTCGCTCAGCACCAGCTGGACGTCGGCCCCGCCCGGGTCGAGGTCCTTGCCGGCCAGGGCGTTGGCGAGGCCGATCGGGTACAGCGTGTCGGTCGGGTCGTAGGAGCCGTCGGCGTCGCGGGCGGCGAACAGGCCCGGGGTGCCCGCTCCGAGGGCGCCCGCCGGCAGGCTGCCTCGCGTGACGCGCACCGTCACCGGTACCGCGCTCGCCAGGGACGCGCCGAGCGTGGCCGTGGCGCGCAGGACCGCGGCCTGGGCCTCGGGGTCGATCCCCTCGAAGATCACCGCGAACGACGACGGCGCCTCGGCGGCCGTGCGGGCCACGACCCCGCCCGACGACGGCGCCGGAGGTCCGACGAGCTGCCAGCCGCCGTCGGCCGCGGCGGTCGCGGCGGCGGCAGGCAGCAGGGGAGCCGCGAGCAGTCCGGCCAGGACGGCGGCGAGGACGGGGACGCGGCGGGGGACGGGACGGCGCACGGGATCTCCTGGTCGGGCGGGAGCCGACATCGTGGCAGGCGGGGCGCGGCTGCGGGCAGACCAGGACTGCTCCGGGGGCCCGGACGCCGGGTGTGCCCGAGGTCACTACGGTGACGGCGTCCGCGCTGCCGCACGTACCGGGAGACCGCACCATCGCTGCCACCGACCTGCCGATCGTGCTCATCGCCGAAGAGCTCGCTCCGTCCGTGCTCTCGGCCCTCGGCGACGCGGTGGAGGTCCGGCACGTCGACGGCACCGACCGGCCCGCCCTGCTCGCCGCGCTCGGCGACGCCGCGGCCGTCCTGGTCCGCAGCGCGACGCAGGTCGACGAGGAGGCGCTCGTCGCCGCGCCCCGGCTGCAGGTCGTCGCCCGGGCCGGCATCGGGCTGGACAACGTCGACGTGCCCGCGGCCACCGCGCGGGGCGTGATGGTCGTCAACGCTCCGCTGTCCAACGTGGTGAGCGCCGCGGAGCAGGCGGTGGCCCTGCTGCTCGCCTGCGCGCGCAACACCGCCCCGGCCAGCGCGGCGCTCCGGGCGGGCCGCTGGGAGCGCAGCCGCTGGACCGGGGTCGAGGTGGCCGACAAGACGGTCGGCGTCGTCGGCCTGGGGCGCATCGGCGTGCTGTTCGCGCAGCGGATGGCGGCCTTCGGGGTGCGCCTGCTCGCCTACGACCCCTACGTCACGAGCGCCCGTGCCGACGCCCTCGGGGTGCAGCTCGTCGACCTCGAGACGCTGATGCGCGAGAGCGACTTCGTGTCGATCCACCTGCCGCGCACGCCGGAGACGGTCGGCCTCATCGGCGACCACGAGCTGAGCATCTGCAAGCCCTCGCTCCGGATCGTCAACGCCGCCCGCGGGGGGCTCGTCGACGAGGACGCGCTGGTGCGGGCGCTCACCGAGGGACGGGTCGCCGGCGCGGGGCTCGACGTGTTCGTGACCGAGCCGTGCACCGACAGCCCGCTGTTCGGCTTCGACTCCGTGGTCGTCGCGCCGCACCTGGGTGCCAGCACGGTCGAGGCCCAGGACAAGGCGGGGGTCGCGGTGGCGCGGTCGGTCCGGCTCGCGCTGCAGGGCGACTTCGTCCCCGACGCCGTCAACGTCAGCGGTGGCGGCCCGGTCCCGGAGCAGCTGCGACCCGCACTGCCGCTGGTGGAGAAGCTGGGCCGGGTCTTCACGGCGCTCGCCGGACAGGTGGCCAGCAGCGTGACCGTGGAGGTCCGGGGCGAGATCGCGGCGCTCGACGTGCAGGTGCTGCAGCTGGCCGCGCTCAAGGGCGTGTTCGCCGACGTCGTCGAGGACCAGGTCACCTTCGTCAACGCTCCCGCTCTCGCCGCGGAGCGGGGCGTCGAGGTCGCGCTGACCACCGACCCCGACAGCCCGGACCACCGCAACCTCGTCACCGTGCGGGGGGTCCGCGCCGACGGCGCCGCGGTGTCGGTGTCCGGCACCCTCGTCGGCACGCGGCAGGTGGAGCGGCTGGTGGAGGCGCAGGGCTTCGACGTCGAGGTCCCCGCCGCCGGGTCCCTCGTGTTCCTCACCTACGCCGACCGGCCCGGCGTCGTCGGCACGGTGGGGCAGGCGTTCGGGGAGGCGGGGCTGAACATCGCCGGGGCGCAGGTGGCCCGGCGCGAGCAGGGCGGAGCGGCCCTCATGGTGCTGACCGTCGACAGCCCCGTGCCTCCCGACGTCCTCGAGCGGGTGGGCTCGGCGATCGGCGCCGAGTCGGTGCGGGCGGTGACGCTGTGACCCGGGGCGCTGCGACCACGTTCGCCTCCTACGACGGCACCTCGCTGGCGTGCACGAGCGAGGGCAGCGGCCCGGTGCTGCTGTGCCTGCCCGGCGGCCCCGGGCGCGCCGGCGCCTACCTGGAGGACCTCGCCGGGCTGACCGCGACGCGCACCGTCGTCGTCCTCGACAGCCGGGCCACCGGGCGCTCCGAGGTGCCCTCCGACCCGGCGTCGCTGCGGTTCGACCGGCTCGCCGACGACGTGGAGGCCTTGCGCACGCACCTCGGCCTGGAGACCGTGGACGTGCTCGGGCACTCCGCCGGGACGATCGTCGCGCAGACCTGGGCGTCCCGGTACCCGGACCGCGTGCGGTCCCTGGTGCTCGTGACCCCCAGCGGCCGCCTGCAGGGCGGCGACCGCGGCGACGTCGCCGCGATACGGGCCGCCCGCTCCGACGAGCCCTGGTACGCCGACGCCGCGGAGGCCCAGCAGGCGCTCGACGAGGGTGCGCCGCCCGCGCAGCAGCAGGCCCTGGTGCGTGCCACCCGGCCGTTCTTCTACGGCCGCTGGGACGAGCGCACGCAGGCGCACGCCGCCACGGCGGACCGGCAGAGCAGCAAGCGCGCGGAGCTCGGGTTCGCGGCGGGGATCGAGGACGTCGACGTCGCCGGGCTGCTCGCAGGTCTGCGGCAGGTGACGGCCCCCGTGCTGGTGGTCGGGGGCGGCCGCGACGCGCTCACCGGCGTCGACGCTGTGCACGCCGTCGCCGGCAGCTTCCCGTCCGCCGAGACCGTCGTGCTGCCCGAGGCGGGGCACTTCCCCTGGGTCGACGCCCCGGAGGCCTTCGCCGCCGTCGTCGGGGAGTGGCTGGCGGCGCGGGCCGGTCAGCGACCGGGCAGCGGACCGCTGTAGCGGCCGGTGCGGCGCCGTACGGGAGCGACCGACTCCGGGGGCCAGGACGTGAGCCCACGACCGCCCCGGCGCTTGCGCGCGTAGAGGGCCTCGTCGGCGTGCACGAGGGCCAGCGGGAGGTCCTGCGCGGTGCCCACCGCCGCCAGCCCCAGCGACACGTCCGCCCCGTACGGCGCGAGCAGCGGCCGGGTCCGGGCGCGCACCTCGGCGCAGAACGCGTGCGCCGCCTGCTCGTCGCCGGCGGGGAGCAGGACGACGAACTCGTCGCCCCCGAGCCGCACCACCTGGGCGCCCTCCGGCCGGACGGCCTGCAGCGACTGCGCCACCGCCCGCAGCACCTCGTCGCCGGCGGCGTGCCCGTAGCGGTCGTTCACGCCCTTGAAGCCGTCCAGGTCGAGGGCGACGACCCACCCGCCCGCGAGCGCCCCGGTCTGCGCGGGGTCGCCGAGGACCTCGTCGAGCTGCAGCCGGTTGCCCACCCCGGTGAGCGGGTCGCGGGACGCGCGGCGCTCGAGGTCGCCCTGCCTCAGCAGGGCGGTCGCGCGGCTGCCCGTCTGCAGGGCCAGCAGCTCGAGGGCCTGGACGACGTCGGGAGCCACCGTGGTGGCAGCGCGGCTGGTCAGCAGCAGCAGTCCCGTCAGCCGTCGGCCGTCGCGCACCGGCACGAGCACCACGGCGCGCACGCCGGAGGTGCGCAGCAGGGCGGTCGGGCCGGTCGCCAGGTCCAGCCCCGGCCCGGCGCTGGAGCAGGAGGCCGTGTCGCGCACCAGGTCGCGCAGCGCCTCCGTGGCGGCGTCGTCCAGCGCGCCCAGGAGCCCCGCGTCGGGGCCCTCGGCGTCCAGCAGCCGCCACCGGTCCCCGGCCCCCTCCCACAGGACGCCGGTGTCGAGGCGGGACAGGTCCAGGGCGGCCTGCACCGTCGAGCGCCCGAGGTCGTGCAGGTCGGCCGCCGCCGCGATCCGGGGCGCCGACCGGACGAGCTGCTGCAGCAGGGAGTCCGCGTCCTCGCCGATCCCCACCACGGTCAGCCGGTGCTCCAGCGCGACGGCGGCGCGGCGGACCGTGTCGACGTCCTCCGGCGTGACGGGTCGCAGCAGGTCCACGTTGAGGACGCCGACCAGCCGGCCGCCGGCGTGGAGCGGCACGGCGACCTCGCTGCGGACGCCGGGTACCGCCTGGCGGTAGCGCGGGTCGGTGGCGACGTCCGGCACGACCAGCTCGGCGTCCGCGGCGTACGCGGCACCGGTGATGCCCGTGCCCGGCTCCATGCCGTCGAGGACGAGCCACTGGCCGCGGCGGGCCACGCAGCGCAGTCGCCCGCCACGGGCCAGGTACACGCTGGGCAGCAGGGCCGCGTCGGCGGCGAGGGAGGTGCAGACCTGGGCGGCGGACGCGTGCGCGACGCTGGCGGAGGGGTCGTCGCGGCGACGGCCCGTGGTGGCGGTGGCCGCCAGCGGGGTGGGCAGCAGGCCGTGCGTGTCGGGCACCGACCAGTCCGGTCCGGGACGGCCCAGCAGGTAGCCCTGCGCGAGGTCGACCCCGAGCTCGCGCAGCACCGCCAGCTCCTCAGGGCGCTCCACCCCCTCCGCGACCGAGCAGGCCCCGGAGGTGCTGGCGAGGGCGTGCAGGGCGGCGACGAGCGCCCGTCGGCGCGGGTCCCGGTCCAGGCCCGCCACGATGAAGCGGTCGATCTTGACGTAGGCCGGCTCGAGCTGCAGGACGTGCGCCATGTTCGCGTAGCCCGCCCCGACGTCGTCGACGGCGAGCCCGACACCCTGCGCCCGCCACGCCCGCAGCCGGGGGAGCAGCCGGGCGTAGTCCTCGATCCGGTCGCGCTCCGACAGCTCCAGCACGTGCAGCGGCAGCAGGGCCTGCACCTCCTCGAACCGCGGGTCCAGGAGGGTGGAGGCGCTGACGTTGACGAACAGGGGAGCCTCGTCCGGCGGCGCCCCGAGCGCGGCGGCGGCCCGGAGGAGGGCGAGCTCGAGGTCGGTGCGCAGGCCTGCCGCACCGGCCCGCTCGAGCCACTCGGCGGGCCCCTGGCCGCGGCTGTCCGTGACGCGGCCGAGCGCCTCGTAGCCGAGGACCGCGCCGTCGGCGAGCCGCACGAGCGGCTGGACGACGGCGTAGGACCCGCCGGGTGCCAGGGCCAGCCGCAGCCCGGCCAGGTCGAGGGCGGGCGGGGAGCTGCGCTGGTCGGGCAGGGCGAGCGGGTGCGCGGTCACCCTCTCCGATCGGCAGGTGCTGTGACGTCCGTGTGAACGCACGGCGTCAGTCCTGCGTCCGCAGACGCCCGCCGCCTGGGTAGGCTGTCGCCATGACGCGTGCGAGCTCCTCGCTGCTTACGGGCCGCGACGGGGTCTGAGCCCAGGCCGGCTCCCCGTCGCGGTGCTCCTCCCGCGCTGGCCGCCGACCCTCTCCGTGCTCAGGAGCC
>JAODNQ010000013.1 GCA_025464695.1 Frankiales bacterium | reverse complement strand
GCCTTCTGCCAGGAGCCCTTGCCGCGGTTGCGGTCGTGGCCCTCGGCGCTGGCGGCGTCGATGCTGGTCTGCAGCACGAGGCGCTCGCGGCCGGCCAGCCGCTTCAGCTGCTCGAGCCGGTGGCCCTGGTAGAGCATCCCGTTGGTCAGCAGGACGACGTCGAGCTGCTCGGTCGCGTACAGGACCATCTCGACGATGTCGGGCTCGAGGAAGGGCTCGCCGCCCGTCAGGTAGACCTCGGTGAAGCCCTCCGTGACGGCCTCGTCGACGAGCATCTTCACGCGCTCGAGCGACACCGACCGGCGCCGGGCCTGCGGTGACGACGCCACGCTGCAGTAGCTGCAGGCGAGGTTGCAGTGGAAGTTCGTGTACAGCCACAGCCGCGGCGGGAACAGCGCGCTACCGAACAGCGGCACCACCGGGAGCCCGTCGTCGACGACGTCGGGGGCGTCCGCCCAGGACACCTGCTCCTGCTCGAAGGTGTCGGGCAGCGCGGAGCGGTAGAGCTGGTAGCGGCCCTTGCTGCGCTCGTAGGGCGGCACGACCTCCAGGCAGGTGGTCCAGTACCCGTTCTCGTTCGTCTCGACGAACGCCTCGGGCAGCCCGGCGGCGCGCATCGACGCGGCCTGCGCCTGCCAGTCGTACTCCAGCGGCACCAGCTCCGCGCTCGCGCGCCCGTCCTCGAGGTCGACGAGGGCGTACCAGACGTTGCGGCCGCCGTCGTTCGCCGGCCGCCCCAGCACGCCGACGTTGACGACCAGGGTGTCGCCGACCTGCTTCGTCCAGGGCAGCCCGGAGTGGGTGCACATGATGAGGTCGGCGCCCGACTCCTGGACCCGCAGCTCGTGCTGCTCCTGCGGGAGCGACTCCCACCAGAAGTCGTTCAGCGCCAACGTGCTGCCGTGCACCAGGTGGACGTCGACGCCGTCGAGGTCGAACCGGCGCTCGGTCGGCAGGGTCGTCATCCACTGCGCGAAGTCGCGGCTGGTGTTCTGGAGCGTGTAGTCGTACATGAGCTGCGCGAACTCGTTGTCGCGCGGGTCGGTGTAGCCGCAGCCGCAGTCGACGTCGCCCCGGCCGATGGCGACGTCGTAGTTGCCGGCGACGACCGTGACGTCGTTGTCGAGCAGCAGCGGCCAGACGGCGTCGGGCTCGCCGCCGTAGCCGCCGAGGTCGCCCAGGCAGTACAGCTGCTCCGCGCCGCGGGCGCGGGCGTCGTCGACGAAGGCCCGGAGCGCGTACGGGTTCGAGTACACGCCGCCGCTGACGGCGATGCGGGTCATGCGGACGTCCTCCAGGAGCAGTGGAGGCTGCAGCGTGCCACAAACCTGCGTTGATGGCCGGGAGACCGCGGGATCGTCGCGCCAGGACCCGGACGAAGCGGGACAGGCGCTACGCCACCAGCGGCTCGACGTCGCGGGTGCAGAACATGCAGACCGAGGCGTCGACCGGGATGAAGCTCTTGCAGTGGTCGCACTCGCGGTTGCCCTGCGCACCGGCCGCCTCCTTGCCGGTGGCCTTCTTGATCGCCTTCACCAGCATGAGGACGACGAGGGCCAGGAGCAGGAACCCGAGGAAGTCCGTGAGGAAGGCGCCGTAGGTGATGGGGGTGCCGTTGACGGTCACGACGAACCCGAACGACGGCTGCCCGAAGATCGCGGCCACCAGGCGCAGGATGACGTTGTCGACCAGCGACTGCACGACGCCGGCGAACGCGGTCCCGATGGCCAGGCCGATGGCCACGTCGACGAGGCTGCCGCTGAAGGCGAAGGTCTTGAACTCTCTGAGGAGTGCGCGCACGGGACGGACCCTAGAGCCCCTCGCACTGCGGTCCCTGCTCCCCTGTTGCACCGCCGATAACCGACACTATGTCAGGTAGTAGCGACAGCCCGGTCGAGCCGCACGCCCCCGACCGTCGTCCCGACCCCGAGCGCCGCGAGCACGAGGGCGAAGACCGGCGACCCGCCGAAGACGTCGAAGGCGAGCCAGGACAGCGCGGTGAACACGAACAGGGCGCCGAGGGTCAGGTGCAGGCGTCGCTCCAGCAGCACGCCGGCGACGAGCAGCAGACCGCCCGAGATCCCGGTGAGCAGCATGCGGACCCCGGTGTCGACGTCGCCGGCGCCGAGCGTCCAGGCCAGCGACGCCAGGCCGGACAGGTGCAGCCAGAACGCCTCACCGCGCAGGTCCCGCCGGTCGAGCTCGAGGCCCACGCCCAGCAGGACGGCGGTGACGAGGGCCGACACGGCCGGGCTGCCGACCTCGCCACCGACGGCCGACGCCAGGTCCATGGTGGCGAACCAGCCGGCGACCGCGGTCGGCAGCAGCAGGAAGGAGGTGCGGTACCGGCGCCACGCGACGGCCGAGACCGCGAGCGTGGCCGCCTCCATGACCACCCACTGGCCGCTGATGTAGTCGAAGAAGTCCCCGTAGTCGCCGTAGTCCCGGTCGCTCCACAGGGCGAAGGTCTCCTGCGCGGCGAACACCGTCAGCGGCACCAGGGCGACGGCACTGGCGGCGAGCAGGCCCGCCACGTGCCGCTGCCCGCGCGCTCGCAGCACCTCGCACACCACCACGAAGGCAGCGAGGTAGAGCAGCGACAGCAGCAGGCCCGTCCCGCTGCCGGCCGCCGCCCAGGACGTGCCGAGGAACAGGCCCATCGCGGCGAGGGACACCGCCGCTCCCCCGTACCAGAGCACCTCCTGCGTCCGTCGCACCCGCGACGGCGCCCCGGCGGCCAGCTGCGCCCACACGGCGTCCTGCACGTAGGGCGGGACGCCGTGCCTGCTGCTGGCGGACCGGTAGGCGGCCTCGCTCACGCAGACGTCGGGACGGGGGGCGGTCGTGGTGCTCATGGAGGCTCCTCCAGGACGGCCGGCGCGGCTCGCCGGCAGCACGAGCCTGTCGGGGCCGGGCGCCGAGCACCTGAGCAGGACTACTCGTCCCGCGTGGTCGGCCCGGCAGCGGGACTGGCAGGATCATCGCGATGAGCACCGACCCTGTCCTGGAGGAGAACACCGTGGCCGACGACCAGCCTGCTGACGAGCAGCCCGCCCCCCGCAAGTCCGGAGGGCGCCGCAAGGCCGCCAGCGCGCCGGCTGCCGAGTCCGCTGCCGGCTCGCTCGCGTCCGCGCTGCGCGACCTGGTCACGAGCATCGAGGACGAGGTCGCCGAGGTGACCCGCCTGTCCGAGGTCATCGACGACCACGTGACGACGCTCAACGGCCTCCGCGCCGACGTCGCGGCGCGCCTCGCCCACCTGGACGAGCTGCGGGCTGCCGCGGACGACGCCAACCTCGGCGCGTTCCTCGACGACACGATCCAGCCGCAGCTGCCGCAGCAGAGCGAGGACTTCCCGGACCGCATCTACGGGAGCTAGTCCCCCGGTCCGCCCAGCGCGACCCGCACTACCCGGGCGGGGTCCGGCGCAGCCGCCAGCGCGGCACGCCGGCCCCGCCCGACTGCTGCCCGGACGACTGCTGCCCGGACGACGTGAGCGCGGCGACCTGGGCCTCGGCCACGGCGACCCGCCGCAGCAGGTCCTGGTTCTGCTCCCACAGGTCGGTCGCCTCGCGCTGCAGGTCGTCGACCTCCTGCTGCAGGTCGGCGAGGCGCCGGTCGCGCAGCTCGGCCACGGCCTCCGCCCGCGCCGCCCGCTGGCCCGCCAGGTACAGCTCCCCCGACAGCCGCTCCATGGCCTCGACCGTCTGCAGCGGCACCAGCTGCTGCCCGCGCGCCGGCGACGTGCTGCCCGCCGCGACGGGCACGTCCGGCACGTAGCCGGTCGCGGTGCC
>JAODNQ010000008.1 GCA_025464695.1 Frankiales bacterium | reverse complement strand
CTCGACGACCCCGCCGCCGCGGCCACCCTGGGGGCCCGGGCCCGGGAGGTCGCCGCCGGCTGGCCCACCGAGGCCGACGCCGTCGCGCAGGCGGCCGCGCTGTACCGGGAGCTGCTCGGGTGAGGCGCCTGCTGCTGCTCCTGCCGCTGCTGCTGCTGCTCGTGCCGCTGCCCGCGTCCGCAGACGTGCGCGAGGGCCCCGTGGTCCTCGTCGGCGCCCCCGGCCTGCGCTGGGACGACGTCGGGCCGGAGACCCCTGCGCTGCAGGCGCTCGCCGCCCGCGGCAGCACCGGAGCGTTGTCCGTGCGGTCGGCCGGACCGCGCACCTGCCCGGCCGACGGGTGGGTCATGGCCGCGGCCGGCAACCGGGCCCGCGCCGGCCGCGCGTCCGGCGGCGCCTGCACCGACGTCGTCCCCGGTCGGGAGGCGCTGCCGGGCACCGCCCGCGACAACGCGACGCTGCGCTTCGACAACGACGTCCGGGCGCTGTCGCGGGCGCTGGGCGACGGTTGCGTCAGAGCCCTGGGGGGGTCGGGCGCGGAGCTGGCCACCGGCGAGCCCGCGGCTCCGCTCACGGTGCAGGCGCTGCTGACCGGGGCGGCGGAGTGCCCCCTGGTGGTGGTCGACGCCGGCCCCGTCCACCACGACGCCCGGCGGACCGCCGACCTCGCCCGGGTGGACGCGGCCGTCGCCCTCACCGCGCTCCCGCTGCAGCGGTCCGGCGGGGTCGTGCTGGTGGCCGGTCTGGCCGACACCAGCGACGCCGGACAGGACCGGGCGCCGACGCCGCGGCTGCACGTGGTGGTCGCCGCCGGGCAGGGGTTCGACGGCGGGCACGGGCTGGTGTCGGCCTCCACCCGCCGGGCGCCCTACGTGCAGGTGGTCGACCTCGCGCCCATGGTCCTGCGCGTGCTCGGGCTGCCGCAGCCCACCACCATGACGGGGCAGCCGCTGCGGGTGGCGGAGCGGACCGACCGGGCGGGGCTGGTCGACCTCGACCGGCACGCCGGGGCGATGCGCCGGTACACGCCCCGGTTCTTCGTGATGCTCGTCGTCGCGCAGCTGCTGCTCTACGGGACGGCGCTGCTGCTGTTCCGCCGCGACGCGTCGGGGCGGCTGCGTGACCGGGCCCGCCGCGCTGCCTACGTCGGCGCCCTCGCCGCCGCCGCGGCCCCCGTGTCGACCTACCTCGCCGACCTGCTGCCCTGGTGGCGGGCCGACCCTGTGCTGCCCGCCCTGCTGGGTGCGGTGGCGCTCGCCGACGCCGTGGTGGTGGCGATCGCCCTGAGCGGCCCCTGGCGGCGGGCGCTGCTCGGGCCGGTCGGGGTCGTGTGCGGGGGAACGGCGACGGTGCTGGCGGTCGACCTCGTCACGGGCGCCCGGCTGCAGATGGGCTCGCTCGCTGGGTACTCGCCGCTGGTGGCCGGCCGCTTCGCCGGCGTCGGCAACGTCGCCTTCGCGGTGTTCGCCTCGTCCGCGCTGCTCGCGACGGCCTGCGCCCTGCACGGCCGAGGGCGCCGGACGGCGCTTGCCGGCTGCGCGGGCGTCGGCCTGGTGTGCGTCGCGGTCGACGGCGGGCCGTCGTGGGGGAGCGACTTCGGCGGGGTGCTCGCCCTCGTGCCCGGCTTCGCGGTGCTCGCCATGCTGGCGGCGGGCATCCGGGTCTCGGTGGTGCGGCTGGCGGGCGTCGGACTGTCCGCAGTCGCGCTGGTGTCGGCCTTCGCCGTCCTCGACTGGTCCCGACCCGCCGACCAGCGCAGCCACCTCGGGCGGTTCGTGCAGCAGGTCCTGGACGGGGACGCCGGCACGGTCCTGCAGCGCAAGGCGGCGGCGAACCTGGGCCTGCTGACCAGCAGCGTCCTGACGCTGCTGGTCCCGCTGCTGGTGCTGTTCGTCGCGCAGGTGGTGCTGCGGCCGCGCGGCCCGGTGGCGGCGGCGTTCGCGCAGGCGCCGGTCTGGCGCAGCGGCCTGGTCGCCGTCCTCGTCATGTCGCTGGTGGGGTTCGCGGTCAACGACAGCGGCGTCGCCGTCCCGGCGCTGGCGCTGTGCCTCGCCGTCCCCGCGGCGGTGGCCGTGGCGGTGCGCGCGTCGGCACCGGCAGGGGGAGCCCCCCGCTAGAGTGGGGTTCCGTGCGGCGGGCGCCCGGCTCGCTCCGCAGAGCACGGGAGAACCGCCACATGCCGCGTTCGGGCACCGCGACCTGCCACCTGTTCGTCACCGGCGGCGTCGCCTCCTCCCTGGGCAAGGGCCTGACCGCCTCGAGCCTCGGCCGGCTGCTCAAGGCGCGGGGTCTGCGGGTGACGATGCAGAAGCTCGACCCGTACCTCAACGTCGACCCCGGCACGATGAACCCGTTCCAGCACGGCGAGGTCTTCGTCACCGACGACGGCGCCGAGACCGACCTCGACGTCGGGCACTACGAGCGCTTCCTCGACGAGGACCTGCACGGCAGCGCCAACGTCACCACCGGGCAGGTCTACTCGGCGGTCATCGCCAAGGAGCGCCGCGGCGAGTACCTGGGCGACACCGTCCAGGTCATCCCGCACATCACCAACGAGATCAAGGAGCGGATCCTCGGCCTCGGCGGCGCGGACGTCGACGTCGTCATCACCGAGGTCGGCGGCACGGTGGGCGACATCGAGTCGCTGCCGTTCCTCGAGGCCGCGCGCCAGGTCCGCCAGCAGGTGGGCCGCGACAACTGCTTCTTCCTGCACGTCAGCCTCATCCCGTACATCGGCCCCTCGGGGGAGCTGAAGACCAAGCCGACGCAGCACTCGGTGCAGGCGCTGCGCACCATCGGCATCACCCCGGACGCCATCGTCTGCCGGTCCGACCGGCCCATCAACGACGGCATCAAGAAGAAGATCGCGAACATGTGCGACGTCGAGGTCGAGGCCGTCGTGTCCTGCGTGGACGCGCCGTCGATCTACGACATCCCCAAGGTGCTGCACGCCGAGGGCCTGGACGCCTACGTCGTGCGGCGGCTGAACCTGCCCTTCCGCGACGTCGACTGGACCGACTGGGACAAGCTGCTGCAGCGGGTCCACCGGCCGACCAACAAGGTGAGCGTGGCGCTGGTGGGCAAGTACGTCGACCTGCCCGACGCCTACCTGTCGGTCACCGAGGCGCTGCGCGCGGGTGGCTTCGCCAACGACGCCAAGGTCGACATCCGGTGGGTCCCGAGCGACGAGTGCTCGACCCCCGAGGGCGCGCGCAAGGCGCTGGACGGCGTCGACGGCGTGCTCATCCCGGGCGGCTTCGGCGTGCGCGGCATCGAGGGCAAGCTCGGCGCGATCCGGCACGCCCGCGAGGGGCGCATCCCCGTGCTCGGCCTGTGCCTGGGCCTCCAGTGCATGGTCATCGAGGTGGCCCGCGACCTCGCCGGCATCGAGAAGGCCGGCAGCACGGAGTTCGAGCCCGCCTGCCCCGACC
>JAODNQ010000297.1 GCA_025464695.1 Frankiales bacterium | reverse complement strand
GCCGCCTGGGCCAGCCGCTGGCGGGCGCCGACCGGAGCACGGCCGGACGTGACGCCTGGGGGCGCCGTGCGGGCAGCGGCCTCGGGCGCGGGCTGCACCTCGACGGCCGGCTCGGGCTCGGGCTCGGGCTGCGGCTCCGGCTCTGCCTCCGGCTCGACGACGGCCTGCGAGGCCGGCTCGGGCTCTGCCTCCGGCTCGGGCTGAGGATCCGGCTCGGCCTGATGCTCCGGCTCCGCGTCCGGCTCGACGACGGCCTGCGGCTCGGCCTCCGGCGCGGCGTCCCCCTCGGGCGGGCCCTGCTCCGCTCCCGCGGCGTCCTCGGGCTGGTCGACCGGGTCGTCGCCCTCGAGCGGCGGCACGGCCGCTGCAGGGCCGTCTCCGGCCGGCGCCGGGCGCTCCGGCGCGTCCTCGGCCTGCTCCACCTGCGGGAAGTCCAGGGCAGCGGTGCCCCGACGGCCGCCCGGCCGGCGGGCCGGACGCAACGGCGCGTCGGCCGGGGCGGGCTCCGGGGCCTGCACGGGAGCAGCAGCCTCCGGAGCCTCGACCGCGAAGGCGGCGTCCGACGGCGGCGGGGCGACACCGAACGGCGGGGCCACCGGGAGCGGCTCGGCGGCGGGGGCGACGTCGCCCAGCGGGCGGCCGGAGCGGCGGCGGCGCAGCAGGGCGTCCGCGAGGGCGAGCACGGCCTCGTCGACGTGGGCGAGCACCCGGCGCTCGGACTCGAGCCCGGAGGCGCGCACCACCTCGGTGACGTCCTCCAGCACACGGGCGCTCACCGCGGCCGACACCTGCTCGACGAGGACCGGGCCGATCCGCGACAGGACGACGTCGGCGACGCGCGGGGCCAGCCCGTCGACCAGCCGGTCGGCGACCCGGGGGGCGACGACGGCGGCGACAGCCTCGGGGCTCGGGGCGGCCGTGGCCTCGACCCGCTCGGTCAGCCCGGTCAGCTCGTCCCGCAGGCCCTCGAGCGCAGCGGTGTGGGCGGCGGACAGCGGGTCCTCGCGCAGCCCGTCGACGACCCGGCGGACGGCGGCGACGTCGCCGCGCAGCCCGGGCAGGTCGCGCACGCTCTCGGCCACGGCCGCGAGGTCCGTCGACAGAGCCGGCACGCCGCCGGCGGCGTCGCCGACGTCGCCCAGCCGCTCGAGCACCTCGCCGAGCCGGCCCTCCAGGGCGCCCAGGCGCTGCTCCAGCGGCGCGATCCGCTCGACCACGGGAGCCGCGCCCGCGACGGCGTCCAGCTGCTCGGACAGCCGCAGGACGGCGGCGTCGAGCGCGTCGGGCCCGACCACCGGGCGGCCGACCAGGGCCTCCAGCCGCTCCAGGCGCCCCCCGACGGCCTCGACCACGCTGTCGCGGCTGCGGGAGAGCTCGGCCGCCCCCGGCAGCCCCTCGACCCGGGCGCGCAGCGCCTCCAGCTCCGGCCGCAGCGCCTCGGCGTCGCGGCCGGTGAGCTCGTCGAGCGCCGCCCGGACGTCCGACAGCGGGGCCAGCCGCTCGTGCAGGCCGGCGACGTCGGACTGCACCGCGGCGAGCGCGGCCGGGAAGCCGCCGAGCTGGCCGACCGTGCCCTCGAGCGCGCTGACCGCGCGGGACGCCGCCTCGACCTCCTCGGTGAGGGCCGTCAGCCGCAGGGCGGTCGTCTCGCCGCTCGCACCGCCGGACTGCACCACGGCGGCCTGCTCGTCGACCCGGCGGCCGAGCGCCTCGAGCCGTCCGGCGAGGGACGTCGTCGACGCGCGCACGTCGCCGGCCAGGGCCGACAGGTCGGCGGCCACCCGCTCGACGCCGGCGCCCGACGCCGTCCGCGACAGCGCCTCACCCAGCGACGCGACCTGCGCCCGCAGCTCCTGCAGGACGGTGCTGACCGCGCGCTGCTCCTGCACCTGCTCGTCGACGGCCTTGCTGAGCAGGGCGCGCATCCGCTCGGACACGGGGCCCGAGCCGGCCGGCGAGGTCGGCGTCGGGACGAGGCCCGGGACGTCGGACGGGCCGGCGGGACCGGACGAGGGGTCGGTCACGGATCAGTCCTCCAGCGGGGCGGGCAGCACGGTCGGGTCATGATCCTCCCCGGGCGGTCAGCCGGCGGGAGGCGGGGCCTCAGCGGGTCGCGCGGCGCTCCGCCAGCTCGTCGAGCAGACCGAGGAAGGCCCGGGCGACGACGTCGGGCGCCTCCATCTGCGCGACGTGGCCGACGCCGGGCAGCACCAGCAGCCGGCTGTCGGGGAAGGTCCGGGCCGCACGGGGCGCGAGGGCGACGTCGACCAGCCGGTCGCGGTCGCCCCAGACGAGCAGGGTCGGGGTGCGGACGGTCGCGGCCTGCGCCCACAGGCCCTTGCGGCCGCGCTGCAGGTAGCTGCTGACGAGCCCGCGCAGCGAGAGCGTGAAGGCGTCCTGGCTGTGCGGCAGCCCGTTGCGGCGGGTCACCTCGTCGGCGGCCTCCTCCAGGCGCGCCGGGTGCACCTTCGAGGGGTCGCCGTAGCAGAGCTGCAGGACCGCCTTCGCCCGCGCGCGGGGGCTCACGGTGGCCAGCCGCTTGTTCGCCAGCGCCGACACCCCGGGCAGCAGCAGGAGCGGCAGCCGCGGGTCGGAGCCGCGCTGCAGGCGCAGGTTCGGCAGGGCGGGCGAGACGAGGGTGAGCGTGCGCACGAGGTCGGGGCGCCAGGCCGCCACCCGGGTCGACACCGCGCCGCCCAGGCTGTTGCCGAACAGGTGCACCGGCCCGCGGCCCTGCCGGTCGAGCAGCTCCACGACGGCCTTCGCGTGCGCGGAGATCCGGTATCCGCCCTGGCCGGGAGGGGGCGAGTGGCCGAAGCCGGGCAGGTCGACGGCCGCGCCGTCGAGCCGGTCGGCGAGCAGGCCCATGAGGTCGGTCCAGTTGGTGGCGGCGCCCCCGAGCCCGTGGACGAACAGCGCGGGCTCGCCGCCCCGCCACGGCGTCCGGCGCACGAACACGGGCCCGTCCTGCTCCCCCGGCCACGGCGGCGCGACGCCGTTCGCCCCGACCGGCAGCTCCGCCAGGGGCCCCTCGTGCCTGCGCACCGTGCTCACGCGTCCTCCACGCTCTCGCCGACCTCCAGCACCGCACCGGTGTGGAGCAGCGACGTCGCCCGCTGCCCGACCGCGGTCATCCGCCCGTCCGCCAGCACGACGCCGGACTCCTCCGGCAGGCCCAGCAGCCGGGTGCCGGCCGGGACGGTGGAGCGCACCGCCTGCAGCCAGTCCTCGCGGCCCTCGCTCCAGTGGGGCAGCACCAGGGTGCCCGGCACGACGTCCACGCCCGGCGCGACGGCGAGCCCGCGGTCGGGCAGCACGGTCCAGCCGCACAGCACCATCGCGCCGGCGCTCGAGCCGCTCACGACCCCGCCGTCGGCGAGCAGCTCCCGGACGACGTCGCCGACCCCGGTGGTCTGCAGCAGCCCGAGCAGCCGCCCGGGCGACCCGCCGGGCAGCACGAGGAGCCGGGCCCGGCGCAGGGCGGCGAGGGCGCCCTCCGGGTCGAGGCGGACGTCGGGGGCCGCCGACACGTCGGCGCCCAGGGCGGACAGGTGTCGCACGCCGTTCGCGTTCGCGGTGTCGTGCTCGCGCCCGACCGCACCGGCCAGGGCGCTGACCACCACCGGCCCGTCCGCGAGCCGCACCAGCGCGGCGTCCATCTCCCGGCACCCCGGCGAGAACTCGCCGCCGCCCTGCAGGCACACCACCCCGCTCATCCGCGCGCCCCGTCCCACGACAGCACCAGCAGCGCGACGTCGTCGTCGGCGCCGTCCGTGCGTCCCATCGCCGCCAGCACGTGGTCGGCGGCGGCGTCGGGCGGCAGGCGGAGCCCGTCCATCGCGGCGCGCAGCTGCTCGAGGCCGGTGTCGAGGCTGGCGTCGCGCTGCTCGACCAGGCCGTCGGTGTAGAGGACCAGGGTGCTGCCCGGGGCGAGGCGGACGCAGGTCTCCGCGTACGTGCCGGGGAACGTGCCGAGCGGCGGGCCGGGCTCCACGGGCAGGTAGGCGGCGGACCCGTCCGGCGGCGCGACGACGGGCGGGGGGTGGCCCGCGGAGGCGACGCACAGGGTGCCGTCGCGGGGGTCGAGGACGGCGACGAGCAGGGTCGCGAGCTCGAGGTCGAGCAGGACGTCGCTGTTGCGGGCGAGCCGCGACAGCAGCTCCGACGGGCCGTGCCCCTCCAGCGCGAGGGTGGCGACGATGGCGCGCAGCTGCCCCATGCGCGCCGCGCTGCGCATGCCGTGGCCCATGACGTCGCCCATGGCCAGCAGCAGCCGGTCGCCGACCTGCACCCCCTGGTACCAGTCGCCGCCGACGAACGCGCCGGTCGCCCCGGGCAGGTAGCGCGGGGCGACGACGACGCCGGGGAGCGCCGGGAGGTCGCGCGGCAGCAGGCTGCGCTGGAGCGTCTCGGCCACGCGCGCCTGGTCGGCGAACAGCAGCGCGTTGTCGAGGGCGACCGCCACGCGCTCCGTGATGCTCTCCAGCAGGCCCTGCTCGACGACGCCGCCGAGCGGCTCGCCGATGCTCATCGCCCCGATCACGCGGCCGCGGTTGACGAGCGGGAGCGTCAGCAGGCCGCCGACCACGACGGAGCGGAGCGCGGTGCGCTCCTCGCCCTCGGCGAAGCTCGCGACGACGTCGTCCGGCACCTCGGCCAGCCACTCGGGGCGGCCGGTGCGCACGACGGCGCCGACGCCGGCCCGGTCGCTGGTGCTGAGGGTCAGGCCCTCCATGACCTCCCGGAGCGCGCCCGCCGCCTCGGGCACCGCGTGCGCGGTGTGCACGATGACGAGCCGCGACGGCTCGCCCTCGGGCTCCCGGCGCTGCAGCGCCGCCGCCGTCTCGTTCACCAGGGCGACGGCGGTCCACCGGCACAGCCGGGGGACGACGAGGTCGCTCAGCGTCTCGAGGACCTCCCGGGGCTGCAGGCTGGCGGCCAGCCGGGTGGAGGCGTCGGCGAGCAGCTGCAGCCGCTGGTTGGCGGCCTCGGCGGTCGCGTACGCCCGCTCCCGCTCGACGACGGCCCGCTCGCGCTCGAGGTCGGCCTGCCGCCGGGCCGTGACCTCGCGGAAGTACACCGACAGGCCGTCCGGCCCGGGCCACGCCGACAGCTCGTAGTAGCCGTCGAGCGGCGCGTACGGGGCCTCGAACACGACGGGCTCGCCCGAGGTGAGCGCGCCCCGGTAGCTCCACTCGAACGGCGAGTCGAGGGTCTGCGGGAACGCGTCCCACAGGCGGGCGCCGAGCAGCTCGTCGCGCCGGCGCCCGAGCAGCACCTCCGCCTGCCGGTTCACGTAGGTGAAGCGGAAGTCGTGGTCGAGCGAGTAGAAGGCGTCGGTCATGGTCTCGAGCAGGCGCGAGAGCCGGTCGCGGGCCTCGCGCAGCTGCGTGCTGTCGTAGGCCACGCCGAGCAGCCGCTGCGACCCCTTCACGCCGAGCACCCGGCCGCGGGCCTCGACCCAGCGCACGCTGCCCCCGGGCCGCACGATCCGGTACTCGACCGCCAGCTCCCCCGCGGTCTCGACGGCGTGCTGCACCGCCTCGGCGACCCGCTCCAGGTCCTCGGGGTGGAGCCGCGCCTCGAAGCTGCTCAGGTGGGGGACGAACGTCTCGGGGTCGTAGCCGAACAGGCGCATGAGCCGCTCGTCCCAGCGGAGCTCCTGCGTCGAGACGTCGAGGTCGAAGCTGCCGATCTCGGCGGCGGTCAGCGCCAGCTCGAGCCGGGCGGCGTCCTCCCCCGCCTCGAGCGTCAGGGCGCGCAGCTCCAGCTCGGCCATGACGGCCTGCGCGAGCGCGCCGAGCACGCCGACGTCGCGAGGGGTCCAGGAGCGCGGGACGTCGTCGTACACGCACAGCGCCCCGACGGCGACGGCCTGCTCGGTGAGCAGCGGCACCCCGAGGTAGGCCTGCACCCCGCCGTGCACCACGGGCGGGAGCGTCGAGACGCGGGCGTCGGTCCGGGTGTCGCCGACGGCCAGCGGGGCGGCGAGCTCCATCGTGACGGTGCAGAGGCTGTCGCTGGCCGGGGTGCCGGCCCGCCGGTCGACGCCCGGCTGCGACTCCGCGCCCCGGTGCAGGCTCCACACGAACTGCTCGTCGCTGAGCAGGCTGATCTGGGCGTGCGGCGCCGTGAGCAGCTCCGCGGCCAGGCTGGTCAGGCGGTCGAGGTGCTCGGCCCGGGGACCGGCCTGCAGGATCCGCCGCACCTCGAGCAGCCGCACCTCGTCGCGCAGTGCGTCCCCGGCTCCCGCGGCAGCGGGGGTCGGCGAGGTCGCGGGGAGGGAGCTCAAGGGGACGACGGTACCGGCGGGGGTCGTCAGGCGCTCTTGCGGGCCGGTGCCTTCCTCGTCCGCTTGGCCGGCGCGGCGTCCTCCCCGGCCTCGGCGGGGGCCTGCGCCTTCTTCGCCGCGGCCTTCTTCGCCGCGGCCTTCTTCGCCGGTGCCTTCTTCGCGGCGGCCTTCTTCGTGGGCGCCTTCTCGGCCGGTGCCTCCGCAGCCTCCTCGGCCGGTGGTGCCGCCGCGCCCTGGCTCTTCTTCGCCGCCTCGACGCTCGCCCGCAGTGCCGCCATCAGGTCGACGACGGTGCCCGACGTCGGCTGCGCGTCAGCCGGCTGGACGACCTCGCGGCCCTCGACCTTCGCCTCGATCACTGCCTGCAGGGCCTCGCGGTAGCCGTCCTTGTACTCGCTCGCGTCGAAGCTGCCCGTCAGCGTGTCGATGAGGCTGCCGGCCATCTGCAGCTCCTGCGGCCGGACCTCGACCTCCTCGTCCAGGAAGCCGAACTCCGGCGCCCGGACCTCGTCGGGCCACAGCATGGTCTCGAGCACGAACACGCCGTCGCGGACCCGCAACGCCCCGAGCGACTCCCGGTTGCGCAGCGCCACCTTGACGACGGCGACCTTGCCGGACTGCTGGAGGGCGTCGCGCAGCAGGACGTAGGGCTTGACCCCGGCCTTGTCGGGCTCGAGGTAGTAGCTCTTCTCGAAGAAGATCGGGTCGAGCTCCTCGAGCGGCACGAACTGCAGCACGTCGATGGCCCGGCTCGTGGTGAGCGGCAGGTCGCGGAAGTCCTCGTCGGTGAGCACGACGACGTCGCCGCTGGAGAGCTCGTAGCCCTTGGCGATCTCGCCGTACGGGACCTCCTCGCCGTCGGCCTCGGCGACCCGCTTGTACTTGATCCGGCTGCCGTCACTGCGCCGCACCTGGCGGAAGGACACGTCCTTCTGCTCGGTCGCGCTGTAGAGCTTCACGGGGATGGTGACCAGCCCGAAGCTGATCGCGCCCTTCCAGATCGACCTCACGGCCTGATCTCTACCCGATCATGGGCGCGCGCACCAGGGCTACGGGTGGTCGACCGCGACGTGCCGGAACAACCACAGCCGGTCGTGGAGCACGTCGCACAGCGGGCAGCGCACCAGCTCGACGGTGTCGCGGTCACGCAGGTCGACGACGGCGGCCTGCTCGGGCCGCCTCGGGACCGGCACCGGGCGGGCTGCGGCGACCGCCTGCTCGAACGCGCGGCGCTGCAGCAGGCCGGCCGCGCCCGCGGCGTCGAGGCGGACGTCGGTGGCGCGGCGGTGCGCCAGGACGGCGGCCTGGCCGCCCCGCCGGTCCCCCCGACGTCGGTCCTGCCCGTCGGCAGGGGGCACGGAGCTGCGTCGCCGGTCCACGCCGTCACCCTGACGGGTAGGGCGAGGGCGCGTCGACACCCGTGCGGGTGACGACCGGACCGGGTAGGACGTGCGCGTGGCCCTCCCCCGCGACCTGTCGCCCATGCTGGCGACGGCGGGCCCGCTCCCTCCGGACGACGACGCCTGGGCGTACGAGGTGAAGTGGGACGGCGTCCGGGTGCTGGTGGCCGTCGAGGGCGGCGCCGTGCGGCTGACCAGCCGGGCCGGCAACGACGTCACGGGCGGCTACCCCGAGCTGCAGGCGCTCGCCGGCGCGCTCGAGGGGCCGGTCCTGCTCGACGGCGAGGTGGTGGCCTTCGACGAGGCCGGGCGCTCCGACTTCGGCCTGCTGCAGGGCCGCATGCACGTGCGCTCCCCCCGGCCGGACCTGCTGCGCGCCGTCCCCGTGCAGGTGGTCCTGTTCGACGTGCTCGCCGACCCCGCACCGCTGCTCGAGGAGCCCTACCGCGTCCGCCGCGCCCGGCTCGAGGAGCTGGCGCTGACCGGCCCGTCGTGGCAGACGTCGCCGTCGTTCCCGCGCGACGGGTCCGCGGTGTTCGCGACCACCCGCGCGCAGGGGCTCGAGGGCGTCGTCGCCAAGAAGCAGGACAGCCGGTACGAGCCGGGTCGCCGCAGCGACTGCTGGGTGAAGACCAAGCACCTGCAGCGGCAGAGCGCCGTCGTCGTCGGGTGGAAGCCCGGTGAGGGCGGGCGCAGTGGCCGGCTGGGCTCGCTGCTGCTGGCCGTCCCCGCCGACGGCGCCCTGCGCTTCGCCGGGCACGTCGGCACCGGCTTCACGCAGGCCGAGCTGCGGCGGCTGGGAGACCTCCTCGCGCCGCTGCAGCGCCCGCTGCCGCCGCTCGACGACGTCCCGCGCGAGCACGCCCGGCACGCCGTCTGGGTCGAGCCCGTGCTCGTGGCCGAGGTGGAGCTGACCGGCTGGACCCGCGAGGGCAGGCTGCGGCACCCGTCGTACAAGGGTCTGCGCGACGACGTCGACCCGGAGAGCGTGGTGCGCGAGTGAAGGTCGTCGTGGAGGTCGAGGGCCGGCAGCTGACGCTGACCAACCTCGACAAGGTGCTCTACCCGGAGACCGGGTTCACCAAGGGGCAGGTGCTCGACTACTACACGCGGATCGCCCCGGTGCTGCTGCCGCACCTCGCCGACCGGGCGCTGACGCGCAAGCGCTACCCGGACGGCGTCGACGGGCAGGTGTTCTTCGAGAAGAACGCCCCGCGGGGGACCCCCGAGTGGGTGCGCACCGAGACCCTGCCGTCGCCGGGGTCGAGCAAGGGCCGCGAGACGATCGACTACACGGTGGTCGAGGACCTGCCCGGGCTGGTCTGGACGGCGAACCTCGCGGCGCTCGAGCTGCACGTGCACCAGTGGAAGGTCGGGGCCGGCACGGCGGACCTGCTCGTGCTCGACCTCGACCCCGGCCCGCCGGCGACGATCGTCGAGTGCTGTGAGGTCGCGCAGCTGCTCGAGCCGGTGCTGCGCGCCGACGGCCTCGAGCCGTTCGCCAAGACCAGCGGCAGCAAGGGCATGCAGCTGTACGCCCGGGTGCACGGGCTGACGTCGGAGCAGACCAGCGCCTACGCCAAGGGCCTCGCGCAGCGGTTCGAGGCCAGTTCCCCCGACCTCGTCCTGTCGCGGATGACCCGGGCGATCCGCGGCGGGAAGGTCCTCGTCGACTGGTCGCAGAACAGCGCGGCCAAGACCACCGTCTGCGTCTACAGCCTGCGCGCCCGGGAGCGGCCCACGGTGTCGACGCCCATCACCTGGGACGAGGTGCGGGCCTGCACGTCGCCCGAGGACCTCGTCTTCACCTCCGACGACGTGCTGCAGCGGGTCGCCGAGCACGGGGACCTGTTCGCGCCGCTGCTGAGCTGACGGTCTTGTGGAGTGTGGACGCCGGGCCGGCGACGGCCCGACCTGTGACACGGTCCGCCCCATGACCGCCCTGCCCGAGCCCGTGACCGTCCCCGTCGCCCCGCGCTACCACGTGCGGCAGAAGATCACGCCGTTCCAGAACACCTACCGGATCAGCCTCGACGACGCCGGGGAGCCGGGCACGCTGGTCGCCTTCGCCAAGCAGAAGCGGCTGGCGTTCAAGGAGTCCTTCACGCTCTACAGCGACGAGGGCGCGACCGTCCCGGTGCTGCAGATCAAGGCCGACCGGCGGGTCGACATCCGCTCGGCCATGACCGTCAGCGACCCGTCCGGGGTGGTCGTGGGGGTGCTGCGCAAGAAGGGCCGCGCCAGCCTGTTCCGGTCCACCTGGGAGGTCGAGCAGCCGGGGCTGCCGGTCGTCGTCGTGCGGGAGCGCAGCCTCACCATCGCGCTGCTGCGGCGCCTGTGGGGCTTCGTCCCCTACCTCGGCAGCGTGCCCCTGCCGTGGGTCTTCCACTTCGACGGCACGCTCCCCGACGGCCGGCCGGCCCTCACCCACACCCGCCGCTGGGGCTTCCGCGACCGCTATGAGCTCGAGGTGCAGGAGCCGCAGCTCGACCCGCGCCTCGCGATCGCCCTCGCCGTCTGCCTCGACGCGATGCAGAAGCGCTAGGGCGGCTCAGGCGGAGGTCCCCACCGGGCTGTCGTCGAGGCCGTCGAGCAGCTCCTGCACGTTGCCGTAGACCGCCACCGCGCCGGCCTCCTGCAGCTCCTTCTCGCCGATCCCCCCGGCGAGCACCCCGAGGCAGCGCACCCCCGCCGCGGCCGCCGCCCGGACGTCGTAGACCGTGTCGCCGACCATCACGGCGTCCTCGGGCGCGCAGCCGGCGGCCTCGAGGGCCGCGACGACGATGTCGGGCGCCGGCTTGGCGTTCTCGACGTCGCCGCTGCTGACGACGGCGTGCAGCACGTCGTCGCACCCGAGCTTCTCGCGGAACACCTTCGTGTCGTCCTCGCTGCCGCTGGTGGCCAGCACCACGCGCACGCCCCGCCCTGCGACCTCCCGGATCAGCTCCGGGACGCCGTGGAACGGGTGGCAGCGGTCGCGGACCTGCTCCCAGTGCTTCGTGTGGCCCTCCACGACGGCGTCGTCGGCGTGGCCGAGCAGCGCCTCGACGAGGTCCTCGCTGCCTCTGCCGATCGCCCGGTGGACGTCGAAGCAGCTGACCCGGTGGCCCTGCTCCTCGAACGCCTGCCACCAGGCCGTGACGTGCAGGTAGACGGTGTCGAGGAGGGTGCCGTCGACGTCGAGGAGCAGGGCGCGCGGGTCTGTTGTCATGGGAGGGTGCTGCCCGGGTAGGGGCGGCTCGACCACCCGCTCTGCCCGCCGAGATGCCTGGAGGCACCGTGACCGGCGTACCTGCGTCCGACCTGCCCGACGAGGCGCTGGAGCGCGAGCTCGCGCACCTGCACGAGACCCGCCACGACACGTTCCTGCACGGCAGCGACGACGCCCTCGAGTTCCACACGTCGCGCACCTCGGAGCTGGAGGGCGAGTACCTGCGCCGCAACCCCGACCGCGTGCCCGACGCCCGCCGGACCCGGGTCGGCTCCCGCGAGCTGTCCGGGCAGGAGGAGGGCGCGTGACCGCCCCCGACTCCCGCGAGCAGGACCTGTCGGCCACGGGCGACCTCGCCCCCTCGGTCGTGCCCGAGGTGCCCCTCGAGGCGAGCGAGGCCGACGTCCTGGAGCAGGCCGCCGACGCCGGCACCGCACCTCACCGGGTCGACCGCGAGCTGCCCCTGGAGGCTCCCGAGGCCGACGCCGCCGAGCAGGCCGAGGTCGTGCCGTTCGACGACGACGACCGACCCGTCTGACGCCTGCGCTCCGAGCCGGGCACCGTCTGGCAGGCTGCCTCCGTGTCCACGCCTCCTCTGCGCCGTGAGCCGGCGCCCGCGCGCGGCACCCGCCTGCCGCGGCAGGCGCGGCGCCAGCAGCTGCTGGGCGCGGCGCAGGAGGTCTTCGTGGCGCACGGCTACCACGCGGCCGCCATGGACGACATCGCCGAGCGGGCCGGCGTCAGCAAGCCCGTGCTCTACCAGCACTTCCCGGGCAAGCTCGAGCTCTACCTGGCGCTCCTCGACGAGCACGCGGGCGACCTCGTGGCCAAGGTCCGCCAGGCGCTGGACTCGACCACGGACAACAAGAAGCGCGTCGCGGCCGCGGTGTCGGCCTACTTCGCCTTCGTCACCGGCGAGGGCGAGGCGTACCGGCTGGTCTTCGAGAGCGACCTGCGCAACGACCCCGCCGTCCGCGAGCGGGTCGAGCGCATGACGTCGCAGTGCGTCGAGGCGATCGCGCAGACCATCGCGCAGGACACCGGCGCGAGCGAGGAGGAGGCCCTGCTGCTGTCGGTGGGGCTGTCCGGGATCGCCGAGGTCGGCGCCCGCTGGTGGCTGGCTTCCGAGGGGCGCATCGACAAGGAGCGCGCCGTCGAGCTGCTGGCCCGGCTGTCGTGGCGCGGCATCTCCGGGTCCCCGCGCACGACCTGAGCCGCCCCTGCTCGGGCTCCTCCGGTCCGTCTGCCCGCTGCCCTGCCCGCGGCACGGTCCGCGGCCCTTCCCGCGGCCGTGTGTGCGGCGCTGCCCGCGGCCCTTCCCGCGGGCTCTGGGGCGACTCGACCGCGGCCTGGCTGCGGCGCTGCCCGCGGCTCTGGGGCGACTCGACCGCGGCCTGGCTGCGGCGCTGCACGCGGCCGGCCTGGCTGCGGCCCTGGCTGCGGCCTGGCTTCGGCCTGGCTTCTGCCGTCAGCGGACCAGCCGTCCGCTCCGCCTCCTGCGGGCTAGCCTCGGGGCGGGTCCAGGACCACTGGACGTCGTCGACCTGGAGGTCACCTGTGGAGGTCAAGATCGGGGTGCAGTTCGCCACCCGCGAGCTGGTGCTCGAGAGCACGCAGAGCCCGGAGGACGTCGCGAAGGCCGTCTCGGACGCGCTGAAGGCCGACCTCGGGGTGCTGTCCCTGGTCGACGACAAGGGCCGCCGCGTCCTGGTCCCCGCCGACAAGCTCGCCTACGTCGAGATCGCCGAGTCCGAGCAGCGTCGGGTGGGCTTCGGCGCGATGTAGCTCCCGGAGCCGTCGGTGCACGCCGCCGGCGGCTCAGGGGCTCGCGCATCGCCGCCCGAGGGGGCGTCGTTACGCGTCGCGGAGAGTTCGAGGGAAGTCACTCTCCGGGGTGACAGTCGACGGATCACAGGTTGGCCGGTTCCGCAAGGGGGCACAACATCGTCGAACGGGCCGCCGGCCCACGACCCCCTGGAGGACCCCGTGATCGGAACCATCATCGGCATGATCATCGTCGGCGCGATCGCTGGCTTCCTCGCCCGCGCCATCGTCCCCGGCCGCGACTCGATGAGCATCGGCGCGACCATCGTGCTCGGCATCGTCGGCTCGTTCGTCGGTGGTCTGCTGGCCTCGCTGCTGTTCCACAAGAGCGGTGACGACTTCCTCCGCCCGAGCGGCCTGATCGGCTCCGTCATCGGCGCCATCATCGCCCTGCTCGTGTACAACTCGGTCACCGGTCGCAAGCGCGTCGGCCACCGCGTCTAGTCCCACCGCACGTCGAACGCCCGGTCCCCTCGCGGGGGCCGGGCGTTCGTGCTGTCCGGGGGCTTGTCTGCCCTGCGTCGGCCGAGCGGCGCCGGTCCGGCGGACGAGACCGGCGTCGACGTCGCGACACGCCGGGCGGAGCCGGTCCGATGGACGAGACCGGCGTCGACGTCGCCATACGCCGGGCGGCGCGGGTCCGGCGGCCGAGACGCGGCGTCGACGTCGCGGCACGCCGGGCGGAGCCGGTCCGGCGGCCGAGACCGGCGTCGACGTCGCGACACGCCGGGCGGAGCCGGTCTGCCGGTCGAGACCGGCGTCGACGTCGCGACACGCCGGCGCGTCGCGACAGGAACCGCGGCTTCGAGTGGCCGACGAGCCCGCGGCCTCGCGCCACGACCCTGCTGCCCGCGGCGGCGCCGGCGGTGGGCGCCCCGACCCGCCCGGGGCGATGGGCGATGCACGCCCCGACGCCTCGTTCTGACTACCCAACCGGCCGACTGACCGACTGACCGACCGCCGGCCCGTCGTGGCGGTCGCCCCGTCGCAGCTCCGCGCCCCGCTCCCCCCTGCGCCCGGCCCAGCTCCGCGCCCGGCTCAGCTCTGCATGCCGAGGGCGGCCATCCGCTCGGTGTGCCGGTCCGTCAGGCGGGTCAGCAGCCGCGCGATCCCGGCGAGGTCGCCGCTGCCCACGAGCAGCTCGGTCAGGGCGTCCCGCTCGACCGCGACCCGCTGCGCCTCGATGATCGCCTCGCCGACGAGCCGTCGTCCCCACAGGGCCAGCCGCCCGGCCACCGACGGGTCGGCCTCGACCGCCTCCCGCACGCGCGCCACGGTGAACTCGGCCTGACCGGTGTCGGCCAGCACCTCGAGCACCAGGGCCCGGGCCTCCGGGTCGGCGACCCGCTCGGCCACCTCCCGGTAGAAGTCGGTGGCCAGGCCTTCGCCGATGTAGGCCTTGATCAGACCCTCGAGCCAGTCGTTCGGGAGCGTCGCCAGGTGGAAGGCGTCGAGCGAGGCGACGAACGGCGCCATCGCCTCCTCGGGGTCCACGCCCGCGGCGGCGAGGAAGTCGCGCAGCTGCCGGAAGTGGCCGAACTCCGCCACGGCCATGCCCCCGAGGGCGGCCTTGTCGGCGACCGTCGGGGCGTACTGCGCGTCGCTGGCCAGCCGCTCGAACGCGGTCAGCTCGCCGTAGGCGAGCACCCCCAGCAGGTCGACGGTCGAGGGGTCGAGCGTGGCGGCCATGCGTCGCGGTCCTCTCGTCGGCTCCGGTCGGGTGGAGCTGCCGTCGTGGCGCAGCCGGAGCGGGCGCAGGGTAGCCGGTAGTCTCAGCACCAGACGGGTCGGCACACGCCCTCCCGCACCGTGTGCGCGGACCCCCCTCGCGGGGCGCCGGCCGGCTCGCACCGCTCTGCGGAACCACGCAGGGCGGCCGCTGAGCCGCTGTGCCAGCCCCCTCCTGCCGTGGTCGGCGCGGCATCGAGAGGCACTCCCCACGTGACCACAGCAGAGCAGAACGGGTTCGCCGCCCTCGGCGTCCTCCCCGAGACCGTCCAGGCGCTGGCCGCCGCCGGCATCACCTCTCCGTTCGCCATCCAGACCATGACCCTGCCGATCGCCCTCGCGGGCCAGGACCTCATCGGGCAGGCCCGCACCGGCACCGGCAAGACGCTCGGCTTCGGCGTCCCCCTGCTGCAGCGCGTCAAGAGCAAGGACGAGGGCGGCTCGGGCACCCCGCAGGCCCTGGTCGTCGTCCCGACCCGCGAGCTCTGCGTCCAGGTCGCCCGCGACCTCGAGACCGCGGGCAGCGTCCGCAAGGTCCGGGTGCAGACGATCTACGGCGGCCGGGCCTTCGAGCCCCAGGTCGAGGCGCTCAAGAAGGGCGTCGACGTCGTCGTCGGCACCCCGGGCCGCCTGCTCGACCTCGCCCGCCAGGGTCACCTCGACCTGTCGCAGGTGCGGGTCCTCGTCCTCGACGAGGCCGACGAGATGCTCGACCTCGGCTTCCTGCCCGACGTCGAGCGCATCCTCGAGCAGCTCCCCACCGAGCGGCAGACGATGCTGTTCTCGGCCACCATGCCCGGCCCGGTCGTGACCATGGCGCGCCGCTTCATGACGCAGCCGACCCACATCCGGGCCGAGGAGGCGGACGCCAAGCGCACCGTCCCGGACACCGCGATCTACGTCTACCGCGCCCACGCGATGGACAAGGTCGAGGTCCTGGCCCGGATCCTGCAGGCCGAGGGCCGCGGCCTGACCATGGTCTTCTGCCGCACCAAGCGCACGTGCGACAAGGTCGCCCTCGAGCTCGAGGAGCGCGGCTTCGCGGCCGCCGCCGTGCACGGCGACCTCGGCCAGGGCGCCCGCGAGCAGGCCCTGCGCGCCTTCCGCAGCGGCAAGATCGACGTCCTGGTCGCGACCGACGTCGCCGCCCGCGGCATCGACGTCCAGGACGTCACGCACGTCGTGAACTACCAGTGCCCCGACGAGGAGAGCACCTTCCTGCACCGCATCGGCCGCACCGGCCGCGCCGGCGCCAAGGGCGTCGCGGTCACGTTCGTCGACTGGGACGACATCCCCAAGTGGGGCCTGATCAACAAGGCCCTCGACCTGCCGTTCGCCGAGCCGGTCGAGACCTACAGCAGCAGCAAGCACCTGTTCACCGACCTGTCGATCCCCGAGGGCATCACCGGCCGGCTTCCCCGCGCGTCCCGCACCCGGGAGGGCCTGGACGCCGAGGTGCTCGAGGACGTCGGCGAGACCGGGCGCCGCAAGCCGGCCGCGCGCACCGGCCGTGACGGCGGGCGGGACAGCGGTCGCGACGGCGGTCGTGACGGCGGGCGGGGTCGCAGCGCCGACGCCCCGGTCGAGGACGACGCCCCCGTGCTCCCCAAGCGCAGCAGCAGCACGCGTCAGCGCACCCGCGGCGCCGGTGCCGCCCTCGCGGCCGTCGCCGGGGAGGCGCCCACCGCCGACCCCGAGGGCGACAGCCCGGCCGCCGAGGGCGAGGCCCGCAAGCGCCGTCGTCGTGGCGGACGTGGCCGCGGCAAGGGCGCCGGCGACGGTGCCGAGGCCTCCGGCGAGAGTGCTCCCGCGGAGTAGCCGTGCGCCTGCTCCTGCTGGCCGACACCCACGTGCCCCGACGGGCGAAGGACCTCCCGCCGCAGGTGTGGGACGAGGTCGCCCGCGCCGACGTCGTCGTCCACGCGGGTGACTGGGTCGACGTCGGGCTGCTCGACCTCCTCGAGGCGCGGGCGGCCCGGCTGCTGGCCTGCTGGGGCAACAACGACGGGCCCGCCCTGCGTGCCCGGCTGCCCGAGGTGGCCCGGGCTGAGCTCGCCGGCGTCCAGGTCGCCGTCGTGCACGAGACGGGCGCGTCGGCCGGCCGGGAGCGTCGCGCCGACGCCGCCCACCCGGGCGTCGACCTGCTCGTCTTCGGCCACAGCCACATCCCGTGGGACACCGTCTCCCCGGGCGGCATGCGCCTGCTCAACCCGGGCTCCCCGACCGACCGGCGCCGGCAGCCGGTGTGCACGCTCATGACGCTGCAGCTCGACGACGGCGTCGTGTCCGACGTCGCGCTCGTCCCCGTCCAGCGCTGAGCCCGTCCAGCGCTGGATCCGTCGCGCGCTCAGCCCGTCCAGCGCTGAGCTCGCCCGGCGCTGGCGCCCGGGAAGGCCCTCCGCCGGTCCCGCGCTGGTCGCACCCCCTCGCCGCCACCGGTCCCGCACTGATCCGGCCCAGCACACCGTCCGCGCGCGGCGCGCCTAGGCTCGACGTCCGTGAGCCTGCTGCCCCCCGGTGCCCGCCCGACCGTCCTCGACCTGCCGTCCGGCCCGCTGGCCGCCCACGTGCAGGAGCCCGACGGCGGGGCCCGCGCAACGGTGCTGCTCGTCCCCGGCTACACCGGCAGCAAGGAGGACTTCCGCCTGCTGCTGCCGCCGCTGGCTGCCGCCGGGCTGCGGGCGGTCGCGGTCGACCAGCGCGGTCAGTACGAGTCGCCCGGGCCCGACGACGACGACGCCTACACGGTCGAGGCGCTCGGCGCGCACCTGCTCGAGGCCGCCCGCTCCCTCGCCGCTCCCGTCCACCTGCTCGGCCACAGCTTCGGCGGTCTGGTGTCCCGGGCGGCGGTGCTGCAGGACCCGGGCACCTTCTCCTCGCTCGTGCTGATGAGCAGCGGCCCGGGCGCCCTGGGCGGCAACCGGGCGGACATGATGCAGTTCCTGCGGCCGCTGGTGGAGCAGGGCGGGCTGCCTGCCGTCCGGGACGCCGTCGAGGCGGTGGAGGCCGATGACCCGCGGGCCCAGGCGATGGGCGCCGACCTCCGCGACTTCCTGCGCGCGCGCTTCCTCGCCGGCAGCCAGACCGGCCTGCTCGCCATGGGCGACGCGCTGCTCGGCGAGCCCGACCGCGTCGCCGACCTGGCCGCGGTCGCCCCCCGGACCCTGGTCCTGCACGGCGCGGACGACGACGCCTGGACCCCGGAGGCGCAGGCCGACATGGCGCAGCGGCTCGGGGCGGAGCACGTCGTCGTTCCCGGTGCGGCGCACTCACCGGCCGTCGAGAACGCGCCCGACACCGTCGCGGCACTGCTGCGCTTCTACGCCTGAGCCGTCCCGCCAGAGCGCACCTGGCCCAGGCGCGGCGGGGTCAGGCGAAGCCGGGCTCGCCGTCCGGGTGCTCCGGCGGCAGCGTGCCCTGCTCCTCCGGCGTCTGCTCGCCCTGGCCCGGCTCCTGCTGGGCACCCGGGTCCGTGGTGGGGATGCCGGGGATCTCCTCGTGCGTCTGCTCGCTCATGCCGTGGCTCCTGCCCCGTCGGACTGCTGCGCCACCTCGAAGGCCCAGATCGTGCTGCCGGTCGCAGCCGGTCGCACGCCCTCGGGCCGGCCGCTCGCCTGGGCGTGACCCTGGCCGAACGCCTGCGACTCCCGCCACGCCGTGAAGTCGGCCTCGGAGCGCCAGCGCGTGTAGACGAGGTAGTCGCTGGTGCCCTCGAGCGGGCGCAGCAGCTCGAAGTGCTCGAAGCCCGGGGCGCTGTCGACGGCGCCCTGGCGGGCGGCGAACCGCTCCTCCAGCGTGGCGCCGGCGCCCTCGGGGACGGTCAGGACGTTGATCGCGACGTAGCTCATGCCCTCATCCTCCCCGGGGTGTGCCCGGCCCGCGCACGTGGCACCGTGGACGGGTGACCTCGGCCCTGTCCCTCGACCCCGACCCGGGCCTGTTCGGGCCCGACAGCGTCACCTGGCGCGTGCACGCCGACCCCTCCATGGCGATCGCGGGGCTCCGCGCTCTGCTGCTGCAGGCGGTGCACCCGCTCGCCATGGCCGGGGTCGCGCAGCACAGCGACTTCCGGCAGGACCCCTGGGGCCGCCTCTTCCGGACCGCCGACTACGTCGGGATCACCACGTTCGGCACCACCCGCGAGGCCCGGATCGCCGCGGCCAAGGTGCGCGGCATCCACTGGAAGCTCTCCGGCACCGAGCCGGAGTCCGGCACGCCGTACCGGGTGAACGACCCGGAGCTCCTGCGCTGGGTGCACTGCGTCGAGGTCGAGTCGTTCCTGTCGACGGCGCTGCGCTGCGGCCTGCGCCTCACCCGCGAGGAGCAGGACCGCTACTACGGCGAGCAGACCCTGCAGGCGTCCCTCGTCGGGCTCGACCCCGACGACGTCCCGGGCAGCGTCGACGAGGTGGCGCAGTACTTCGCGGACGTCCAGCCCGAGCTCCGGGTGACGGCGGAGGCCCGCCGGGCGGCCCTGTTCGTGCTGTGGCCCCCGATGCCCGCCCTCGTGCAGCTGGGCACCCCGGCCCGCCCCGCGTGGGCCGCCCTCGCCGTCGCCGCCGCCGCGATGCTGCCGCCCTGGGCCCGCCGGCTCTACGCGGTCCCGCAGATCCCGACGAGCGACCTCGCCGCGACGGCCGCGGGCATGGCCTTCCGCAGCGGCGTCCTCGTCGTCCCCGAGGGCCTGCGGCAGGGGCCGCACGTCACGGCGGCCAAGGAGCGGCTGGGCCTCTAGTCGGTTGCGCCGCCCGCGAGGATCGACCCGTGCTCACCTGGACGCCCGCCGGCCCTCCTGACGCCGACGACGTCCTCGCCCTGTTCCGTGTGTTCGACGCGGTCGAGTACGGCGCGCCGCAGACGGAGGCGACCGACGTCGCCCCGCCCCTCGCGGAGCCGACGACGTGGTGCACCGCCGTCCGCGAGCAGGGACGGCTCGTCGGTTACGCGCACCTCAGCGAGGACGGCGACGCCGAGTCGGCGGTCGAGCCCGGCCGCCCGGAGCTGCACCGGGCGCTGCTCTCCGCCGTGCTCCGGCAGGCCCAGGAGCGTGGTGTCGGGCACCTGGTGCACTGGAGCGGTCCCCGGGCCGACGGACCGGTCGCGGGGCCGCTGACCGACACGGGCTTCCGGCCGGCCCGGACCGTCTGGCGCCTGTGCCGCTCACACGACGGTGACCTCCCGTTCCAGCCCTGGCCGGAGGGCGTCGTGCTGCGGCCGCTCGTCGTGGACCGCGACCTCATCGAGGTCCACGCACTCGTCCAGCGCGCCTTCGCCGGCAGCCCCGGCAGCCACCCGCGCACCCTCGAGCAGTGGGTCGCGTCCTCCTTCCCCGACGGCTCCGACGCCGTGTGCGTCGTCCGGGAGGGGCACCTGCTGGGCGTCGCCACGACGAGCAACCGGCTCGGCGAGGGCTTCGTCGCGACGCTCGCGGTCGACGCGTGGGCCCGGGGGCAGGGCCTGGCACAGGCGCTGCTGGCGGAGGTGTTCCGACGCGACGTCGCGGCCGGGCTGTCCGCGACGTCGCTGACGGTCGACGGCGAGAACGCGACCGCGCGCCGGCTCTACGAGGGGGTGGGGATGACCGTGGCCGAGGAGTACCGCCGCTGGGAGTACGACGCACCCTCCTGAGCGCGGCGCGACCACCGGCAGCCCGGGCACCGCTCCCACCGCGCGACTACCCGGCGGCAGCACCCCCCACGACGTTCCACGGTGTGACCGTCCAGCGCGTCACCAGCCCCTGCTGCACGTACGGGTCGGCCGCCACGAAGGCCTCGACGGCCGCGACGTCGCTCTCCCGGAACACGAGCAGCGCCCGCTCCGCGGTGTCGAGCGCGCCCGCCAGCACCAGGTCGTCGCGCTGGGCGAGGTGGGCGAGGTGCTGCTCCCGGAACGACGCCCGCCGCTCGAGGTAGTCCGGCGCCAGCACGTACTCGAGCAGCAGGTGCGGTCGCACGACGACGGCGCTCACGCCGACACCAGGACTCGCTCCGCTCACAGCCGGGCCAGCCGCTCGGCCGCTGCGTGCAGGGTCTCGAGGCGCTTCGGGAAGGCGAACCGCACGAGGTGGGCGCCGTCGGCGGGGTCGGCGAAGAAGCTGGTCCCCGGCACGACGGCGACCCCGGGGTCGACGACGAGCCGTCGGGCGAAGGCACTGGAGTTCTGCGCCGGGTCGAGGGCACCGGTCTCGCACAGCACGTAGTACGCGCCGTCGGGCACCCGGAACCGGAACCCGGCCTGCTCGAGCACGCCGCACAGGACGTCGCGCCGCTCGCGGTAGGCCGCGGCCGTCGCCGCGTAGTACGAGGCCGGCAGCTCCATGGCCGCGACCCCAGCCGCCTGCAGCGGGGCCGCGGCACCGACGGTGAGGAAGTCGTGGACCTTGCGGATGCTGCTGGTGATCGCGGGCGGGGCGATCGTCCAGCCGACCCGCCAGCCCGTGACGGCGTAGGTCTTGCTGAGCGCGTTGATCGTCACCGTGCGGTCCTCGAGCCCGGGCACCGTCGCCGGCGGGACGTGCTCCGCGTCGTAGACGATGTGCTCGTAGATCTCGTCGGTGAGGCACAGGACGTCGTACCGCTGGCACAGCTCGCTGACGAGGCCGAGCTCCTCGCGCGTGAACACCTTCCCCGTGGGGTTGTGCGGGGTGTTGACGATGATCGCCCGCGTCCGGTCGGAGAAGGCAGCCCGAAGCTCGGCCTCGTCGACGCTCCAGTCCGGGGCGTGCAGCGTCACGTAGCGAGGCGTCGCTCCCGACAGCACGGCGTCGGGGCCGTAATTCTCGTAGAAGGGGGCGAACACGATCACCTCGTCACCGGGATCGACCGTGGCGAGCAGGGTCGCGATCATCGCCTCCGTGGAGCCGCAGGTCACGCACACCTCGGTGTCCGGATCGACCGCCCAGCCCGGGTACGTCCGGCCCACCTTCGCCGCCAGCGCGGCCCGGAAGTCGGGCGCGCCCCAGGTGACGGCGTACTGGTTCACGTCGGCGTCGATGGCGGCCTTGGCCGCCTCCTTGAGCTCAGGCGGGCAGGCGAAGTCGGGGAAGCCCTGGGCCAGGTTGACCCCGCCCGAGGCCGCACACAGCCGGCTCATCTCGCGGATCACCGACTCCGTGAAGGTGGCCGCCTTGGCGCTCGTCCAGCCCTGCCGGCGAGCGCCGTCGTGCAGCTGCCCCGTGGTGCTCCTGGGCTCGGTCATGGTGACTCCGTCTCGTCCGTGCAGTCGGACCGTGCCTCCGGCAGCAGCCCTCGGTCCTCGCCGGGATGTCGTACCTGGAAGTCAGACTGCAGCATGCTCGACGACGCGCTGGGGCCGCGCGCACTCACGTGCGTCGAGTGCGGCGCGACCAAGCCCGAGCAGGAGTTCCACCGCGAGGCGTCGCGCCCGAGCGGCAGGAACCGGCGGTGCAAGGAGTGCCGCAACGCCATCAACCGGGCCCACGTGGCGAAGGACAGAGCAAGGAGGCAGGAGAGCACCCAGCGTTGGAGAGAGCAGAACCCGGAGCGCTACGCGGAATCGGTCAAAGCCCACAAGCTCCGTAGCTACGGGCTGACTCTCGAGCTCTACCGGGCGCTCGTCCACGAGCAGGACGGCCGCTGTGCCATCTGCGAGGAGCCCGAGAAGGACGGCTGGGACCTCGCGGTGGACCACTGCCACCGGACCGGCCGCGTCCGAGGCCTGCTCTGCCGCAGGTGCAACGTCGGGCTGGGTCTGCTGCGTGACCGGAGCGACCTCCTGCGCGCCGCCGCCGAATACCTGGACGACGCGCGCCGCAGCCTCTGAGCGGTTCCGGCTCACTCCGCCAGGCCCGCCCACGGCTGCTTCGGCCCGCCCGCCGCTCTCCCCGCCGGGCAGTGCCGCACGACGTCGCACCAGCCGCACCGGTTCCCCGGCCGTGCGGGGAACAGCGCGTCGGGGTCCCCGCCCTCGGCCAGCGCCTCGGTCGCCTCGGCCGCCTCCTCGCCCAGGGCCTCCGCCCGGGACAGGTGGCGGGCCAGCCCCTCCGCCGTGTGCTCCCACCGCAGCACCTCGCCGCTGGGCAGGTGGTGCAGCTCGACGGTCGTGCAGTCCTTGCGCAGCGTCCGCCGGCAGGCCAGCGCGTACAGCGCCAGGGCCAGGGACCCGCGGGCATCGTCGGTGGTGAGCGCCGACCTGCCGGTCTTGTAGTCCACGACGACGACCTCGTCGCCCCGCACGTCGATCCGGTCGACCCGACCGCTCACGGCGAGGACCGGGCTCTTCACCGACACGGTCCGCTCGACGCCCGCCGGCTCGTCGTCCGGGTCGAGCGTCGCGACGTAGCTCTCCACCATGTCGCCCGCCCGCCCCCGCCAGTCCTGCGCCTGCTCGGGCGTCCGGAAGCCGTCGGTCTTCCAGGCGCTGTCCAGCAGCGCCCGAGCACCCGAGGGCGTCCGGCGCTCGCGGGGCAGCGACCACCAGCGGGCCAGGGCGAGGTGGACCACCGCGCCGACGGTGTTGTGCGCCCACGGCGGGCCCTTCTGCGGCGTCGGCCGGTCCAGGTAGGTCATGCGGTAGCGCCGCGGGCAGTCCGCCCAGCCCGTCAGCCGCGACGGGGTGCAGGCGAACAGCCGCTTCGGCATCCCCTCGAGGCCCAGCTGCGTCATGCCCTCAGTCTGCCGGAGGGGTCCGACAGGACGGGGCTACCAGCTGCCGCCGTCCCCTCCGCCGCCACCGCCCCAGTCGCCGCCCCCGCCGCCGCCCCAGTCCCCGCCGCCTCCGAAGCTGCCGCCTCCGAGGTCGAAGCCACCGCCGCCCCAGTCCCCGCCGCCACCCCTCGCGTCCCGGGCGTCGTCGACGCCCTCCTCGTAGCCGCGCTCGTAGCCGCCGTACCCGCCGCCGTAGCCGCCCCCGAACAGCCCGCCGCCGCCGCCGAAGGCGCTGCCCAGCGCACTGCCGATCAGCATCGACTCCCAGAACGGGACGCCGTACCAGCCGCCCGGGACCATCCGGCCGCCCACCAGGCCGCCGCCCCAGTAGTGGCTGAGCCCGGGCGTGTACGTCGGGGACGCCTCGTACTCCTGGTCGCCCACAGCGACCCGCTCGGCCTGGGCCAGCTGCGGGCCGGAGCCGGGCGGCGGCGGCACCTCCGGGCCGGGGTCGAGCCCGAGCCGGGTCCGCGCCATCCGGGTCGCCGCCAGCCCCTCGACGACGGTCCGCCGGGCCGCCTCGTACTCGCCGGGGGTGTCGGCCTGCGACAGCAGGGCGCCCGTGGCGTTGTAGCGCTCCGCGGCGTCGGCCAGGGCCTGCCGCGCGACCGCGTCGTCGCCGGGCGACAGGGTCGAGACGTCGGCGCCGAGCCGGTCGTAGAGCGAGGTGACGTCGGCCCGCGAACCCTCCATCTGCCGGGACGCCCGCTTCCGCGACCGGGCGTAGTAGAGCCCGCCGCCACCGATCCCGAGCAGCGCCAGGACGGCGAGGACCGTCCCGCCGCCGCCCCCGCCCGACCCGCCGCCCGAGTAGCCGTCGCTGGACGGCGACGCCGGGACCCCCTGCTGCGCCACCACGCTCTGGACCTGCTCGACCACCCGCACCAGCCGCGACGTCACGTCGCCGGTCGACGCGCCCTTGGCGATGGCGTCGGCCTGGCCCGCTCCGAAGCCGGTCTGGTTGCCGGCACCGCCCGTGAGGGAGTCGCCGACCAGCGTGAACAGCACCGCGCGGGCGCCCAGGCGGCTCCCGATCGCGGTGTTCAGCCGGCTCTCACCGCCCAGGGCGCTGGCCGCGGCCGGGGGCAGCACCGCGACGTAGACCGAGACGGCGTTGCTGCGCGCGATCTGGGCCCGGACCTGGTCGCGGTCGAGGTCGACGTCGGAGGAGTCCGCGTCGACGTAGACCGGGTCCGCGCGCAGGCTCGCGACGACGTCGGCCACACCGGTGTCGCCGGCCGCCAGCACGACCGTCGTCGCGGGAGGGGCCGCCGCAGCGGGCAGCGCGCCGACAGCGCCGACGACGAGGGTCGCCGCAGCCAGGGACAGCACGCGGACGGCGAGGGCGGGCGGGAGCGGGATCCGGCGCATGGCGCAGTCCTACCCCACCGGGGCGCGGCCGAGCGGTCAGCCCGTGAGCACCGGGAGGCCGGTCGCGAGCGCGACGATCCGCTCGAGCGACGCCGGCGACGTCGTCTCTGCCCCCAGCTGCACCGTCTTGTTGGCGCCGTGGAAGTCGCTGGAGCCGGTGGTCAGCAGACCGAGCTCGTCCGCGAGGACGCGCAGGTGGGCACGGCCGTCGTCGTCGTGGTCGACGTGGTCGACCTCCAGCCCGGCGAGCCCGGCGTCGGCCATCGTCCGCACGACGTCGTCCGCAACGGTCCGGCCCCGCTTGTTCGCGGCGGGGTGCGCGAACACCGCCACGCCCCCTGCCCCGACGACGAGCCGCACCGCCTCGACGACGTCGAGCTCGACCTTGGAGACGTGGAAGCGGCCGCCGGTGCCGATCCACTCCCGGGTGAAGGCGTCGGCGACGGTGGCGACCTGCCCGGCCTCGACCAGGGCCTGGGCGACGTGGGGACGGCCCACGGTGCCGCCGGCCAGCTCCTGCACCCGCGTCCAGGTGACGCCCGTGCCGGCGTCCTCCAGCCGGCGGGCCATGAGCTCGGCCCGGCCGACCCGCGACTCCCGCAGCCGCTTCCGGGCGGCGGCGAACTCCGGCTCCGCGGGGTCGAACAGGTACGCCAGCAGGTGCAGCGAGATGCCGTCGGCGGCGCAGCTGATCTCCGCGCCGCGCACCAGCGACAGGCCGGGCGGCAGCGCCGCGGCGGCCTCGTCCCAACCGCCGGTGGTGTCGTGGTCGGTCAGGGCGACGACGTCGAGCCCGGCCTCCGCGGCCTCGGCCACCAGCCGGGCGGGCGGTGTCGTCCCGTCGGAGGCGGTCGAGTGGGTGTGCAGGTCGATGCGGCTCACCGGCCCGACGCTAGCCGCCGCTCAGCCGCGTGGTCGGGGCGCCGAACGGCAGGACGTCGGCGACGTGGGCGTCGTGGCGCAGGTCGTGCAGGACGACGTGCTCGAGCAGCACGAGCTCGGCGGCCGGCGGCCAGAGCACCGCCCACAGCCAGACGCCGCCGGCCTCGCCGACGAAGGCGCAGCGGTCGTCGGCGGAGTCGCACCGCCACAGCGGGGTGTCGTGCCCCGCCGCCTCGACCTTCGCGTCGGGAGCACCGGTCGCGACCGTCCCCGGGTCGACGCCGTCCAGCCCGGCCACCCGCGCGCCGAGCCCGGTGCCCGGCTCCTCGGCGACGAGCACCATGTCGGCCGGCCCGCCGAGGGGGCTCGGGCCGGAGAACGTGACGGCGACGGAGCAGGCAGCCGACTCGGGTCCGGCGACGGCGAGCCCGGTGACGGACCAGCCCGCCGGGAGCGGCAGGGGCGCCCAGACCGGCACTTCCGCGCCTCGGGAGACCTGCTGCAGGTGCTCGTGGCCCACGCGGGGCGCCACCCGCAGCGGAGCCACGGCCCCGTGCCGCCCGCACTGCCAGGCGCTGTCCATGAGGCCCGGAGCTCGCAGGGCGTCGCCGCAGCGCGGACAGGTCGCGGGGATGCTCATGCCTGCACGCTCCGCCGCCGCGCCCCGCCGGTCAAGCGCGCGCTACTCGACGACGCGCCGCTCGACGACCTCGTCGACCGGCGCCGTGACGACGCGACGACGCACCGGGCGCTCGACCACAGCCGTCCGCGTGCGGGAGCGGAAGCCCCCGGCGGCAGCGACGATGGCGGCGAGCAGCATGACTCCGACGACGATCAGCACGAGTGTCATGCCCTGAGGAGTCCCCGCCCGGCACGCGGCCGAACCTCGGCCGGACGGGGGACACCGCTGGGCCGATCAGCCCTCGCGCAGCTCCGGGCGGCCCGGGAACTCGCCGCCGGTCTTGTCGGCGTAGCTGCGCTTCGGGACCATGACCTTGCGACGGAAGATGCACACCAGGACGCCGTCCTGGTTGTAGCCCTTGGTCTCGACGTAGACGACGCCGCGGTCGTCCTTGCTCTTGCTCTCGTTCTTGTCGAGGACCTCGGTCTGCCCGTAGACGGTGTCGCCGTGGAACGTCGGGAAGACGTGCTTGAGGCTCTCGACCTCGAGGTTCGCGATCGCGCGGCCCGACACGTCGGCCACCGACATCCCCAGCAGCAGCGAGTAGACGTAGTTCCCGACGACGACGTTCTTGCCCTGCTGCGTCGTGGCCGCGTAGTTGGCGTCCAGGTGCAGCGGGTGGTGGTTCATGGTGATGAGGCAGAACAGGTGGTCGTCGTACTCGGTGACCGTCTTCCCTGGCCAGTGCTTGTAGACCGCCCCGACCTCGAACTCCTCGTAGTACCGGCCGAACTGCACGTGGACTCCTCTGGCTGCATGACGGTGCGTGGTGGGCAGCCATCCTCCCAGCGTGCTCGCCGTCACGCAGGAGGGGGTCGCCAGACGACGGGCGGTCCGTGCGCCTCGGCGTCGGCCAGCACGGTGGTCTGCCCGCCGGGCCAGGTCTGCGCCCTCACCTGGAACCCGGTCGTCGCGTCCCCGACCCGTTCCGGCTCCAGCGTCAGCCGGACGAGCGGGGCCTCCGGCGTCGCCCGGGCCCCGGCCTCGTCGAGCAGGAGGTCGACGTCGGCACGCTCCTGCGGCGTCAGGTACTGCCGGACGACGCTGTGCCACACGACCGTCCGCACGCCGGGTCGCGGGGACGCCAGCTCCTGACCCAGGAAGACCGACGCCGGCAGCGGCAGCACCCGCACGCCCACGCGGTCCGCGACAGCGAAGGCCCCTCGCAAGCGGGCGAAGCGGTCGGCCTGGTCGGCCCACACGTAGGACGTGAGGGTGAGCCGGTCCTCCGTGGAGCGCGCGTCGAGCGGCGCCGGGTCGCAGCCTCGCCGCTCGACGACCTCGACCGGCCGGTCCGGGGGCAGGACGCCCTGCCACGGCTCGTCCAGCACCACCGGGCTGCCCGGGTCCCCGCGCAGCACCCCCTCCACGCGGAGCGCGAAGCGGTCGGCGAGCAGGTTCAGGCCCGCGCTCGCACCGACCTCCAGCAGGCGCACCGGGAGGCGGTCCTCGGACAGGAGCGCCAGAGCGCCCAGCAGCGCGGCGGCGCGGCCGACCTCGTTGGTCTGCACGCTACGACGCATGAGCAGGCGCAGCAGCTCCAGGTGCTCGACGACGGCGTCGCGGGCGGCGGACCACACCTCCTCCACGGGGGCCGTCCCCCCGACGCTCGGGTAGTGCGTCGCGAGCAGGGGGGCACGGCGCTCGAGCACGAGCCGGTGCAGGGCGCCGGCGAAGCGGAGCGCGGGCACGCTGCCGGGCGGGTCGTCCTCCAGGGGCCCGAGCAGGTCGGCCACGGGGCCGCCGGCCGCGAGGTCATCGGCGGCGCCCTCGAGGAGCGCGCGCATGAGGGGGCTGCCCGCCCCGTCGCAGAACGCGGCCTGCTGGCGCAGCCGGGGAACGAGCGGCGCGGTCACGGCAGGTCCAGGCGCACGGAGGTCCTGCGCGGGTCGCGGAGGTCCGTGCCCGTCTCCAACCAG
>JAODNQ010000158.1 GCA_025464695.1 Frankiales bacterium | reverse complement strand
GCTCGTCGACGACGCGCAACCGCTCCTGCTCCGCCATTGCCTCGGCCGCGGCAGCCGCCTCGGAGGCGGCAGCGGCCTGGCGTGCGGCTTCCCGCTCGGCGGTCCGCAGCAGCGCCCGCGCCCGGTCCTGCTCGGCCAGGACGTCGAGCGCCTGCGCCCGCAGCCCGGCCCGGAAGGCGGCGGCCTGCGCCTGCAGCGCCTGCACCCGCGTGCTCTGCGCGCCGACGGCGTCCACCAGCTCGCGCTGCACCCGCACCGACGCCGACAGCCCCTGCCGCACCGTGCGGGGCAGGGCGGGGCTGCTGACCCGGACGGCGAGGTCGCCCAGCGGGTCGGGCGCGCCGTGGATGTAGGCCGACCGGACCCGCGCGTCGAGGTCGGCCTGCGCGTCGTCGGACTCCTGCGCCAGCTCCTGCAGCCGCGCTCGCAGGCCGCCGTCCCGGGCCGCGGCCTGCTCGAGCCGGTCGGCGAGCTCCTGCGCCCGGGCGGTGGACGCCGACAGCGACGCGCGCAGCGCCGGCAGGTCGGGGGCCCGGGTGGGGGAGGCGTCCGCGGGCAGCCCGCCGAGCCCCAGCCCGAGGGCGAGGGCAGCGGTCAGCAGCAGGGCGCGCACACGCGGGTGATCGGCGCGGGGAGGGCCGGTCTGGAGCGGTACGGTCCGCCGCATGCGCATCGGAGTGCTCACCGGCGGCGGCGACTGCCCCGGCCTCAACGCCGTCATCCGGGCTGTCGTCCGCAAGGGCGTGGAGGTCCACGGCCACGAGTTCGTCGGCTTCCGGGACGGCTGGAAGGGCCCGCTCGAGAGCCTGACGATGCCGCTCGGCGTCGAGCAGACCCGCGGGATCCTGCCGCGCGGCGGGACGATCCTGGGCAGCAGCCGCACCAACGTGATGAAGGTCGACGGCGGCGTCGAGCGGGTGCGGGCGAACCTCGACGCGCTCGGCGTCGACGCGCTGGTGGCCATCGGCGGCGAGGACACGCTGGGCGTCGCGACGCACCTGGCCGCGGCCGGGCTGAACGTCGTCGGGGTGCCGAAGACGATCGACAACGACCTCAGCGGCACCGACTACACCTTCGGCTTCGACACCGCGGTGGGCATCGCGACCGAGGCCATCGACCGGCTCCACACCACCGCCGAGAGCCACCACCGCGCACTCGTCGTCGAGGTCATGGGCCGGCACGCGGGCTGGATCGCGTTGCACAGCGGACTGGCGGGCGGGGCGAACGTCATCCTCATCCCCGAGCGGCCGTTCGACCTCGACGCCGTCGTCGCGCACGTCGAGTCCCGGTTCGAGAAGGAGTACGCGCCGATCCTCGTCGTGTCGGAGGGCGCGACGCCGAAGGAGGGCACGCACACGGTGGCCAGCGGCGAGGTCGACGCCTTCGGCCACGTGCGGCTGGGCGGGATCGCCACGTGGTTGAGCGGTCAGATCGAGGAGCGCACCGGCAAGGAGGCCCGGTCGATCGTGCTCGGGCACGTCCAGCGCGGCGGCAGCCCGACGGCGTACGACCGCGTCCTGGCAACCCGCTTCGGGCTGCACGCCGCCGACGCCGTGCACGAGGGGGACAGCGGCGTCATGGTCGCGCTGCAGGGCACCGACATCGTCCGCGTGCCGCTGGAGGAGGCCACCCGGGAGCTCAAGACCGTGCCGCTGGAGCGGTACGCCGAGGCCGAGGTGTTCTTCGGCTGAGAGCGCCGGACTAGGCTCCAGGCACGTGACTGCCGCCCTCGACACCTGGCGTGACCTGCCCGCAGCCCAGCAGCCCTCCTGGCCCGACCCCGCCGCCCTGCGCGACGTCGCGACCGTGCTGGCCGAGGTGCCGCCCCTGGTGCAGCCGCAGGAGTGCGACACCCTCAAGACCCGGCTGGCCGCCGTCGCCCGTGGTGAGGCCTTCCTGCTGCAGGGCGGCGACTGCGCCGAGACCTTCGCGGCGAACACCAGCGAGAAGATCCGCGGGACCGTGCGGACTCTGCTGCAGATGGCGGTCGTCCTGACCTACGGGGCGTCCCTGCCGGTGGTCAAGGTCGGGCGGATGGCCGGGCAGTACGCGAAGCCGCGCAGCGCCGACCTCGAGGCCGACGGCCGCCCGAGCTACCGCGGCGACGCCGTCAACGACCTCCACGGCGACCGCACCCCGGACCCGTCCCGGCTCGTCCGGGCCTACGCCAACAGCGCCGCCACGCTGAACTTCATGCGGGCCATGGCCACCGACGGCTCGGCCGAGCTCACCGCCGTCCACTCGTGGAACCGCGACTTCGTCAAGGGCAGCCCGGCCGGCTCGCGCTACGACGCGCTGGCCACCGACATCGACCGCGCGCTCGCCTTCATGCGCGCGTGCGGCCTCGACCTCGCCGGGATGCCCGCCACCCACGGCGTCGAGCTCTACAGCAGCCACGAGGCGCTGGTGCTCGAGTACGAGAGCGCGCTCACCCGGCGCGACGACGTCAGCGGCCGCCCGTACGGCCTGTCCGGCCACCTGCTGTGGGTGGGGGAGCGGACCCGCGACCTGGACGGCGCGCACATCGACCTGCTCAGCCGGATCGCCAACCCGATCGGCCTCAAGCTCGGGCCCAAGACGACGCCGCAGACCGCGGTCGAGCTGGTCGAGCGCCTCGACCCCGACCGCGAGCCCGGCCGCCTGACCGTCATCAGCCGCATGGGCGCGGGCAAGGTGCGCGACGTGCTGCCGGGCATCGTGCAGGCCGTCGAGGCCGCCCGCGGCCCTGGGAGCGTCGTCTGGACCTGCGACCCGATGCACGGCAACACCACCGAGAGCAGCAACGGCTACAAGACCCGCCACTTCGACGACGTCATGGCCGAGGTCCGCGGCTTCTTCGAGGTCCACGCCGACCTCGGGACCCACCCGGGCGGGGTGCACGTGGAGCTGACCGGCGAGGACGTCACCGAGTGCCTCGGCGGTGCGCACGACCTCACCGACGCCGACCTCGCCGGCCGCTACGAGACCGCCTGCGACCCTCGGCTGAACACGGGGCAGTCGCTGGAGCTCGCGTTCCTGGTGGCGGAGATGCTGCAGAACCGCGTGACGGCGCTGACGCCGGTGCTGCCGCAGGCCTGAGGTCTTCGCTCAAGGTCGCGGCGCACGAGGTCGATGGGCTGCCGACCCGCCCGACCCGACCTGCTGCGCCCGCAGCCGCCTGTCTCCACGACGCCCGCCCCTCGCGTGCGCCTCGAGATGCCTCGACCTGGAGACGCCCATGGCGCTGTCCCGTCCCCTGCCCGTCGTGCGCCACCTGGACGTCCGGGACGACCTCCCCCTGGCGAGGCGCACCGGGGTGCTGCTCGTGCTCCTCCTCGCCGCCCTGCTCAGCACGGGGCTCGGGATCGTCCACGCGGGCCAGGCGAGTGCCGCCCCCCTGTCCGTCGCGCAGTGCAACGACGACCTCGACGCCACGGGTGGCCGCGGGCTCCGCTGCACCGTCGTCGTCGACAACGCCCTGGACCTCGGCTCCGGCGTCGCGAGCAGCACGGTCACGGTGACGGCCTGCACCGGCGCGGCGAACGCCGTGCTCCCCTGCACGACCAGGACCACCGCCCAGCCTGAGCTCACGACGTCCGTCGACCAGTGCAACAGGTGGGCGAACGGCGGTGGCTCGACGATCGCCTGCACGGTGGAGGTCCGGAACGCGGTCGTCGGGAGCGGCACCACGACCGGTCCGACCCTCGACCAGTGCAACCGCTCCGGTGCCGGCGGCGGCACCGCACCCACGGTGGTGTGCTCGCCCTCCGGCGCGGCGCCGGCGGCGGACGTCACCCAGTGCAACGACGCGGCGAACGGCGGTGGACCGACCCTGCGCCTGACGTGCAGCGTGGACACCACCTCCACGGTGACCAGCGCGCTGCGGGTGACCGTGCGCCAGTGCAACTCCAGCGGGAACGGTGGCGGGAGCACGGTCAGCTGCCAGACGACGATCACCACGACCTTCACCGCCCCGGCCGTGGTCGCGTCCGCCAGTCCCACGACCAGCGCGAGCGCGAGCGCCAGCGCCACGCCCAGTGCGAGCCCCAGTGCGAGCCCGAGCCCGAGTCCGAGCGCCAGTGCCAGCGCCAGTCCCAGTGCCAGCGCCAGTGGCTCGGCGACCCCCACGGTCACGGCCGGACCCGCTCCGGACCCCGTCGTCCTGCCCGCCCCGCCTGTCGTCGTCCCTCCGACGGTGGTCTCCTCGCCGCCGGCTCCCTCCGCCGACCCGGGTGCCACGGCGGCCGCCGTGCCCGCTGCGTCGACGACCGCGCCTGCGGCGGGCAGCCCCGTCTCGCCGCCCGGGTCCCCGGCCGCTCCGGCTGCGCCCGTGGGGAACGCTCCGCCCGCGGCCGCCCCGGCAGCCGCAGGTCCCGCTGCCGCGCCCGCTGCGGGCGCTCCGGCTCCCGGGCCGGTCGCTGCTGCCCCGGCAGCCCCGGCAGCAGTCCCGGCAGCTGCTGCCCCGGCCGCCCCGGGTCCCGCGACAGTCCCGG
>JAODNQ010000262.1 GCA_025464695.1 Frankiales bacterium | reverse complement strand
GGGCCCTCGGTGCGGGCGGCCTCGCGGCCGGCCTGGCGGCGCTGGCCCTGGCCGTGCGCCGTCGCCGGGAGGAGGGGGTCGGCCGGGGGAGCGACCTCCCCGACGAGCGCGTCGCCGCGCTCGTGGGCGCAGCGGACAGGCCGGTAGCGTGACCGGCCCGGGCAGGCGGCGCGGCGTCCGCGCCGCCTGCACGGCGCTGGTCGCCTTCGTCGTCCTGCTGCTCGGCGCCGGTCCGGCCGCGGCGCACAGCGAGCTGGTCTGGACAGCGCCCAACGACGGCCAGGTGTTCGGGTCCACGAGCCCGGCCGACGTACGGCTGTCGTTCTCGGAGAAGGTGCAGGAGCGGCTGAGCACCGTGCGGCTGCTCGGCCCCGGGGGCCAGGTGCGGACGGGCGCCCTGGTCCACCCGGAGCACGACGCGACGACGCTCGAGGCGAGCGTCCCGGCCGAGCTGCCGGACGGCGGCTACACGGTCGCCTGGCGCGTCGTGTCGGCCGACGGGCACCCGGTCGACGGCGCCTACGGGTTCCGGGTCGGCGACGTCGCGGAGGCCACGGCAGACGGCACCGGCGTCGCCCCTCCGGCACCGACCGCCGACCCGGACCACTCCCGGGCCGTCGACGTGCTGCACACGGCGAGCCGCTGGACCGGGTTCCTCGGCTTCTCCCTGCTCGTGGGACCGGCGGCCTTCGTCGCCCTCTGCTGGCCCGGGGGCCGCGGCAGCCGCGGGCTGCGCCGGCTCGCGCTCTGGGGCTGGGCGCTCACGGCGGGGTCGACCACCGCAACGCTCCTGCTCGACGGGCCGCACGTCGCCGGCGTCCCGCTCGCCGGGGTGCGCGACGCGGCGCTGCTCACCGCCACGCTGCACACGCGGGTGGGCGTCGGCCTGCTGGTGCGCCTCGGCCTGCTGGCGCTCGCGCTGCCGCTGCTCCGTGTGCTGCTGCGTCCGGGCCGCGCGTCCCGGGTGAACGCCGTGGTCGTCCTGGCCCTCGCGACCGCACTGGCCGTGACCTGGAGCGCGACCGGGCACGGGGGCGTCGGCGCCGACGTCGCCCTCGCCCTGCCGGCGGACGCCGCGCACCTGGTCGCGATGGCGGTCTGGACCGGTGGCCTGGCGGGGCTGCTCGTGATGCTCTGGCGCCACGAGCACGAGCCGGGAGTGCCGGCTGCCGTGGCCGCCTTCTCGCCGGTGGCCGTCGTCTCGGTCGTCGTGCTGGTCGCCTCTGGGGGCTACCAGAGCTGGCGGCAGGTGCGCAGCCTGCCGGCGCTCGACACCGGTTACGGCCGGGTCCTGCTGCTCAAGGTGGCGACGGTCGTCGGGCTGGTCCTGCTCGGCGCCCTCGCGCGCTCCTGGTCGCGCCGTCCGGCCGTCGTCGCCGGTGGGCGGCGCCCGGAGCGCGCGCCCGGCCGCGGCCGGGTACGACGGCTGGTCCTGGTCGAGGCCGGTGCCGCCGTCGTCGTCCTCGGGCTGTCGTCCGTGCTCGTCGGCCTCGAGCCGGCCCGGCTGGCGGCCGCGCAGGCCGACGTCCCCTCCCCGTCCCGGCCCCTCGCCGATGTCGCGCCGGCGCTCCCGCGGCCCCCGGGGCCGGTGCTGCTCCCGTTCGACGGCGGACCCCTCGGCAAGGGCTTCCTCGCCGTCGAGGTCCTCCCGCCCCGCACCGGGCAGGTGGCCGTGCACCTCACCGTCGTCGACCTCGAGGGTCGCGTGCTGCCCGTGGCGGAGGCGGGTGTCTCGCTCGCGCTGCCCGCTCAGGACCTGCGCGGGCTGCAGGTCCCGCTGACCGCTGCCGGCCCGGGCCACTTCGCCGGCGCCGTCTCGCTGCCCACCGCAGGCGTCTGGGAGCTGACCGCCACCGTGCGCACCTCGCGGGTCGACCAGGTGAGCGCGCGCACGCGGGTCACGGTGAGGGCGTGAGCTCCGAGGCCGCCCGAAACACGACGGACACGCACCTGGCACCTGCCCGGAGCAGGATGAATCGGACACCCCGAGGGCCCCGACCCGATCCTCGAGCCCGCTCGCGCGCACGACGCACGTGAAGGGACCGCATGACCGCCCCCGCGACCACCCCGCCCGAGCTGACCGACCCGGAGGAGCTGGAGGGCTGGACGGTCGCCGTCACCGGTGCGGGTCGCGCCGAGGCGCTGGTCGTCCCGTTGCAGCGGCGGGGCGCCCGCGTGCTGGCCACGCCCACGGTGCAGATCGAGCAGCAGGCCGACGAGCCGCGGCTGCTCGAGGCGACGCGCGCGTGCCTGCGGGCACCGCTCGACGTCCTCATCGTCACGTCGGCGCTCGGCCTGCGCGGGTGGCTCGACGCGAGCGACCGGGAGGGCGTCGGCCAGCAGCTCCGCGAGCACCTGCGCAGCACCACGGTGCTGGCGCGGGGGCCGAAGGCGGCGGGTGCGGTGGCGACGGCCGGGCTGACCCACGTGGCGACGGGGGAGTCCAGCTGGCACCTGCTCGAGCAGGTGCTCGCCCTGCCGCTGCGGGGCCGCCGGGTCGCCGTCGTGCTGCACGGCGCCCCGATGCCTGACCTGACGAGCATGCTCCGCGCCGCCGGGGCGGAGGTGGTCGAGCTGCCCGTCTACCGGGTGAGCGCCCCGGCCGACCCGGCCGCCGTCGACCGGCTGCTGGCCCTGCTCTGGACCGGTCAGGTCCAGGCGCTGACCTTCACGAGCGCGGCGGCCGCCGCGCACCTCGTCGCGGCCGCTGACGCCGGTGACGTGCTGCCGCAGCTGCTCACCCGCCTGGCGGCAGACGTCACGCCGGTCTGCGTCGGACCCGTGGCAGCGGCGCCCCTGGAGCGGCTCGGCGTGCGGACCGTGAAGCCGTGCCAGGCCCGGGTCGGGGAGCTGGTCCGCTCGACGGTGGACGCCCTGCACCGCAGGCGCGTCCCCCTGCGCGTCGCGGGTCACCGGCTGGAGCTCCGCGGGACGGGGGCGGTCGTCGACGGCCGCTTCCGCCCGCTGTCGCCCGCCTCCATGGCGATGCTCGGGCTGCTCTCCCGACAGCCCGGTCACGTGGTCACGCGCGCCCAGCTGGCGGGACCCGACCACGACGTCCACGCGGTCGAGATGGCCGTGCGGCGCCTCCGGAACGCCCTCGGCGACCCGGCCTGCATCGAGAACGTCATCAAGCGCGGCTACCGGCTGGCGGCGCCGTGACCCGTCCGGACGCCGCCGCCTCGCCGTTCGGTGCTCTCGGGGGCACGGTGGTCGTGCAGGAGCTCGTCGAGCAGCTGTACGTCCGCCTGCTGGCCGACGCGCGGCTGGTCGGTCACTTCGCCGGCGTCGACATGCCCCGCCTCAAGCGCCACCAGGTCCTCCTGCTGTCGCAGCTGCTCGGTGGCCCCGCGCAGTACGTCGGGCACGAGCTCGCGGCGGCCCACGCCGGGCTGGGCATCACCGACGCCGACTACACGGCGCTGTGCGAGCACCTGTCCACGGTGCTGCACGACCTCGGCGCGCCGAGCGTGGTGGTCGACGCGCTCGGGGCGGCGCTGGAGGCGAGCCGGGCCGGCATCGTCTCCCGACCGGCCGCGCCGCCGTCCGGCGGGGCGCCGGTCCTGGCCGGCGTGGGGCGGGCCTCAGGCGTAGGGGCCGGCGCCCCAGACCTCGGGCCCGGTCGCTGAGCTGTCCGGCACCGGACGGCTCGACTCCCAGGTGCGCCGCCACGACGACGTCGGCGGACCCTGCAGCGCGGGCGGGACACCCTGGGCCGCGCGTCGCAGGGAGGACCACCAGTCGGTGCTGTCCTCGTCGAGCAGCCGCGCGACCTCGGCCTGGACCCGGGCGGTGAGCCCGAGCGCGTCCTCGCCCGGGAGCGCGCGCAGCGGGTCGCCGACGAGCAGGCGCACCCGCGGCCGGCCGGGAGCGGGCCAGGAACGCCCTCGCGGCATCGCCGCGTAGGAGCCGCGCACCGCGACGGGCACCACCGGGGCGCCGCAGGACAGCGCGAGCGCCGCCGCGCCCGGGCGGAACCGGGACGGCCAGCCGTCCGGCGACCGCGTCCCCTCGGGGTAGACGACGACGTGCCAGCCGTCGGCGAGCAGCCGGGCAGGCGTGCCGGTGGGAGCGCCGCCGCGCCGCTCGATCGGGACGGTGCCGAACACCAGCGCGGTGCCGGCCGCCTTCCACCACGAGGTGAAGAAGTAGTCGGCCGCCGCGGCGACGACCGTGCGGGCCCGCACCGCGGGCGGCAGCGCCGTCAGCAGCGCGGCGGTGTCGAGGTGGCTGGTGTGGTTGAGCACGATCACCGCGGACTCGTCGCCGAGGGCCGTCAGCCGCTCGACGCCCTCGACCGAGAGCCGCACCTCGGCGTGCACGAGCGGCGCGAGGCCGCCGGACTGGAGCAGCGCGCGGGCGGCGCGGGCGGGTGCGGTCCTGGCCCAGGCCGTGGAGACCTCGCGGCCCGGGGACGGCTCGACCCGCGGGGCGCCGGCCGGCACCGCGCGGGGGTGGCCCCACCGGAAGTCGCGGGCCAGCTGCCTCACCGCACGTCCGCGATGGAGTGCGGGGGGTTGTGCTGGTAGGTGATGGTCGGGGACGTCCCGACGCTCCCGCTCACCATCTGCAGCGCGTCCTGAAGCGTGGACGCGGATCGGAAGCCCATCCGCTCGACGGCCTTGCGGTCGCCACCCACGTAGACGACGTCGCCCACGTGGTCCAGCGCGTGCGCTCCCCAGTACCACATGTAGAACGGGTGGACGCCGTGGTACGCGTGCGAGGTCCGGTACAGGTGGGTGTACCAGGGGTCGGTCGCGTACTGCTTCTCGAACCGCTCCTCCATGACCACGGGGTCCCGCGTCTCGCCGAGGACCTCCTCGAAGAAGTCGACGTAGGAGGGGTGGTGCAGCTGGTCGAACGCGTTCTGCACGGGGTGGTACAGGATCAGGGCTCCGCCCTTGCGGACCAGCGGCTGCCCTCGGTACATGTTGAAGAAGTACCCGAGCCCCAGGCACATGGCGAGCACCGGGTTCATCACCGAGCTGTTGACGTTGTACGGGCACAGGTACGGCAGGCCGAAGACCAGCACGTCGGTCTGGCCCTGCACCTCGACCAGCTGCTGGCGGTGCACGTTGGCGATCGTCAGCTCGTGCACCGGCTCGACGGCGCCGGCCTGCACCGACGTCACCTCGTAGTCGGCCACGATGCTGCCGAAGGCCCGCCGGCGCAGCCGCCCCGGCATCCGGTCCAGCCCGTTCTTGACCGCCCAGAACGTGGCGGCGTCGCGCGGCGTCCACTCCCACTCGCGCTTGGTGAGGAAGCCGTACGACGTCGGGAACGCCTGGTTGTTCAGCGTGGTCTCGATCTGGAAGACCTTCACGTGCTGCGAGAGCAGGTGCCCCATGCGCCAGGCGCTCGAGTGCAGGGCGCTGGCCTTGTGGTCCATGAACGACCGGGAGTGGCGCATCGTGCGCGGGTTGTGGTGGTGCCGCAGCGAGGCGTAGGACGCCAGGCCGATGGCCGTGCTCTTCCAGCCGCCGTCCATCGAGACGAGGTTGACGTTGACGTACACCAGCAGGTCGGAGGTGCCGGCGCGCCGGTTGACCTCGACGTCCTCGCCCTCGTCGGTGAGGCCCAGGTGGACGAGGTTGTCGCGGTCCTCGGCGTCGTGGTTGGTGAGGGCGTGCGGCCAGAAGCTGCGGAAGACCCGGTCGCCGACGATGCGGCGGATCTCCGGTCCGGTCATGCGCCGGTGCAGGGCGTTCGCGACGACCAGCTCGACGTCGTCGACCCCGGCTGCGGCGGCGAGCTCCAGCACCTGCTCGATGACCTGCTGCCGGACGTCGGGCGTGCGCATCGGCGGCAGCGGCAGGGAGATGTCGTCGAAGGCGATCGTCAGGCGCATGCCCGGGCGCAGCAGCACCCGCAGCGGCTCGCTGTCCATCGGCTCCTCGAGCGCCTGTGCGATCGCCGCGCGCACGTCGGGCAGCCCCGGGAGCGGCTCCGGCGGGTAGACGACGCGGGTGCCGAGGGGGAACCGCTCGAGCCCGAAGCCGTCCCCCCGGTGCACGAGCAGCGGTGGTGTCCGCTCGTCGACCTCGAGCACGAACCCTGGTCTCACGCGTCCTCCTCCGTCAGGTCGAAGCCGACCTTGGCCAGTCCGAGCCGGCCGGCGTCGCCGGCCTCGTCGAGCGCTTCCCGGTACCGCGAGAGCGGGTGCCACGACGTGCGCAGCGCCGCGAGCCGCGGGTCGGCCAGCAGCCGCAGCGCGACGGCGTAGTCGTCGTCGTCCGCGGAGTAGGAGCCGACCAGCTCCAGCTCGCGGAACCAGGCCGGCGTCAGGTCCGCCGGCGGCGGCATGCCGGCCAGCACGACGCGTCCGCCCGCACGGGTGGTCCGCAGCGCCTGCTCGAGGGCGGCGGCCGAGCCGGTGCACTCGAGCGCGACGTCCACGCCGCCGAGCAGCAGGTCGGCGCCTCGCTCCGGGGACAGCCGGACCGCCGCGCTGGAGCGGCGGACCGCGGTCACGGCCCCGCGGGGCAGCACGACCTCGTCGGCGCCGAGCTCCTCGGCGAGCCGGGCCTGCCGCGGGTGCTTCGCGACGACGGTCACCCGGCCGGCGGACGCCAGCGAGCGCAGCGCGTGCAGGACGAGCAGCCCGACCGTGCCGGCGCCGACCACCAGCACGCTCGCGCCGAGCTCGACCCGGGCGCGCCGGACCGCGTGCACGGCGCAGGCCAGCGGCTCGCAGAGGACGGCGCGGTCGTCCGGCAGCGCGTCGGGCACGGCGTGCAGCTGGGAGACGTGGGCGACCAGCTCGCCGGACCAGCCGCCGCCGGTGTCGCGGCAGTAGCCCGTCTGCAGGCCGGGGGAGAGGTGCCCGACGGTGACCCGGTCGCAGCGGTTGGTCGACCCGGTCGAGCAGGCCGCGCAGTCGGGCACGCCGCGGGCCCGGCAGGACAGCACGGGGTCGAGGACCACGCGGCTGCCGACGGCGAGGCCCGGCGCCGGGTCGAGCAGCTCGCCGACGACCTCGTGGCCGGGGACGAACGGCCAGGAGACCAGGGGGGACAGGTACAGCGACGAGGAGCCCGTGATGGTCGCGAGGTCGCTGCCGCAGATGCCCGACAGGCGTGGCCGGACCCGCACCCAGTCGGCTCCGGGCAGGGCCGGCGCGGTCCGGTCGCCGAGCCGCAGCGGGGCGACCGCGACGGTGGTCGAGGCGGGCAGCCGGCCGGACGCGGCGCGCAGCGCCAGGTACCGGGGGAGGCTGCGGTGCAGCGCCAGGGCCTTCACCGGGACACCTCCGCGGCCGCGCCCCGGAGCAGGACCCGGCTCACCGGCCTGCTCCGGCCAGCGCGAAGCGGCTCCGGCCCGGCGTCGAGGCCCAGTGCTCGACCGGCCACTTCTCGCGGCGCGCGACCTTCGCCAGCGCGGCGTCGGGGTTGACGGCGACGGGCAGGCCCACGGCCTGCAGCATCGGCAGGTCGGAGAGGCTGTCGGCGTACGCCGCGGACCTGCTGAGGTCCCAGCCCTCCTGAGCCGTGCGGCGCTGCAGCCAGGCCGCGCGCGCCTCACCGACCACCGGCGAGGCCACGAGCCGACCGGTGGCCGTGCCGTCCGGCCCGACGTCGAGCTGGGCCGCGAGGACCTCGTCGAACAGCGGGGCGAGGGGCCGGGTGAAGACGTCCAGGGCGCCGGTGACCAGCACCGTGCGGTGCCCGGCAGCGCGGTGCGCCCGGACCACGCGGACCGCGGCGGGGGACAGCCGGGACAGCACCTCGCTGCCGACCCGTTCGTCGACGAGCGCGGCGAGCGCCTCGACGTCGGCGCCGGCGTACCGCTCGGTGACCGCGCGCACGACGCCGGCGCGCGAGTGCCGTTCCGCGCTCGCGAGCCGGGGGAGGTCGGCGGCGAGGCGGACCAGCTCCCGCGGCCAGCGCCCGGGCGGGGCGTCGGCCAGCCGCACCCAGGCGAGCGCCTCGACGACGGTGGAGGGCAGCAGCGTGCCGTCCATGTCGAAGGCGGCGACCACCTGCCCGCTGCTGTCGGGCACGGCCTCGGTCCGGACCGGGCGTGGCCGAGGGGGCAGAGCCGCGCCCCACCGCAGCAGCCCGGTGATGGACGGGCAGTGCAGGTCCACCAGGTAGTGCTCCCAGTCGACGACCGCGACGTCGCAGCCGAACAGGGCGCGATCCGTGGGGTCGAGCGCCTGGTGCAGCGCGAGGACGTTGTCGTCGGCGTAGACCAGCTCGGCCTGCGTGTAGGCCTGGTAGAGGTCGGAGAGTCGGCGCACGCTGCGCAGCTGCCGCTCGGTCCCCTCGAGCCGGGCCCGCAGCGGGCGCAGCGCGGAGACGGAGGGCAGCGCTCCGAGGGCGCGCTCGGCCAGCCCCTGCCCGCGCTCGGCGAACCGCAGCCGGCGCTCCAGCCGGGTCCCGCCCGCGAAGTCCCACACCGGCACCGCGTGGTGGCCGCGCCCGCGCTCGGGCAGCGGGTGGCGGGAGAAGTAGGTGCGGACGTGGCCGTACAGGTCGGCGAAGCGCAGCGGGTTGCGGGCGCTCGACCCGACCTGGTACCACGCCGGCTCGCCCACCGGCGGCGGCGACGCCGCGGCCGCCACCAGCGCCCCGACGACGACGTCGACCGGGACGACGTCGATGGCCGCCTCGGGCGCCGCCGGGAAGTCGGGCAGCAGCCCCTGGCCGTAGGCGAGGATCACCGGCTCGGCCATCTTGAAGCCCTCGATCCAGCCCGGCGCGGGCCGCTCGAGCGCGCTCTCGATGATGCTCGGGCGCACGACCGACAGCGGCACGCCCCAGTCGGCGCAGGCCTCCTCGACCGCGCGCTCCGCGAGCGCCTTGGTGAGCGTGTAGCAGTCGGCCCAGCCGAGCGTCCGGGCACGCTCGCGGCCGGCCTCGACGAGGCGCGTGCGGGCCCACCGCAGCCGCAGCCGCTCCGCCTCGGTGGCCACGGCCTGCGGCCCGGCTGCGCTCCGTGCCTTGCGCGCCTCCGCGAGCAGCTCGGCCAGCACGGCCGGCTCGCGGCTCTCGAGGTCGGCGCGCTCGCCGAGGGCCTGCGCCGCTGCCCCCTCGGTCCGCCAGTCCACCGTGTGCGTGTGCCGGTCCTCCGGCACCCACCCGGACCGCAGCCCCGCGACGTACGCCGTCGACACGTGCACCACGTGGGGGCGCGAGCCGCCGGCCCGCAGCGCCTCGAGCAGCTGCAGCGTGCCGGTGAGGTTGGTGCGGAAGCCCTCGTCGATCGGCGGGTCGAAGCTGACCTCGCCGGCGCAGTGGACCAGGACGTCGACGTCGCCCGGCAGCGGGGGGAGCGGACCGCCGAGGTCGGCGTCGACCACCTGCAGCCGGCCGCCGACCAGCCCCGCGACCGCCTCGGCGCCGTCGCGCTCGCGGAGGGCGGCGAAGGCGGGCTTGAGGAGCAGCGCGACGACGCGCTGCTCGGCGGGCTCGCCGGGTCGACCACGGACGACGACGGTGACGCGCGTGTCGGGGAGGTCGGCGAGCACCCGTTCCAGCAGGGCCTCGCCCACGAAGCCCGTGGCGCCGGTCAGCAGCACGTGGCGACCGGCGAGTCGTTCGGCCAGTCGCATGATCGGACCCTAGTAGGCCGGGCTCCGGGGTCGGCGAGGGGCCGTCCGGAGCCCGCACCGACCGGTCGGTCGGCCGGTCCGGCGCCGCGGCCGGCTCGCTGCGCGGCTACGGCGTCGGGCAGCGCCGGTAGGTCATCGACCCGGTGTGCACCCGCTCGTGCGCGTCCCAAGGCTGCCCGCACCGGTGGCACAGGTCGGCCGCGGGGTCGCGCACCAGGGTGGACGGCGCGTTGACGTCGCCGACCTGGGGCGGACCCATGAAGCTGAACATGAGGCGCTCGAGGAAGCCGAGACGACTGCGGTCACGGCTCATGGACGCCCTGCGGATCCTGCACCGCCTGATGGTCGAGCGCACGCGCCGCCCGGTCAAGGACTGCGGCCCGGCTCCCGGCGTGGAGGACCCTCGCGCGCCGCCCCGCACGCCGTTACCGTCCCGGCGTGCGCCGACCCCTCGCCGTCCTGCTCGCGTCCGCCGGCTGCGTGCTCGGGCTGGCCCTGCCCGGCTCGGCGGCGGCGCCTCCCGCCGACGGGCTGCGGGCGGGCGTCGGGCGGGCCGACCTCACCAGCCCCACCGGCTACTACATGCAGGGCTGGGTCCGCAGCGACGCCGTCCTCGAGGGCGTCCACACCCGCATCGAGGCGCGCGCGATCGTGCTCGAGCGCGGCGGCAGGAAGCTCGCCCTGGTGGCCGCGGGCCTCAACGGGATCGCGGGCGGGGTGGTCGCCGAGGCGGCGAGCCGGCTGAGGGCGCGCGGCTTCGGCGAGGACAGCATCGTCGTCAGCGCCAGCCACACGCACGCGGCCCCGAGCGGCTACTACAACGCCGCCACCTACAACACGGTCTTCATGACGACGAGCACCCCGACCGAGCAGAACGTCACCGGCGCCCTCGACCCGCAGCTGTACCGGTTCGAGGTCGACCGCCTGGTCCAGGCGATCACCCGGGCCGACGACGACCTCGCGCCGGCGAAGCTCGGGTGGGGCACGTCGCGGATCGTGGGCCTGACCCGGAACCGCAGCCTCGAGGCGCACCTGCACGACCACGGCCTGACGGAGGAGTACGGCCAGGGCACCGTGGCCCAGGACCCTGCCGGTGCGGTCCACACCGTCGACCCCGAGGTGCAGGTGCTGCGCGTCGACAAGCAGGTCGAGGGGCGCTACCGCCCGGTGGGCACCTGGTCGACCTTCGCGGACCACGGGACGGTCAACCGCTACACGTTCGGCGTCTACAACGACGACCACCACGGCGCGGCGAACCGCGAGGTCGAGCGGGTGCTCCGCTCCGAGGGCGGGGTGCCGGCGGGGCAGGACGTCGTCAACGCCTACGGCAACACGGACGAGGGCGACATGAGCGCCGGTCTGACGAGCAACGGCCCCGCGTACGCCGAGCAGGTCGGACGGCGGGAGGCCGAGGCGATGGTCGAGGCGTGGCGCAGGGCGGGGAAGGACCTGACCGAGCGCCCGGCCCTCGACACCCGCTGGACCCGCCTGTGCTTCTGCGGCCAGGACACCGCCGCGGGACCGACGTCGGGGACGGCCGTGTCCGGGCTGCCGCTGTTCACCGGCTCCGAGGAGGGCCGCGGCCCGCTGTACGACGTGACGCACCAGGCGTTCGAGGGCTACCGCCTGCCGGTCGCCGACCCCGTCGACCCGACGCACGGCGTCAAGGTGCAGGTGACCCGCCAGGGCGGCGGCCCGCCGAAGGCCGTCCCCCTGCTCGTGGCCCGCGTCGGACCGCGGGTCATCGCGACCGTGCCGGGCGAGATGACGGTGGAGATGGGCCGTCGGGTGCGCGCGGCCGTGCTGGCGGCGGCGGGCAGCGGTGTCGAGGCGGTGCAGCTCAGCGGGCTCGCGAACGAGTACCTGTCGTACTTCCCGACGCCGGAGGAGTACGACATGCAGCACTACGAGGGCGGCTCGACCATGTTCGGGCGGACGTCGTCGGTGCTGCTGCAGGAGCAGCTCGCCGCGCTCGCGGGACAGCTGGCGAAGGGTCAGCCGGCTCCCCCGCCCTACGCGTTCGACCCGCGCCTCGGCGTCCGGGTCGACGGCGCCCCGTTCGGCACGGGGGCGACCTCGGCGCGCGCCCTGGCCCAGCCGGGACCGGTGCAGCGGCTCGCCCGTGCCGCCTACGCGTGGCAGGGCGGCCCGCGCGGCCTGGACATGCCTGCCGGCCGCGCCTTCGTGACGGTCGAGCGCCGGGCCGCGTCCGGGTGGGTCCGCGCCACGGACGACCTCGGCCAGCAGCTCCTGTGGACCGTCAGCGGCGCCGGCCGGTACGACCTCCAGTGGGAGGTCCCCCGGTCGGAGCCGGTCGGGCAGCACCGCTTCGTCGTGACCGGGAACCACTACCGGCTGGTGTCGTCGTCGTTCGCCGTCAGCCCGAGCACCCGGCTGTCGGTCGAGCCGGGCGGCCGGGTGCGCTACCCCGACGCCGTCCCCGAGGTCGACCTGACCTCCCGGCCGGCCGCCGCCGACGGCGCCCCGCGGGTGACGGCCGCCGCTGCCGCCGGCACGGTGCGCGACCGGTACGGCAACTGCAACGGCGCGCCGGTCACCCTCCGCGGACGCACCGGGGACCGGGCGGCGGCCGGGCCGCGGACCTGCCTGACCGCGACGGGCCGGACCGCGCCGGCGGTGCTGCCGGCGTCGGGCGGCGGGGTGGCCGCGGCGCCGGGAGGACGGCTGCCGGCGACGGGCACCACCCCGGTGCTGCCGCTGGCCGCGGCCCTGCTGGCGCTGGGAGCGGTCACCGCGGGACTGGGGGCACGCCGGCTGCGCGGCTGACCTCAACCGGTGCGGGGCGCCTGCCGATGCCGCAGGAGTGACCCGCCCGCGCACGCCTCCGGCGGGTCGCTCGTGGACCTGGTTCGTCGCCTTCCAGGCAGCGGCTCTGGTGCCGGTGCTCCTGCTCGGCCTCACGCTCGTCCACCAGTACCGCGGCCAGCGCACGGCCGAGACCCTGCGCGACGCACTCTCGGCCGCCCAGGCCGTCGCGGACCTCGCCGTCGGCCCGGCCCTGCCCGACGGCGACCTGACCGGGGCGTCGACCGCGCAGGCGCAGGCGGGGCTGGAGCGGGTGCTGGCGCGACCCGGGCTGCGCGAGACGGTGCTGCGGGTGAAGGTGTGGGACCGCGCGGGCCGGGTGGTCGCGAGCGACGCGCCGGGCATCGTGGGACGTCGCTTCCCCCTCGAGGACGACATCGAGGAGGCGCTCGACGGGGAGCCGAACAGCGGCGTCACCCACCTCGTCGCGGACGAGAACGTCGCGGAGCGGGACTTCGGCACCGCCGTCGAGGCCTACGTGCCGGTGCGCGGAGACCGGCCGGACGAGGTCGTCGGTGTGCTCGAGGTCTACCTGCCGTACGAGCCGCTGGCTGCGGACCTGCGGCGCGGGGAGCGCTCGCTCGTCGTCCACCTGGCGTGGGGGCTGGCGGCTCTGGCTCTCGCGCTCGGAGGGCTCACCACGGCGATCACGTCGCGGCTGCGCCGCCGCACGCTGCGGGCCCAGCACCTCGCCGACCACGACGCGCTGACCGGTCTGCTGAGCCGCACCGCCTTCGAGCAGCGGCTCGCGGAGCTGGTCGCGGACGGGGAGCCGGCCGCCGTGGTGCTGGCGGACCTCGACGACTTCACCCGGGTGAACGACGGCCTGGGGCACGCCGCCGGCGACGCCCTGCTGCAGCACGTGGGGCGCGTGCTCGAGGCCACGACGCACGGGGTGTCGGCGCGGCTGGGGAGCGACGAGTTCGCGCTCCTGGTGCCCGGGGTGGTGAACGAGGCGGAGGCCCAGCAGCTGCTCGCCCGGGTGCGCGCCGACCTGCTCGGGGCGGTCGAGGTCGCGGGCGTCGAGGTCGTGCCGGCAGCCAGCCTCGGCGCGGTGCTCTTCCCCGCCCAGGCGACGTCGGGGCCGGCGCTGCTGCAGTCGGCCGACGCCGCGGTGCGGGCTGCGAAGGCGCGCACCGCGGGCACTGCGCTGTTCGACCCGGCGCTCGCGCCCTTCGACCCCACGCAGCTGCAGCTGCTGGCCGACCTGCGGCGGGCCGTCGAGGGCGACCAGCTGGTGCTGCACTACCAACCCCAGGCGAGGGCCGACGACGGCCGGGTCGTGCGCGTCGAGGCGCTGGTGCGTTAACGGCACCCGACCCGCGGCCTGCTCGCCCCCGACGCCTTCCTGCCCCTCGCCGAGCGCACCGGCCTTGTCCTGCCGCTCACCCGGTGGGTGCTGGACGCCGCTGCCGCGCAGCTGTCCGCCTGGGAGCGCAGCGGGTGCGTGCTGTCGTGCGCGGTGAACCTCAGTGCCCGCGACCTCGCCGCGCCCGGCCTGCTCGCCGGTGCCCGGGCGGCCGTCGCCCGGCACGGCCTGGCGCCGCACCGGCTGTGCCTGGAGCTCACCGAGACCGCCATCCTGGAGGACCCGGTGCGGGCGCACGCGGTGCTGCGGGACCTGTCGTCCGCCGGCTTCCGGTTGAGCCTGGACGACTTCGGTCCGGGCTACACCTCGCTCGGCCAGCTGCGGGACCTCCCGCTCGACGAGCTCAAGCTCGACCGGGCGTTCGTGGCGGGCATGGCCGACCACGTCGCCGACCGCGCGGTGGTGCGGGCCGTGGTCGAGCTGGCGCACAGCGTGGGGCTCGAGGTCGTCGCCGAGGGCGTCGAGACCGCGGAGCAGGCGCGGGTGCTCCGTGACTCCGGCTACGACCTGCTGCAGGGCTGGCACGTCGGGCGCCCGGTGCCCGCGGACCTCCTGCTGCTGCCCGTGCCGGTGGTCAGCGCCCGGGCCTGACCGCCCGCGTGCTCGGGTCCGCGAGCCGCAGCAGCAGGCGCAGCACGCCGTCGAACAGCAGTCCCAGCACCGCGATGGCCAGGATCCCGCTCATCACGAGGGCGGCCTGCAGGTTCACCCCGGCGTTGTTGATGAGGTAGCCGAGACCGCTGGTCGAAGCGATGAACTCGACCGCGACGATGCTGGTCCAGGCGCCGCCCAGGGCGAGGCGCATGCCGGTGACGATGCCCGGCAGGGCCGCCCGCAGCCGCACGGTCACGAGGGCGTGCAGCGGCGACGCGCCCAGGCTGCGGCTCGCCTTGACGAGGTCGCCGGGCACGACGTCGAGCGCGGTGACCGTGGCGATGACCATGATCGGCGTCACGCCGAGCACGATCAGCAGGAACTTGGACGTCTCGCCGATCCCGAACCAGACGATGAACAGCGGGACGAAGGCGAGCGGGGGGAGCGGACGAGTCAGCTCGATGAGCGGGTCCAGCACGTGGCGCAGCGGCCGGAAGGACGTCATCGCTCCGCCGAGCGCGACCCCGAGCAGGACCCCGGCACCCCAGCCGGCGAGGATGCGCAGCCCGCTGACGGCGGCGTGTCCGAGCAGCGTCCTGCCCTGCACCGCCGGGTACGGCTCGGTCAGGGCGTGGAAGGCGGTGCTGAGCGTCGACGGGACCGTCGGGAGGATGACGGGGTCGTCCTTGAGCAGGCTGAACACCTGCCAGGCGGCCGCGAACAGCAGCAGCCCCAGCAGGCCGTAGGCCACGCGGGACCAGTCGCGCCGACGGGCCGGACGCCCGACGGCTACGGCGTGCGGGTCGAGCGGGGGCGTCGTGGGCCGCTCCAGGCCGGGGTCGAGAGCCACCTAGTGCTCCTTCTCGAGCGCCTGCCGGACCTGGCGCTTCAGCTGCACGAAGGCCAGGGTCTCGGTGTCGTCGATGGTCCGCGGGCGCGGCAGGTCGACGTCGATCAGGGCGCGCGTGCGGCCGGGGCTGCCGGACATCACGCACACCCGGTCGCCCAGCAGGACGGCCTCCTCGACGTCGTGCGTCACGAAGACGATGGTCGTACGGTCGCGCTGCCACAGCTCGAGCAGGAACCGCTGCAGGGCGACCCGGGTGATGGCGTCGAGCGCCCCGAAGGGCTCGTCCATGAGCAGCAGCCGCGGCCGGTTGACCAGCACGCGGGCGAACGCGACGCGGTGCCGCATGCCGCCCGAGAGCTCGTGCGGGTAGGCGCCGACGGCGTCGCCGAGCCCGACGGTGTGCAGCAGCTCCAGGGCGTGCGCCCGGGTGCCCGGGTCGAGCTCGCCGCGGGCCCGGGGGCCGTAGAGGACGTTGTCGAGAGCGGTCAGCCAGGGGAACAGCATCGGCGTCTGGAACAGCACGCCGCGGTCCGGACCGGGCCCCGTGACGGGGGAGCCGTCGACGAGGACGGCTCCGCCGTCGGGCGTGCTGAAGCCGGCCAGCAGGTCGAGCAGGGTCGACTTGCCGCACCCCGAGGGGCCCAGCAGGCACAGGAACTCGCCCTCGCGCACGGTCAGGTCGAAGCCGTCCAGGGCCACCCGGCCCGGGCTGCGGCGCGTCCCCGGGAACTGCTTGCGCACCCCCTCGAGCTGCACCGCGGGAGCGGTGGTGACCGTCATGCGCCGCAGCCGTCCTTCAGCGCCTGCTCGACGTAGCTGCTGTCGAGGTGCGACGCGATCTGCTCGACGGTCGGCGTCGTCTTCACGCGGCCCTGGTCCTTGAGGAACTGCGCGGTCAGCGCGTACGCCTTCGCGATCCGGCCGCTCCCGAGGTCGCCGGTCGGGCTCTCCTTGAACCAGGACAGCTGCTCGGCGGCGGGCACGAACGGCAGGATCTTGGTCGCGGGGACCGCCTGCTCGGGAGTGGCGCCGGCGAGCTTGCCGGCGTTGCCGATGTAGGTGTCGCCCTGGGCGCCCTTCACGAGGGTCTGCGCGCGCATGACCTGGCAGACCACCTGTTGCACGACCGGCCGGTGCTGGGCGGCGAACTCGTCGGTCACCGCCAGGACGTTGAGCGAGGGGAAGCCGAGCTTCGCGATCTCCTCCGCGGTCACGACCTGGCGCGCGCCCTTGGTCTTCTTCAGCTCCAGCGCCTGGGCGATCTCGACGTAGCCGGCGTCGATGCGGCCGGCCTTGTAGGCGGCGGCGATGGCGGCCTCGCTCGGGAAGCCGACCACCTTCGTCTTCCCCGTCAGGCCCTTGCTCGAGAGCCAGCCGCGGATCTCGAAGTCCTCGCTGGAGCCCTGCAGGGCGCCGACGGTCTTGCCGGCGAGGTCGGCGTCGGTCTTCACGGACGGCGGGACGACGAGCTGGGCGGCGTCGAAGTACTCGGCGAACACGACCTTGAGCTTCGTGTCGTTGGCGATGGCCCCGACCACGGGCGGGTTGCCGACGCCGGAGACGAACGGGAACGCCCCGCTGCGCAGCTCGGCGAGACCGGCGACGCCGGAGTCGATCGGGGTCAGCTTGATCTTCCCGTCGATCTTCGACGCGAGGTCGTCGTTGCCGGCGACGACGACCTCGGGGCCGGTCGTCGCGCTCTGGAAGTAGCCGACGCCGATCGACAGGTCGGAGGACGCGGTCGTCCCCTTCTCGGAGGAGGCGTCGGAGGTCCCGCAGGCGGTCAGCGCCAGCAGGCCGACGAGGGCCAGGGCGGAGGTGGGGCGGGCGAGCAGGGTCGTGCGCACGGGAGGAGCTCCTGGAGGCAGGGGTCGGAGACCGCGCACGGGGGTGCGCGGCCGCAGGGGGGTCTGAGGGGGCTGGGGGAGGGCCGGTCAGGGACCGACGGGCGCGTCGCCGCGCAGGGTCACGCGCTGCATGACACGGCGGGCGTCGCCGTAGTCGCGGTTCGCGTAGTGGGCCGTGCTGCGGTTGTCCCACATCGCGACGTCGCCGAGCGCCCAGCGGTGCCGCACGACGTGCTCGGGCTTGGTGAGGTGGGCGAAGAAGACGTCCAGCAGGCCGCGGCTCTCGGCCTTGCTCAGATCCTTCAGGTGGGTGGTGAACCCGGGGTTGACGAACAGCGACCTGCGGCCCGTCTCGGGGTGCACCCGCACGACGGGGTGCTCGACCGGCTCGAGCCGCTGCACGACCTCGCCGTCCCACACGCTGCCCTGGCCCTGCCGGCGCTGCGCCAGGTAGTAGCCCCACTCCTCGTTGCCGTCGTGGACGGCGGTGAGCTCGTCGGCGAGGCGCTGCAGGGGGGCGGACAGCGACGCGTAGGCCAGCTCGAGGTCGGCCCAGTTCGTGTCGCCGCCGTACGGGGGGAGGGTGACGGCCCGCAGCACGCTCGCCTTCGGCGGCCGCTGCACGAAGGTGACGTCGGTGTGCCAGACGTCGGCGAACCCGCCGTCGTAGCTGTCGAGCTCGTAGATCTCGGGGTGCGCGTCGTCCAGGCCCTCGCGGACCGGGTGGCTCGAGGTCAGCTCGCCGAGCCGGCTCCCGAGGGCGACCAGGCTGTCGGCGTCGAGGGACTGGCCGCGGAAGAACAGCACCTTGTGCTCGGTGAGGGCGGCGCTCACCCGGGCCACCTGGTCGTCGGTGGCGCGGGCGAGGTCGATGTCGTGCAGGACGGCGCCGAAGCTCGGACCGAGGCGCTCGACGCCGAGGTCGGGGCCGTGAGGAGGTGCGGACAGGCTGCTGACGGGACGTTCGGACAGGACGGTCACGGGGGGCTCCAGGCAGGGGGCAGCGGCGACGGCCGGCAGGGGCGAGGGACACGCAGCGCAGGGCGCCGGGACACGGCGCGGGCGGGGCGGGAGCGTCAGGCCGGACAGGCAGCGCTGGACCGGCGGCACAGGTCGACGTGCAGCCGGGCGACCAGCGGGTCGCCCGTCCTGCTCGCGCCGGCGGACCTCGTCATGGCAGCACTGTCGCTGTCGGCGGACCGCGTTGTCAACCAGATCACTCAGGAACACCCGGGTGACGTGGGCCACGGGCTCCTAGACTCGGCTGAACGCCCGTACAGCAGGAGGACCCGTGACCGAGCCCGACGCCGTCCCCGCCGTCCTGCCCCCGCACGGGGTGCCCCGGGAGCAGCTGCTCGCCGAGCTGCGGGCCAACCGGCACGACGACGCCGACTGGCGGGGCGGCCGCATCTTCGGCCTGGTCTACAACCCGGACGACGAGGAGCTCGAGGAGACCCTCGCCGCCGTCGGCCGCGAGTACCTGGCCGAGAACGCGCTGAACCCGTTCCGGTTCCCGTCGCTGGCACGGCTGGAGCGCGAGGTCGCCGACACCGTGCTCGGCCTGTTCCACGGCACGCCGGGCAACGGGGGCCTGACCAGCGGCGGCACCGAGTCGATCCTGCTGTCGGTCTTCGTGGCCCGCGAGGTCGCCCGGGAGAAGGGCGTCGCCTCCCCGAGCATCGTCACCGGCATCACGGCGCACCCCGCCTTCGCCAAGGCCTGCCACCTGCTCGGCGTCCGCCAGGTGCGGGTGCCGGTGGGGGAGGACAAGCGGCTCGACGTCGCGGCGCTGGAGGCGGCCTGCGACGAGACCACCGCCATGGTCGTGGCCAGCGCCCCCAACTACCCGTACGGGGTCATGGACGACGTGCCCGCGGTCGCCGCCGTCGCGCACGCGCGAGGCTTCCTGTGCCACGTCGACGCCTGCCTCGGCGGGCTGCTCCTGCCCTTCTGGGAGCGGATCGGCGAGCCCGTGCCGCCGTGGGACTTCCGGGTCGAGGGCGTGACGAGCATCAGCGCGGACGTCCACAAGTACGGGTACGCGTTCAAGGGCGCCAGCGTCCTGCTCTACCGCGACCTCGACCTGTACTGGAAGCAGTGGTGGTTCGACGACGGCGCCTGGGGCGGCGGCATGTACGGCTCCCCGACGGCGGCCGGCACCCGGCCGGCTCCGCCCATCGCGGGCGCCTGGGCGGCCCTGCGCAGCCTGGGCGAGGACGGCTACGTGCGGCTGGCGGCGGTCGTGCGCGACACCCGTGACCGCCTCGTCGAGGGCATCGCCGCGATCGAGGGGCTCCGCGTGACGGCGCCCCCGCTGTTCAGCGTCTTCGAGGTCAGCAGCGACACCGGTCTCGACATGGAGGCCGTCGCGGACGCCCTGGGGGAGCGCGGCTGGTACCCCGACCGGCAGCCGGGCGGGCTGCACCTCATGCTGTCGCCGATCCACGCGAAGGTCGCCGACGACCTCCTGCGCGACCTCGCCGCGGCCGCCGACGAGGTACGGGCCGGCCGGACGGGCGCCGGCGCCGACGCCACCTACGGGGCGACCCTGCCGGCGGAGTCCTAGCCCCAGACCACCCGCAGGGTCAGCTCCAGCGACGCCGCGGCCGGGTCGTCGGCGTCGACGACGGCGAGCAGCCGGGCACCGACGTCGTCCAGCGACAGCACGCCCAGGCCCTCGACCTTCTGCACGACCCCCTCGAGCAGCGGCAGGGCGGCGACGTCGAGCACGCGGTCGTCCTCCAGCAGGGCCAGGGCGGAGCCGCGCACCGGGCCGTCGTCGACCGCGTTCGGCGTGTCCTCGGCGGCGGCGCTCAGCAGGACCCGCCCGCCGGGCAGCGCGACGGCGTCGGTGGCCGAGAGCCGCAGCCCGCCCAGCACGCCGAGGTCGTAGCGGCGCGCCGCCTGCAGGGGGACGTCGGCCGGGTCGCGCTGCCCGCGCAGCGCCTCGAGCAGGCCGGGCAGGCCGACGTCGACGCTGCCGTCCGGGACGCCGGCCTCGGGGTTGCCCCGGGAGAACCAGCGGACGACGTCGCCGTTGCGGGCCACGCCCTCGACGTCCAGCTCCCCGTCGTCCAGCCCGAGCGCGCGCTGCACGGCCTCGTAGAGCGGACCGAGCTCGGCGGAGGTCACGAGCGGCTCGCCGTCGCGCTCGAGGACGAGCACGCCGCCGCGGCGGGCGGCGGTGGACCCGGAGCCCAGCAGCAGCACGCCGGTGAGCCCCTCGCCGACCAGCCCGCAGGCGGCCTCGAGGTCGGGCTTGAGCGCCTTGGTGCCCTCGGCCTCGCTGAACGTGTCGAGGCCCTGCACGGCGGGCAGCAGCCGCAGCCGGCTCGTGCCGCTGGGGCGGACCCAGGCGCCGTGCGTGGCGTCGTCCTGGGCGACCAGCCAGCCGTCGCCCAGCCGCGCCAGCGCCGACGCCGCCCGGACGGGGGTGCCGTCGTCGAACACGAGCGCCCGCGACGCCTCGACCGTGACCTGCACTGCTGCTCCCTCGCTGGACCTGGCTGCGCCCTACCCGGCGGACCGGTCGTTCGAGCCCTCCTCGGGCTCCTTCTCCTTGCGCCGCAGCAGCACGGCCGCACCCGAGAGCACCAGGACGAGCGCGCCGAGGATGCCGATCTCGACCATGGCACGGGCGAACGTCGGCCCGTCGTCCAGGTACTCGCTCGGCGCCTTCACCGACAGCACCACGATCTCCTTGATCGCCGTCAGGATCCCGGCCACCAGGAACGGCTCCGCGACGATCTGCCGCTCCTTGAGCGTCGTGCGGACGGCGTAGAGCAGCTCGACGAAGATGAACACGAGCAGCAGCCGGTCCAGCACCTCGACCATCGCGTCGCTCTCGTCCGACCCTGCCGACCGGACCGCGCCGATCGCGGCGTGCACCAGGACGACGCCGGCGCTGGCCGCGAGCAGCACGGCGATGGCGACGTAGACGACGTCCTCGACGAGAGCGAACAGGCGGTCGCCGAGCCGCACGCGCGCGGGGGTGCGCTGGTCCGACATGCGCCCAGCCTGCCCCACGTACGGTGCAGGCACCCCAGCCGTCCGTCGGAGGAGCAGCCGTGCCGCACCCGAGCGCCCAGGACGAGGTCGTCGACCTCTGCCGCGACCTCCTCCGCTTCGAGAGCGTCAACGACGGCACCGGCCGAGGCCCGGGGGAGCGGGCCGCCGCCGAGTACGTCGCCGAGAAGCTCGCCGAGGTCGGCCTCGAGCCGCAGGTCTTCGAGTCGCAGCCCGGCCGGGCGAGCGTCGTCGCGCGGTGGGAGGGCGAGGACACCTCCCGCGACGCGCTGCTCGTCCACGGCCACCTCGACGTCGTGCCCGCCGAGCCCAAGGAGTGGCGCTACGACCCGTTCGCGGGCGAGATCGCCGACGGCTGCCTGTGGGGCCGCGGCGCCGTCGACATGAAGGACATGGACGCGATGACACTGGCCGTCGTGCGCGACCGCGTACGGGCCGGGCGCAAGCCTCCGCGTGACGTCGTCCTGGCCTTCGTCGCCGACGAGGAGGCCGGCGGCGTGCACGGCGCGCAGTGGCTGGTCGAGAAGCAGCCGCAGCTGTTCGACGGCTGCACCGAGGCGATCAGCGAGGTCGGCGGCTTCTCGCTGTCCGTCGACGACGACGTCCGGCTGTACCTCATCGAGACGGCCCAGAAGGGCATGGCCTGGATGCGGCTGACCGCCGAGGGCACCGCCGGCCACGGGTCGATGCTGTCCAGCGACAACGCCGTGACGCGGCTGTGCGAGGCGGTCGCCCGGCTCGGCTCCCACCAGTTCCCGATCCACGTGACGCCGACCGTGCGCCGCTTCCTCGACGAGGTCAGCGACGCCTTCGGCGTGGAGCTCGACGCCGAGGACATGGAGGCCACCGTCAAGCTGCTCGGGCCGCTGGCCCGGATCGTCGGCGCGACCCTGCGCAACACCGCGAACCCGACCATGCTCGACGCCGGGTACAAGCACAACGTCATCCCGCAGCGGGCGCACGCTATGGTCGACGGCCGCTTCCTCCCGGGCCACCAAGACGACTTCGAGCGCGAGCTCGACGCCGTGCTCGGCGCCGGCATCACCCGCGAGTACGTGCACTACGACATCGCCCTCGAGACCGAGTTCGAGGGCTCGCTGGTCGACGCGATGGTCGCCTCGCTCAAGGCCGAGGACGCCGGGGCACGCCCCGTGCCCTACACGCTGTCGGGCGGCACCGACGCGAAGAGCTTCAGCCGGCTGGGCATCCGCGGGTTCGGCTTCGCCCCGCTGCGGCTGCCCGCGGACCTCGACTTCTCCGGCATGTTCCACGGCGTCGACGAGCGGGTGCCGCTGGAGAGCCTGAAGTTCGGGACGCGGGTGCTGGACCGGTTCCTCGACCTGAGCTGAGAGCTCAGGTCATGAGCGGCGGCATCGGGTGGTCCCGCACCCGCCGCTTGACCGTGACCTCGCGCCGGCCGTCGGACCAGATGCGGTGCACGGCCAGCTCCCAGTCGCCGAACTCGGCGTGCAGGGCCAGCAGCTCGCGGGTCTTCTGCCGGTCGGCGTCCGCGGGGATCGGCACCCGCCGGAACTCGTACTCCACCCCGACAGCGTAAGCGCGCGGCCGGGGCCGCGGGTCAGCTGCGGGCGAGCAGCCCGGTGAGGTAGGTGCCGTAGCCGCTCTTCACCAGGGGGGCGGCCAGGCGCTCGAGCTGGGCGTCGTCGATGAACCCCTCCCGCCAGGCGATCTCCTCCAGGCACCCGATCTTGAGGGCCTGCCGCTCCTCGATGACCTGCACGAACTGCCCCGCCTGCATGAGGGAGGCGAACGTGCCGGTGTCGAGCCAGGCGGTGCCGCGGTCCATGACCGCGACCTGCAGCTTCCCCCGCGACAGGTACACGTTGTTGACCGTCGTGATCTCGAGCTCCCCGCGCGGGCTCGGCTCGATCGAGGCGGCGATGTCGAGGACGTCGTTGTCGTAGAAGTACAGGCCCACGACCGCGTAGTTCGACCGCGGCTGCTCCGGCTTCTCCTCGACGCTGACCGCCCGGTGCTGGTCGTCGAACTCGACGACGCCGTACCGCTCGGGGTCGGCCACGTGGTAGGCGAACACGGCGCCGCCGTCGACGCTGCGGTACTGCTTGAGCTGCCGCCCGAACTCGTGCCCGTAGAAGATGTTGTCGCCGAGGACCAGGCTGACGCTGTCGTTCCTGACGAAGTCCCGGCCGAGGAGGAACGCCTCCGCCAGGCCGTTGGGCTCGGGCTGCACCGTGTAGGTGAACGAGCACCCGTACTGCGAGCCGTCCCCGAGGAGCCGGACGAACTGGTCCTGGTCGTGCGGCGTCGTGATGATGAGGATGTCCTGGATGCCGGCCAGCATCAGCGTCGACAGCGGGTAGTGGACCATCGGCTTGTCGTAGACCGGGAGCAGCTGCTTGCTGACGCCCTGGGTGATCGGGTACAGGCGAGTGCCGGAGCCGCCGGCGAGGACGATGCCCTTCACGAGGTGCGGGCGAGCGCAGGAGTCAGCATGCGCGGGAGGCTAGCCGTCCGGCGGCGAGCGCCCGCGGCGGCCGGAACAGCACCTCCAGCCCGCAGCGCACCAGCAGCCGGTGCAGCAGCAGGCTCGCCCCCGTGAGGCCGGCCACCGCGAGCAGGGGCCAGGCGAC
>JAODNQ010000247.1 GCA_025464695.1 Frankiales bacterium | reverse complement strand
AGGAGGGCCGGCACGGGATCGTGCTGCGCGACTACCTCGTGGTCACCCGCGCCGTCGACCCCGTGCAGCTGGAGCAGGACCGGATGGCCACCGTCTCCGGCGGCTACCGCGCGCCCGAGAAGGACGTCCTGCGGGCACTCGTCTACGTGTCCTTCCAGGAGCTCGCGACCCGGGTGTCGCACCGCGGCACCGGACGGCTGTCCGGCGACGAGGGCCTCGACACGCTGCTGACCCGCGTCGCGATGGACGAGAACCTGCACATGGTCCTCTACCGCGACCTCGTCCAGGCGGCCCTCGAGGCCGACCCGGACCGCACCGTGCGGGCCATCGTCGAGGAGGTCGCGGGGTTCGCCATGCCCGGCACCGGCATCCCCCAGTTCGTGCGCCGAGCCGCCGTCGTCGCGCGGGCCGGGATCTACGACCTGCGCGTGCACCGCGACGACGTCGTGGCTCCGCTGCTGCGGTACTGGGGGGTCTTCGAGCTCGAGGGGCTGTCGGCCGAGGGCGAGCAGGCCCGCGAGGACCTGTCCGCCGTCCTGGCCGAGCTCGACCGCCGGGTGTCCCGGCTGTCCTCGCGCCGCGAGCTGGTGGTCGCGTGAGCACCGGTCTGCTCGAGGGCAAGCGCCTGCTCGTCACGGGCGTGCTGACCGACAAGAGCATCGCGTTCTCGGCCGCCCGGCTCGCGTCCGAGCAGGGCGCGCAGGTCGTGCTGACGGGCTTCGGCCGGTCCATGTCCCTGACCACCCGCATCGCCAAGCGCCTCCCGGGCGCGCCGCCCGTGGTGGAGCTCGACGTGCAGTCGCCGGAGGACCTGGCGTCGCTGGCCGAGCGGGTCGGCGAGCACGTGGACGGCCTCGACGGCGTCCTGCACGCCATCGGCTTCGCCCCGGCCGCCGCCCTCGGCAACGGCGTCCTCGGGACGTCGTGGGAGGACGTCGGGACGGCGCTGCAGGTCAGCACCTGGTCCTACCCGGCGCTGGCCCACGCCTGCCTGCCCCTGCTCGCGCCCGGCGCGTCCTACGTCGGCCTCGACTTCGACGCCCGCGTCGCCTGGCCGGCCTACGACTGGATGGGCGTGGCGAAGGCCGGCCTGGAGTCGGCCAACCGGTACCTCGCCCGCGACCTCGGCGCCCGCGGCGTGCGGGTCAACCTGGTCGCGGCCGGTCCGCTCAAGACGATGGCCGCCAAGGCCATCCCCGGCTTCGGGGAGTTCGAGCAGGCGTGGAAGGACCGCGCCCCGCTCGGCTGGGACGTCACCGACCACGAGCCGGTCGCCCGCACCGTCGTCGGCCTGCTCAGCGACTGGTTCCCGGCCACCACCGGCACGATCGTCTACTGCGACGGCGGGTTCAGCGCCGTCGGCGTCTAGTCGGGCAGGGGCCTAGTCACGGACCAGCAGCTCGAGCCGGTGGTAGCCGGTGGCCCCGTCGGGGGCGACGTCCGCGACCTCTCCGGTCTGGACGTCGCCTCGGCGGTCGACGGCCCGCGCCTCGAGGACGTGGACGCCCGGGGTGGCGTCCCAGGTCCAGCGCCACTGCCGCCAGGTGTCCTCCGACAGCGCGCCGCCGAGGTCGGCCGACTGCCACGGTCCCTCGTCGACGCGCACCTCGACCCGCGCGACGCCCCGTCCCTTGCCGGGCGCCCAGGCCACTCCGGCCACGACGACCGGCCCCGGGCGCACGTCAGCGTCCCCGCGCGGCACGTCGATGCGCGACATCGTCTTGACCGGCCCGTCCTGGGACCAGCCCCGCGGGACCCAGTAGCCCAGGACGTCGCGCGTGGTCATCTCGATCTTCGACAGCCACTTAGTGGCCGAGACGTAGCCGTAGAGACCGGGTACGACCAGGCGCGCCGGGAAGCCGTGGGCCACCGGCAGCGGCTCGCCGTTCATGGCCACGGCGATCATCGCTGCCCGGCCGTCCAGGGCGAAGGACACCGGGAAGCCGGCGGTGAAGCCGTCGACCGACTCGCCCACGACCTGCTCGGCGCCCCGCTGCACACCGGCCTTCATGAGCACGTCGCGCAGCAGCACGCCCTGGAACCGGGCGGTGCCGACGAGGTCGCCCCCGATCTCGTTGCTGACGCACTGCATCGTGATGTCGGACTCGACCTGCGGCAGCGCCAGGAGGTCGGCGTAGGTCAGCGCGTACGGCCGGTCGACCAGGCCGCCGACCTGCAGCGACCACCCGGTCGGGTCGACCTGCGGCACGGTGAGCGCGGTGTCGATCCGGTAGAAGTCCGCGTTCTTCGTCAGGACGTCCGAGACGCCGTCGACGCCCAGGTCGGCCGCGGCGAGGTCCCCGGGCGCGCGCCGCACCGGCACGGGCAGCTGGACAGCGTCGCGCACGGCGCTGACGTCGGCCCGCTTCTGCAGGTACCGGACGACGCCGCCCGCCCCGACGACGCCGATGCCGACAACCGCGGCACGGGTGAGGAAGGCCCGGCGTCCGGAGCTGCTGCCGTCGGCCGCGAGCCGCAGCAGCGACCGCAGGACGGCCAGCGTGACCAGGACGAGCGCGGCCGCGACCACGACCGCGCCGGGGCCGCAGTCGGGCTGACCGAGCTGGGCCAGCAGGACGACGACGCCGAGCGCGGCGAGCAGCAGCTCCACCCGGCCCTCGGTGCGGCGG
>JAODNQ010000216.1 GCA_025464695.1 Frankiales bacterium | reverse complement strand
GCAGGCCGTGTAGTAGCGGCCGCCGAGGGCCTCGACCATCCGCCCGTAGGCGCGCAGGAGGTCGTCGTTCTTGTCCAGGGCGGGGTCGCCGATCAGCACCGCCTTGCCGCCCCCGAGGGCGAGGCCGGCGCAGGCCGCCTTGTAGGCCATCGCCCGCGACAGCGCGAGGACGTCGGTGAGCGCGGCCTCCTCGGAGGCGTACGGGTAGAAGCGCGTGCCGCCGAGGGCGGGGCCGAGGGCGGTGCTGTAGACGGCGATGATCGCCTTGAGGCCGGAGGCGCGGTCCTGGCAGAAGACCACCTGCTCGTGGCCGGCGTCCTGCAGGTGGTCGGTGCGGTCGAAGACGCCCACGGCGTGCTCCTTCTCGGGGATGCCCGCTGCCCTCGTGGGGCGCAGGGCGGACGGCGGGGGAGGTGTGCCCCAGGTCACCCGGGAGCGTATCCAGGCCGGCCGACGCGCTCCGTCCCCGCCCCGGACGGGGCATGATCGAGGGCATGACCGCTCCGGCGCAGCTGCGCGTCTACGAGCCGCTCGCGGCCTTCCCCGACGCCGAGCGGGCGCACTGGAGCGCCTACGCGACCGCGGGCCAGGCTCCCGACCGGAACCGCAGTGCCGCCCTGGAGCGCGCCGCCGTCCTCCGCGCGCTGGCCGCCCTGCCGCCGGCGCTCGTGGACGAGCCCGGGCAGGCGCTCGTGAGCGACCTCGACGGCGTCACCCTGGTGTGCCCGCTGCGGGCGCGGGTGCGTGCCGCCGAGGCGCTGGTCGAGTGGCGCGGCACGCTGCACGAGGAGCTCGCCGACGCCTTCCTGCCCCGGGCGGTGGCCGACGCCGCCGTCGAGGAGCTGCACGCCTGGCAGGAGGCCCACCCCGACCTGCGCACGCACGTGCTGAGCAGCACCTGGTCGGTGCCCCTGCGGTGGTTCGTGCTGGTCGAGGCGGACGAGCGCACCGTCAGCCTGGGTGAGGGCAGCGTCCGCACCGGCCGGGAGCTCGTCTACCGGACGGCGATGTCGCGCGCTCGACGCCGGACCGCCCGCACGCTGGCGGTGCTGCGGCGGACGCTCGGCGACGAGGGCGTCGTCGGCCAGCTGGAGGACCTCGGCCGCTGGCTCGAGGAGTTCCACCCGCGGTCCCTGGTCGAGCTCGACTACGGCGGCCTCGTGCACCTGCTGGGCGACGACGAGCTGGTGCAGGACGAGAGCGCTCGCGACGTCGCCGAGGCGGTGGCCGCGCTGGGCGACGGCGACACCGAGCGGGCGTCCCGGGCCTACGCCCGCGTGACCGAGCGGATGAAGGCGCTGCAGGCGGTCGAGAGCGCCAACTGACCGGGCGCGTAGTCACGAGATGGCTCTTACGGGCCATACCGGTGAAGGCGGACATCGCGCACCATCGGCAGCGGAGCGGGCGGACGCCGGTTCCTGCCCCCGAGAGGACCCGACATGAGCACCCGCACCCACGAGGCCGAGGCCCTGCTGACCCCCGCCGAGGTCGCGTCGATGTTCCGCGTCGACCCCAAGACGGTCACCCGCTGGGCCAAGTCCGGCAAGCTCACCTCCATCCGGACCCTCGGTGGCCACCGCCGCTACCGCGAGGCCGAGGTCAAGGCGCTGCTGGCCGGCATCCCGGCCCCCCGCGCCGAGGGCTAGTCCCGCACCGCTTCCGTCCGCCAGCGCCGCGTCCCCGTCGGGGCCCGGCGCTCCGGCGTGCCCGGGCCCGTGCCGCCGCCTGGTACCGCGTGTCTGGGAGACTGCGGACCGACGGGAGGGGGGCTCGATGGGCGTGTTCTGCGTGGAGCGGACCGGTCTGCCGCTCTTCGGCACCTCGAACCGCCTGTGGTCCCTGCTCGGCGACGTCCTGACGGCCCTGCAGGCCGAGCAGGCCGCTCTCGCCTGGACCCGCGACGGCTACGTCCCGTCGTGGCTGGCCCGCTCCTGGGGCGACACCCTGTTCCGCGACCTCGGCGAGGTCGTGCTGGTCTGCCGACCGCTGCCGGGGCACGGCAACGAGCTGCAGCCCGTCGGGACCTACCGCCGCGGCAGCCCGGCGGCGTCGTCCTGGACCCGGGCCGGCGAGCACCTCAGCGTCTACGACACCCCGGTCGCCCCGGTGCTGCTGGCCTTCGCGCAGGCGTGCACCGCCAGCAGCGGGTTCTCGGTCACGACACTGCGCCCTCCCGCCCCCGGCAGCAGCCGCAGCCCGGCGGCGGTGCACCGCCTCCTGGTCCGCAGCGGCATGCTGCGTCTACCGGCGCCCCGGTCGGGCAGAACGCGACGGGGGCCGGTCGGTCCCGCGACGAACCCACGAGAGGCACGACGATGAGGTCCCACGCATGATCCGCAACTTCGGCTGGGCCATGGGCCTGACGGTGGCGGCGCTCGTCGTCGCCCTCGTCACGGGCGGGGTCGAGACGGCGCTCATCGTGCTGCTGCTCGGCGTGCTCGAGATCTCCCTGTCCTTCGACAACGCTGTGGTCAACGCCAAGGTGCTCAACCGCATGCACCCGATCTGGCAGCGGCTGTTCCTCACCATCGGCATCCTCATCGCCGTCTTCGGCATGCGCCTGCTGCTGCCGATCCTCATCGTGTCGATCACGGCCGGGCTCGGGTTCGGGGAGGTCGTCGACCTCGCGCTGAACGACAGCAAGGCCTACGGCGAGGAGCTGGCGCAGTCCGAGGCCGCGATCTACGCCTTCGGCGGCACCTTCCTGCTCATGATCTTCCTGGACTTCGTGCTCGACCCGGAGCGCGAGATCCTGTGGCTGACGCCCGTCGAGAAGGCGCTGCAGAAGATCGGCAAGCTCGACCAGCTGTCGGTGCTGTTCGCCCTCGGCGGGATCTACCTCATGTCCCGCCTCGCCGAGGAGGGCAAGACCGTCACCGTGCTGCTCGCCGGGATCGCCGGTCTCGTCACCTACCTCGCGGTCAACGGGCTCGACTCGCTGTTCGAGGACTCGATGGAGGCCCGCGAGGAGTCGGGCGCCGACGCCGGCCCCACCACCGGGAAGATGACGACAGCGGTGTTCAAGGCCGGGATCTTCGCCTTCATCTACCTCGAGGTGCTCGACGCGTCGTTCTCCTTCGACGGCGTCATCGGGGCCTTCGCGATCTCCAACGAGGTCCTCGTCATCGCGCTTGGCCTGGGCATCGGCGCCTTCTGGATCCGCTCCCTGACGCTGTACCTGGTGCGCGCCGGGACGCTGTCGGAGTACGTCTACCTCGAGCACGGCGCCCACTGGGCCATCGGCGTGCTGGCCGGCATCATGCTGTTCTCGGTGAAGTACCACGTCAACGAGGTCGTCACGGGTCTCGTCGGCGTCGGCTTCATCGCGCTCGCCCTGGTCAGCAGCGTGCGGGAGCGCGGGCAGCGCGACCTCGACGTCGAGGACGACGAGAAGGTCCTCGGCTCGACCCAGCGGTAGGCGCGCCGCTCTTGCGTGGGCGCCGCCCTCAGCCCCGGCTGAGGGTGGCGCCGCCGCAGGTGGCGAGCCAGCCGGCGACGTGCAGCAGCAGGGGCCCCAGCGGGTCGTCCATGATCCCGGTGCGCTCCGCCAGGGGCGGCAGCCCCGCCCACGGGTCGCGCGCGGGACGACGTCGGCCCCGCTGCAGGCTGACCGGGGCGGCGACCAGGCCGGTCGGGCGCAGCTGCGCGCGGCGGTCGTCCCAGACCGACACCAGCACGAGGTCGGGAAGGTGGTCGAACAGCGCCTGCGACCAGGCCGCGCACACCTGGCTCGGCACGTAGGCGTCCGGCGCGAGCAGGTCCCGGTCCGGTGCGCCACAGGCCACGAACGCGGACGCGAGCAGCTGCACCTGCAGGGTCGACAGCCGCAGCGGGTCCAGCCGGGCGCGCCCGGTGAGCTGCACACTCACGCCGACGTCCCTGCTGCCCGCCCCACGACGACGACCCTAGGACCGGGCGCCCGGGGCGTCAGAGGCGCTCCGCCAGCCAGCCGAGCAGCTCCTCCCCGGCAAGGGCCCCCGACGCCGTGGTGACGTGCAGCCCGGTCGGGCACCACCCGAGGTCGTGCAGCTCGCCGTGGGCGGGACGGACAGCGCCGCCGCTCGACAGCCCGAGCTCGAGCAGGGGGGCGTCGAGGAGCGAGTCGCCGGCTGCGAGCACCCGGTCGGCGCCCAGCTGCGCCGACAGCCGCTCGACCGCTGCGGCCTTCGTCAGCCCGGCCGGCACGGCGTACGCCTTGCGCCCCTGCACCGACACCGACCAGCCGCGCGGCTCCAGCGCGGCCGCCAGGTCCTCCAGCCACCCGTCGGGGAACTCCTCCCGCGACTGCGCCACCAGGTAGACGAACAGGCCCTCGGCGGTCCGCACGAGCCGCACCCAGGGCGAGCCCTCCCACTGGCCGAGGTGGGCCCGGACCTCCTCGACCGGCGCCACCCCGGCCAGCAGCCACCGCACCCAGGCGTCCCAGTCGGGGTCGCGGACGCCGTCCACGAGCAGCACCCCGCCGTTCGCGCAGACGGCGTGCGGGGAGGGGGCGGGCAGGGTGATGCGCGCGTACTGGGCCACGGTCCGCGTGGTCACCGGCACCACCCGGGCCCGGCGCGCGAGCGCCCGGTAGGCCGCGACGGCGCCGACCGTCATCGACGACAGCGGGGCGCCGTCGAGGTGCTCCACCACGACCGACGGGCCCGCCTCGCCGGCCGAGCGCTCGCTGAACACGACCGTCTGGTCCAGGTCGAGCGCGACGAGGGCGGGGGTCACAGTGGCACCGGCGTCGTCGGGCACCACGCGCGGGCTCCGCTCACAGGCACACCGAGGGCTCGCTGCGCGCGCTCGTGGCGCGCCGGCTCCTGCGTCGCCGGGCACCACGCGCGGGCTCCGCTCACAGGGGCTTGATCAGGCCGATGCACGAGTACGCCAGGTCGGGCACCTCGACCACGGGCACCCCCCGGGCCGCCGCGAGCAGCCGCACGTGCTCGAGCTCGTCGGCGCGGTCGGGCCGCACCAGCACCTGCCACGGCACCCGGCGCAGCAGCACCCGGGTGGTCTCGCCGACGCCGGGCTTCACGAGGTTGACGTCCGGGATCCCGTAGCGCTCCGCGACGTCGACCACCGACGCCCAACCCGCCCACGTGGGCGTCCGGTCGGACGCCAGCAGCGGCTCGACGTCGACGGGGGTGAACGCGGCCGACACCGCGTCGAGGAAGACCCCGGAGACGTCGACGGGGGCGAGCTCCGGATAGGCCTTGGCGCCGTGGAACATGCCGGGCCCGATGAGGTCGTCGCGCAGCACGGTCCGGGAGACCAGGCCGCTGACGGTGGAGTTGAGGCAGGCGCTCGGGATGAGGAAGTCGTCGCGGGTGCCGTAGAGGTCGGTGCAGGAGCCCGGGTCGGCGAGGACGGCCAGCCGCGGGTCCAGGCCCTGGTAGGGCCGGACGGCGGCGGCGAGCTCCCGCGCGATCGCGCCCTTGCCGGTCCAGCCGTCCACGAAGCGGACCGAGGCGGCAGGGTGGCGGGCGAGCACGTGCCGGACCGCGACGTCGTCGATGCCCTTGCCCCGGACGATCGAGACGGCGTAGTGCGGGACGTCGAGGCCGTGCGCCCAGGCGAACCAGCGCTTGAGCAGGATCGCGACGGGGGTGCCCGCGCGGGCGAGGGACACCAGCACCGGCGGGCCGGCGTGGAGGTCGAGGTGCTCGTGCAGCAGCAGCTCGCCCACCAGGCCGACCGCCTCGGCCAGCCGCCCCGCCGACGCCTCCAGCGACCGGTGGAACAGCGCGGTGTAGGCCTCGTCCGGCTGGAACTCGACGGGGAGCATCTCCGCGTAGTGGCGGCCGCCCTGGATCAGCTCCTCGCGGTCCTCGGTCGGGACCTCGAGGGCGACGTCGGACAGGTCGGTGAGCAGCCAGGTCACCTCGGCGGGGTCGTAGGAGCCGAAGCGCGTCACAGCTCCACCACCGTGACGTCGCCCCAGGGGGTGAGGGCGTCGGCGAGCGGCTGCCAGCCGGGGGCGTCGACCACCAGCACGACGTCGTCGTACGGCACGTCGGGCAGGCCGTGCAGGCGCGAGCCGCGACCGGGCTCGTCGGGCGCGGGGAAGTGCAGGACCCGGCGCACGGCGTAGCCGTCGACGTCGGCGGCGAGCACCGGACTGCGGGTGGTGCTGACGACGACGGCGTCCGGCCCGAGCAGGGCGGCGAGCCGCACCGGCACGCGCATCAGCTCCTCGGTGCCCACCACGAGCGTGCGCCCGCGCGCGGTCAGCCCCAGGGCGGCGACCGCCTCGTGCTGAGCCTGCCGGTCGGCCTCGGTCAGGCCCGTGCGACCGGTGGCCGGCAGCCCGGCGGGCCAGCGGACCGGGTGCACCCG
>JAODNQ010000206.1 GCA_025464695.1 Frankiales bacterium | reverse complement strand
CGGGTGCAGGACCGGCCGCTGATGCTCGTGTGGCCGCACAGCCCCTCGTCGACCACGGGCGGCGGTGCTGCCGCCTCGGCCCGCACCGGCGGAGCCGCCTGTGTCGACCGTGCCGGTGCCGCCGCCGGCGCGCGCACCGCAGCGGCCCGCTGCTCGCGCAGCCGTCTCATGTCCTCGACCTTCCCCATGGGAGGGACTCTAGGAGTGCGCACCGACAGGACGCGGCAGGCTGGCGGGGTGCGCCTCCCGAGCAGCCTCCGCGACCTGCCGCGGGAGACCTACGTCCTCGCCCTGGTCGCCTTCTGCGTCGCGCTGGGCTTCGGCATCGTGGCCCCCGCGATCCCCCTGTTCGCCCTCGAGTTCGGTGTCGGACCCACCGCGGCCGGAGCCGTGGTGTCGGCCTTCGCGCTCATGCGCTTCCTGTCCGGCCTCGGGAGCGGTCGGCTGGTCGACCGCGTGGGGGAGCGCCGGGCCCTGATGGGCGGCCTGCTCGTGGTCGGGGGCTCGTCCGCGCTGGCCGGCCTGGCCGTGACCTACCCGCAGCTGGTCGTCCTGCGGGGCATCGGCGGCGTCGGGTCCGCGGTCTTCACCATCGCCTCGACCAGCCTGCTCCTGCGGGTCGCCGCGGCGACGCAGCGCGGGCGGACGCAGGGCGTCTACCGCGCCGGCTTCCTGCTCGGCGGCATCGTCGGCCCGGCGCTGGGCGGCGCCGTCGTCGGGGTGTCGCTGCGCGCGCCCTTCTTCCTGTACGCCGGGACCCTCGCGCTGGGCGGCCTGGCGGCGGCCCTGCTGCTGCCCCGCCCCGAGGGCGACGGGCCGGAGGCGAAGGGCGCCGAGGGCCGGACCACGCTGGGGGAGGCGCTCCGCTCGCCGGCCTACCGGGCGGCGCTCGCCGGCAACTTCTCGGTCGGCTTCAGCCTGCTCGGGGTCCGCAGCACGGTGGTGCCGCTCCTGGTGGTGCAGGGGCTCCGGCTGGGCGCCGGCTGGGTCGGCGCCGCCTTCGTCGTCTCGGCCCTCGTGCAGACGGCTCTGCTGCTGCCGGCAGGACGCGCCGTCGACGGCGTCGGCCGGCGGGCCACGCTCGTGGGCGGCAGCCTGCTCACCGCCGCGGCGCTCGGCGGGCTCGCCCTGGCCACCGGCCCGCTCAGCCTGCTCGTGGGGATGACGGCCTTCGGAGCCGGCTCGGCCTTCCTCGGCGTCGCTCCCGCGGCCATCGTGGGCGACGTCGTGCAGGGGCGCGGCGGCACGGCGGTCGCGGTCTGGCAGATGAGCAGCGACCTCGGCTCGATCCTGGGACCGCTCGCCGCCGGCCTGCTCATCGACCTGGCGTCGTTCGAGGCCGCGCTGCTGGTGAGCGCTGCCGTCGTCGCCGGGTGCGGGTTGCTCGGGCTGACCCTGCCCCCGGGAGGTCCCGCCGAGGTCCCTGCCACGACGGCCTCCTGACAGGCCCGTCGACGCCTCCTGAAGATCGTCCTCCCAACGGCGTCGGGGTTCCTCCCGCGGGAGGAGGAGGGCTCGTGACCTGCGCCACTAGCGTCCGTCACGTCCGGTCCGTCGCGCGTTCGCGGCGCGCCACCGCACACCGAGACCCCAGGAGAAGTGCATGGACTACGCATTCGCCATCAAGTGGCTCAAGGCGTTCCGCGACAGCCCGGAGCGCATCGTCGCGCTCTACGCCGACGAGTTCGTCTTCGAGGACCCGATCCTCGACCAGTTCAACATCAACGACAAGGGCGACCTCGCCCGCCTGTTCTTCCTCTACGCGAACAAGGACACCGAGAACGGCTTCGGCATCCACAACTTCCGCGTGCGCGGCTACGAGGGCGACCGCAAAAGCGGCCTCATCCGCTGGGAGTGGAGCCCCGAGCACGCCGGCGCCTTCGTCGGCCTCGACGTCAAGGACAAGCCCTTCATCACCCAGGGCCACACGTTCCACATCTACAACGACGAGGGCAAGATCGTCCGCGAGTCGTCCTGGTGGGACTTCACGCCGATCCTCACCCAGATCGGCTACCCCGGGGTCGTCACGCCCCTCGTCGGCACCGCGGCCTAGGGAGATCAGCAGATGAGCATCAGCGACACCGCCAAGGCCTGGGCCGACACGCTCCAGAGCGACCTCGACGCGCACGCGGACCTCTACGCCGCCGACGAGGAGTACGCCATCGAGGACCGCTTCGTGGCCGACCACCTCACCGAGACGGTCAGCGACCGCGCGCACCTCAAGACGCAGTTCGCGCACTGGCTCAACAAGGACAAGGACAACGGCCAGGGCGTCCACACGCTCACCGTGACCGAGACCTTCCAGGGCAACGGCCACGAGATGATCCACTGGGACTACGAGGTCGTCGGCCTCGAGACGTTCCACGGCCTCCCGGTCGAGGGCAAGACCCTCACCAGCCAGGGCTCGACGTTCCTGCAGTACAACGAGGCCGGCAAGATCGTCCTCGAGTCGACGGTCCTCAACCAGCCGCCGCTGTACCTCCAGCTCGGGGTCCCGATCGTCCGACCGCACTACTGGGTCGAGGGCTTCGACTTCTCCGCGCTGTAGCCCAGCACCAGCACCACCACCGGGACGGCCGGGAGCACTGCTCCCGGCCGTCTCGGCGTGCCGGGACCGGAAGGCGTGACAGGGTGGGTCAGGACCGACGGCACGAGGAGGGGGAGCGGTGGAGCGCAGGATCTTCGGCATCGAGAACGAGTACGGCGTCACCTGCACCTTCCGCGGGCAGCGGCGGCTGAGCCCGGACGAGGTCGCGCGGTACCTGTTCCGCCGCGTCGTCTCGTGGGGCCGCAGCAGCAACGTCTTCCTGCGCAACGGCGCCCGCCTCTACCTCGACGTCGGCAGCCACCCCGAGTACGCCACGCCCGAGTGCGACGACATCGCCGAGCTGGTGACCCACGACAAGGCGGGCGAGCGGGTCCTCGAGGGGCTGCTGCTCGACGCCGAGCAGCGCCTGCACGACGAGGGCATCGCCGGCGACATCTACCTGTTCAAGAACAACACCGACTCCGCCGGCAACTCCTACGGCTGCCACGAGA
>JAODNQ010000205.1 GCA_025464695.1 Frankiales bacterium | reverse complement strand
CGACGCCCCCGACGACGCCGTCCGGGCGGGGGCGCTGGCCGTGCTGGGCGACGTCCGGCGCAAGCGGGGCGACACCCCCGGCGCGCGGCAGGCGTTCGTGTCGGCGCTGGCCGCCGCCGGGACGGCGGGGGTCGACCGGCTGACCGGCGAGGCGCTGCGGCAGCTCGGGCTGCTCGACTACTTCGACGGGCGGCTGCGCAGCGCCGAGGAGCGGTTCGGGCAGGCGCACGCCCTGGCCCGCCAGGTCGACGACGCCCGGGGCGCCGGCTGGGCGCTGCAGCACCTGGCCTGGAGCGCGACCACCCGCGGCGACTACGCGCTGGCCGAGCAGGCCCTCGAGGACGCCGCCGAGGTGTTCGCCGGGCTGGAGGACACCGGCGGCCTGTCCTGGGTGGCCGGCACCGAGGGCTTCGTGCGGCTGCTCGAGGGCCGGCTGGCCGAGGCGCGCGAGCTGGCCGGCTCGGTGCTGCCGCTCGGGCAGGCGATGGGGGAGCGGTGGGGCGTCGCGGCCCTGCTGACCATCGACGCGCTGGCCGCGGCCGAGCTCGGCGAGACCGACGTCGCCACCGACGAGGCGCAGCGCGCCCAGCAGCGGTTCACCGAGGTCGGCGACGTCTGGGGGCAGGCCCTGGCGCTCGTGGCGCTCGGCATCGCCGCCCGCCGCGGCAGCGACCCCGACCGCGCCGCCGAGCTGCTGCAGGAGGCCGCTGGGCTGTCCGAGAGCGCCCGCCACCCCCTCGTGACCAGCCTCGCCCTGGTGGCCCTCGGCTACGCCCACCTCGACCGCGGCGACCTCGAGGGCGCCGAGGGCGCCGTCTGGCGGGCGCAGGCGGTGCTCGGCGGGCTGGACCTCGAGCCGTCGGCCGTGCTCGGCGCCAAGGTGCTGCTCGCCCAGGTGCTGCGCCGCCGCGGGCAGCTGCAGGAGGCCCTCCGCGAGCTCGACGACGCCCTGGCCACCACCAGCGGCCCGGCCCTGCTGTTCCCCCGCCGGCAGGCGCTGGCGCACCGTGCGGGCACCCTGCTCGACCTCGGCAGGAGCGAGGAGGCGCTCGCGGCGGCCCGCGAGGCGGTCGCCCTGCAGAGCGAGGACGCCCGCTCCGCGGTGCTGGCGCTGCGCGCCTACGGCTCGGCCCTCAAGGCGTGCGGCCAGCCCGACCAGGCGGTGGCCGCGCTGCGCGAGGCGCTGGCGCTGGCGCGCGCGACGGGCATGCGTCACGAGGCCGCCACGACGGAGCGGCTGCTCGCTGCGGCAGGATCGTCGTCGTGAGCACTCCTGATGACGGCCTGCTGTCCGTGACCCCCCGCTGGGTCACCCTGAGCGGCGAGTACACCGAGGGCGACCGCGGCCTCCGCGCGATCACCCTGCTCGACGAGGCCGTGGCCCTCGGCGCGCCCTTCGACGGCTTCGGCCTGCAGGTCGGCGTCGGCGTGACGCTGATCGACGTCGACCCCACCGGCCAGCCGACCCCCGACGAGAAGCCGCGCCTCAAGGCGTTCGAGGCCGGGCTGGTGCAGGCGCTCGGCACCGAGGGCCGGCTGGTGGCGGCCCTGACGGTCGACGGCGTACGCGAGTACGTCGCCTACGTCCGCAGCACCGACGTCCTGCTGCCCTGGCGCGACGCCCCGCCGGCGGGCATGGACGTGCACGACTGGCAGGTGCAGGTGCTGGAGGACCCCTCCTGGTTGGGGCTGCGCGAGATCGCCGGGCTGCTGCAGCCGGGCGAGGAGATGCTCGCGCCGCTCCCGGAGCTCCCCGCACCCGACGTCGACGACATCCCCCTGCCCCCGCACGAGCAGGGCGCGCGGTGACCGGAGAGGCCCTGCTCGACCGCTACGGGCTCGACGAGGGCGGTCAGGACCTCGAGCTGGCGCAGACCGCCCGGCTCGCGGCCGCCGTCTGCGGCGTGCCGACCGCCACCGTCAACCTGCTCGACGACGCGCACCAGCACCAGGTCGCCGTGCACGGCTTCGTCGGCCGGACGACGTCGCGCGAGGAGTCGATGTGCGACGTCACCGCCCGGCTGTCCGAGCCCGTCGTCGTGCCGGACGCCGCCCGGGACACGCGGTTCGCCGCCAACCCCTGGGTGACGGGCCGGCTCGCCGACGTCCGCTTCTACGCCTCGCACCAGCTGCGCGACGAGGCCGGCGCCGTGGTCGGCACGCTGTGCGTCTTCGACAGCACTCCCCGCCAGCTGTCCGCCCAGCAGCGGGACGGCCTCGCCGACCTCGCCGCCCAGGCCGCCCGGCTGCTCAAGCAGCGCCGCGACGCCCTGGTGCTGCAGCGCCGGCTGCACGACCTCGACCGCAGCAACGCCGAGCTGTCGGCGTTCGCGGGCCGTGTGGCGCACGACCTCAAGAACCCGCTCACCGGTGTGCTCGGCTTCCTGCAGCTGGCCCGGCGGCGGGGCGGCGACCTGCCGCCGCTCGTGGCGGAGTGCCTGGCGCAGGCCGACGTCGCCGCGGTGCGGCTGCAGGGGATGCTCGACGGGCTGCTGCGGTTCGCGACCTCCGGCGTCCCCTCCGCGCCCGTCGACGTCGACCTCGACCGGCTGGCCCTGCAGGTGCAGGCCGACGTCCTGCACCACGTCGAGCAGGCCGGCGCCACCGTCGAGGTCGGCCCGCTGGGTCGCGTCCGCAGCGACCCGCTGCTGCTCGGGCAGGTGCTGCAGAACCTGCTCGGCAACGCCGTGAAGTACCGGGACCCGTCCCGCCCGAGCCGGGTCGCGCTGCGCCGCCTCGACGACCCCGCCGGCGGGCTCGTGCTCGTCGTCGAGGACAACGGCCGGGGGATCCCCGACGACGCCAAGGCGCGGGTGTTCGAGCTGTTCACCCGGGCGCCGAACGCCGGCGAGGTCGGGGGCACCGGCATCGGGCTCGCCACCGTGGCGCGGACCGTCGAGGCGCTCGGCGGGTCCGTCCGGCTGTCCGACACCCCGGGCGGGGGCCTCACGGTCACGGTCCGGCTGCCGGCGCCGGCGTAGAGCAGGCGGCCGGTCGTGGGGGCCGGAGCGTCCCCGTCCGCCTGCCGCCCCGCCGACGGACAGCCCCTCGCGGCACGTCCGGGCGGGCCGCCCGTCCCGACGGCTCGACCCTGCGCCGTCTGCGCACAGCTGTCGGCGTCAGGTCCCCGCTACTCGACCTCCAGCCGGACGGGCTCGCTCATCAGGGAGGGCTCGACCTCACCCAGCCCCGTCTTCGCGGCGACGAGGTAGCTGCCGGGCGCGTCGAAGACGTGCTCGAGGCGGTAGGAGCCGTCGGGCTGCACGTCGAGGTCGCCGAGCAGCTCGTACTCGACCGGGCCGCCGCTGCCCCAGCCGTGCAGGACGTAGACGCCGGCCTGCTGAGCCCCGCTCACCTGCACGTGGCCGGTGAAGACGTAGCGGCGCCCGTCACGGGACGCGACGTGCAGGGCCCGCGTGTCCTCGCCGTCGACGACCACCTCGATCTCGACCGGCTGGCACACGGTGCCGTCGTCGAGCCGCCCGCCCAGCTCGAGCTTCAGCGCCACGGTGGGGTGCAGCTCGAACACGGCGTCGGTGCCGCGCTCGCGGCTCTGCCGCAGGACGGTGCGGGGGGACGGCAGGACCTGCGACAGCGTCGCCGTGCCCGCGCCCGCCATGCGCCACGGGATCCGGACCGGCTCACCCGCCCGGACCGAGTACCGCTGCTCCACGTAGGAGGGCAGCCCGTCGGGGGTGTCGCTCGGCACGCCCCGCGGTCCCGGGCAGTCGTACAGGCGGTCGAGGTCGGACGGCGGGAGCGCCGTCGGGGAGGGCTGCTCGACAGCGGGCCGCGTCACGGCGTCGTCGCGCAGGTGCACGAGCGACACCGACCCGACCGGGACCCCCACGACGGCGGCGGCGGCAGCGAGCGGCGCCGCCCAGGGGTGCGCCCGGCGGGGGGCCCGGAGCGGCGGGGCCACGACGCCGTCGGCGAGGTCGTCGGCCAGCCGCACGAGCAGGTCCTTCACGGGGTCGCTCACCGTCCCACCCCCTCCTCGAGGACGAGCGCCGCCGCGAGCCGGCGACGGCCGCGGACGAGCTGGGCCTTCACCGTGCCGCTCGGCCGTCCGACCTCGCGGGCCAGCTCCTCCACCGGCATGTCGAGCAGGTGGTGCAGGACGACGACCTGCCGCTCGGCGACCGGCAGCCGCGACAGCGCGTCCATCACCTCCACCGACAGGTCGTCGCGGTGCTCGGCGCCCGGCTGCAGCAGCCCGTAGGCGCGCCGCCGGCTCCACCGCCTGCGGTGCAGGTCCACGGCGCGGTTGACGGCCACGCGCCGGACCCACGCGACCGGCAGCTCCATCGCGGACACGGTGTCCCACTGCCGCGCGGCCGCCGCGTAGGCCTCCTGGACGACGTCCTCGGCGTCGCCGCGGTCGAGCGTCATCGGCACGACCACCCGGTACACCGAGCGGTAGCTGGTCTCGTAGAACCTGGTGAAGTCGTCCACATCCCGTTCCTGCCTCGGTCGTCCCGTCATCCCTCCTCACGCACGGACGGCCCGTCCGGTTGTCGTCGGTCGGGACTCCCTGACGGGCAGGACGGGCAGGGGATCACCGGGGACGGGCAGCCCGGAGGATCGCGGCCCCGAGGCCGAGCCCCGCCAGCCCGCCGAGGGCGCCGCCGGCGAGCAGCAGCCGCTCGACGGCGACGTCGCGGGGGCAGGGGTCGGTCCGGCCCGTCGCCGACGCCGGGACCGCGCAGCGCTCTCCCCCCGAGGACTGCAGCCGGTGCGCACCGCTGCCGAGCAGCACTCCCGCCAGGACACCCAGCAGGACGGCGTAGAGCAGGACGGCGACGCGCGGGACGGGCACCCCGGTCGGACGCGGGGGAGGGCCGAGCGGTTGCCGGGAGGACCGGCTACCGGGCGCGACGTGCCAGGCGGTCGGCGTCCAGGATCGTGACGGCGCGGGAGTCCACCCGCAGCCAGCCGCGGGAGGCGAAGTCGGCGAGGGCCTTGTTGACCGTCTCGCGCGAGGCCCCGACCAGCTGGGCCAGCTCCTCCTGGGTGAGGTCGTGGCGCACGCGCACGCCCTCGGGCTCCTCCGTGCCGAACCGCTCCGACAGCCCCAGCAGCGCCTTGGCCACCCGCCCGGGGACATCGGTGAAGATGAGGTCGGCGAGGGCGTCGTTGGTGCGGCGCAGCCGGCGGGCGAGCACCCGGAGCAGCTGCTCGGCGATCTCGGGCCGGTCGTTGATCCACGGCCGCAGCGAGGTGTGGGCGAGGTGCGCCAGCCGGGCCTCGGTGACGACGGTGGCCGTCGCGGTCCGGGGGCCGGGGTCGAACAGCGAGAGCTCGCCGAACATGTCGGACGGGCCCATCACCGACAGCATGTTCTCGCGGCCGTCGGCGGCGCGGCGCCCGATCTTCACCTTGCCGGTCATGACGATGAACAGGGTGTCGCCCTGCTCGCCCTCGGTGAAGACGTGCTCCCCGCGGCTGTAGTCGGAGAACTCGAGGGAGGACGCCAGAGCCTCGGACGCCTCCGTCGCGACCCCCTGGAACAGCCCCGCCCTGGCCAGGACCTCGTCCACGCCGTCCACCTTGTCCGTAGTCGGCGACGCTGCGTGCGGCAGCGGCGCCGGGTGATCATCCCGTCGTGCGGGCGGAGTGTCCCACGTCAGCGGGTGCGACCGGGCAGCAGACGCGCGAGCCGGCGCCGCTTCCAGTAGTCGTCCAGCGGCTGGGCGAAGCCCTCGGAGATGAAGGCCTCGACCTCCTCGGGGCGCGCGCTCTCCAGGAAGGTCTCGAGCTGCTCGCTCACGGAGTCGCGGCGCAGCGGCCGCTCGACCCGCTCCATGGCGAGCATCAGCACGAGCAGCAGCACGGGCAGCAGCAGTGCGACCAGCAGGAGCGACACGCACCCATCCTCTCAGACCGCTCCAGCCTCCCAGACGGGCCGTCAGCTGCCGACGGCCGCCTTGACGGGCGGCAGCGGCAGCGCCGACAGGCACAGCGCCGGCTGCTCGCGGTAGCGGGCGATGAGCTCGTTCGTGGCGTCCGACAGGCGCCGGTGCAGCGCCGACCGGTAGGCGGACAGCTGCTTCTCGGCGTCGTCGAGGTCGGCCTCGAAGCGGGCCGTGGCGACGGCGTCGTCGGGGTTGACGCGGCGGTCCCACAGCTCGGCCAGCGACGGCAGCGGCGGGATGTCGTCGACCTGCAGGACCTCGACGAGGGCGTTGCGGCCGGAGCTGACGCGGGCGTCGGCGAGCACGGGGCGCAGGTGGGCGTCGTCGGCGACGGCACCGGTGCCCTGGCGGACGACGTCGAGCCGGGCCTGGAGGATGCGGCGC
>JAODNQ010000189.1 GCA_025464695.1 Frankiales bacterium | reverse complement strand
GCCTGCGGGCCGCCCAGCAGCTTGTCGCCGCTGCAGGTGACGACGTCGGCGCCGGCCCTGAGGGCGGTCGCGACGTCGGGCTCGTCGGGCAGCAGCGGGTCGGGGGCGAGCAGCCCGCTCCCGACGTCGGCGACCACCGGGACGCCGAGGGTGGCGAGCTCGGCGACCTCGACGCTGCTGGTGAACCCCTCGACCCGGAAGTTGCTGGGGTGGACCTTGAGGACGCAGCCGGTGTCGGGGCCGAGCGCTTCGGCGTAGTCGGACAGCCGGGTGCGGTTGGTGGTGCCGACCTCCCGCAGCCGCGCCCCGGTGGAGGCGATGAGGTCGGGCAGGCGGAAGCCGTCGCCGATCTCGACCATCTCGCCGCGGCTGACGACGACCTCGCGCCCGGCCGCCAGCGCCGTGGTGGCCAGCACGAGGGCGGCGGCGCCGTTGTTGACCACCAGCACCTGCTCGGCGTCCGGCACGGCCTCGGCCAGGGCCTCGAGGGCGCCGCGGCCACGCCGGGCCCGGGCGCCCGTGACGAGGTCGAACTCCACGTCGGCGTACCCCGCCGCGGCGGCGACCGCGTCCACGGCTGCCGGCGACAGCGGGGCCCGACCGAGGTTGGTGTGGACGACGACGCCGGTCGCGTTCAGCACCGGGGTCAGGGTGGTGGCCCGCATGGGGAGGGCGGCCACGGCGGCGTCCGCGACCTGCTCCGGCGCCAGCTCACCGCGGCGCACGGCGTCCTGCGCCCGGCGCACCGCGGCCTTGACGACGTCGCTGCCGAGCCGCGCGAGGGCCGCGACGAGCCGGGGGTCGGCGAGCACGGCGTCGGTGCGCGGCACACGCCGTCGGGGGTCGGGCGCGCTCACGCTGCCGAGGCTAGACGTGAGCAGTCCGTGACCGTCGGGCAAGGCTCGCGCGCGGGAGCCGGGGGGTACCTCAGGGTCGTGACCGAAGGACCGCCGCCCGACGCCGCCCGCGCCGACCGGCGGGCGGAGCTGCTGCAGCAGCTGGCCGAGCTGCGGGACCTGCGCGAGCGCCTGCACCCGCTGCGGACCAAGCTGCAGCGGGAGCGGGCGGCCCTGCGCCGGACGATCGGCCGGCTGTAGCTGCGGTCAGGAGACCTTCAGGCGGCGGACGGGGCTCGTGCCGTCGGCGTTCTGCGTGTCCGCGCGGGTGACGACGAACATGTCGAACGACCCGGCGGCGGCGAACCGGCGGACGAACGCGTAGCGGCCGTCGGGCCCCGTCCGGGCGACCGACAGCAGGCGCCGCGACCCGTCGGTGCCCCTGAGGTAGAGGGCGACCTCCTGGGCCCGGGCGGGCGCCACGCCGCCGCTGAACCGGTAGGTGCGCGGAGCCGTGCGGGCCGCGGACCAGCTGACCCGGCTGCGCACGCCGAGCACCACGGGCAGGCTGGGGTCGCCGCCGGTGCGGACGCGCAGCTCGGTCGTGGCCGGCGGCAGCACCGTGAACGAGTAGTAGCCGCTCGGGCCGGCCGTCGTCGTCCGGACCACGCGCAGCTCGGTCGAGGGCCGGGTGGCGGCGAGCAGCTCGACGACGGCGCCCGGCTCGGCGGCGCCCTCGACCAGCGCGGACTGCCCCGCGGTGATGACCGCCTGCGGCAGCCCGGGTGCGGGCGGCGGCGGCGGGAGCTCGGGCTCGTCCACCGACGCGGGGGCGGGCGGGTCGAACGAGAGCGGGAGGGCGGTCTCGGCGCAGTTCGGGACGGCGACGCCGAAGGTCTTCTTGACCGTGCCGTCCTTGGCGGTGACCCACACCTGGTAGCGCTGGTCGGACACGAGGTTCGGCACCACGAAGGTGCCGTCGTCGGACGCCGTGCCGATGTTCCAGCCGAGGACGGGCCGGACCAGGGCGTCGAAGGGCTCGAGCGACCACGCGACGACGCGGGCCAGCGGGAAGGGGGCGCCGTCCTTGGTCCCGGTGCCTCGGACGGTGCCGACGCGTCCGCCCTCCTCGCAGCGCACGAGCGGCAGGCGGATCGTCAGCGGACCCTCCACCGGGAGCGGGACGCTGTGGCGCATCGCGTGGCCGTACCGGGTCTCGTCCGTGCGGAACTTCTCGTTCTGCGGGTAGACCTCGAGGAACAGGCGGGTGGCGCCGGGCGGCGGCTGCGCCGACCAGGTCGTGGTGGCGGTCGCGGTGTCCGGCGTGCCGGTGGCCGGCAGCGTCTGGTTCGTGCGGATGACCGTCGCGTAGCCGGCCTGCGGGCAGGCCTCGGAGACGACGCACCCGGTCCGGGTGAGCCGGCGGCCCGAGGCGTCGAGCCAGTCGAAGCCGAGCAGCGCGTTGACGGCACGGCCGTCGGTGCCGTCGACGGTGCCGTTCAGCAGGCGCTCGGCGGGCGGCGTGGGGCTCGCGCTGGGAGCCGCGGACGCGGACGGGGCCGGGCTGTCGACCGGCGGCGGCTCCGACGGCTCGCCCGACGCCGACACCGGGGGCGGCGCGGACGGGGTCGGCGACTCCTGCGCGAGCGCCGGCCCCGCCAGGACGACGGGCAGCAGCAGGCCCGGCAGGAGGGCGGGGACGAGGGAGCCGCGCCGGGCGGCCGAGCGTGAGGGGGGCACGACCCAGGATCGCAGGCGCCGGCGCCGGGCCGCGACCAGGACGGTCACGACCCGGCGTCGACCGTCAGACCCGGATGGCCAGGGGGGTGCTCTTGCAGGCGTTCACCCGCACGTTCTTGACGACCGTGACCTTGCCGCTCTGGCTGTAGCCCCAGACCCGGTAGGTCTGGCCGGCGGCGAGGCTGCGGACGGCGTACGAGGTGCTCGTGGGCGCGTGACCACCCCAGCCGTGCAGGCCCGGGGCCGCGTTCCAGCTGGCCTCCGTCCAGGCGTAGACCTGCTTGAGCTGCACCGCCTTGCCGCTCGCGTCCACGCCGCGCCCCGTGATCGAGCCGGCGGTGCCGCCGTAGCCGCAGGTCGTGGGCAGGACCGCCTTCGCGTTCTGCGTGCCGACCGGGACCTTGATGAGGTTGGCGTTCCCGTACTTGCGGACGTCGGTGTTGTTGAAGCAGTAGTTGCCCTTGCTGTCCTTGCAGGGCGAGCCCGTGTAGCCCCGCGAGTAGACCTCGACCCAGACCGCCGCCGCGTTGCTCGGGAGGTTCACCACCCGGGCGTCGCGCCGCGTCTTGTTGCCGTCCTTCATCGTGGTGCCCTGCGGCACGCCCTCGTAGGTGACGAAGTGGTTCAGGTAGCTCTGCGGGACGGAGTAGCCGCCGGTCTTCGCGCAGCCGTACGACGCCTTGGCCGGGTCGGCGTCGATGGCCTTGCCCTTCGCGTCGACGACGTCGAAGCCGACGCTTGCATTCACGTCGCGGCCGTCCTGCCCGTAGACGAGCACGGACACCGACTTCGTGGTCCGGGTCGCGCAGGCGGCCGACGCGGGGGCGGCCGGCAGGACGGAGGCGCCGAGGGGGGCCAGCAGAGCGGCCGCGAGCGCGGCGGTCAGGAGTCGCATGCGAGGAGTGTCCCGGGTGCCGGTCTGCTGCGCCATGACCCGGACGGACCAGTTCGTCCGGGTACCGGGACGCGCATCACAGGCTCGCGACAGCCTTGAGCGGGCAGCAGAGGGGGACCATGGACGCATGGCACCCCGAAGCACCCACCGCGTCGTCGTCATCGGCTCCGGCTTCGGCGGCCTGTTCGCGACCAAGGCCCTCAAGCGGGCCGACGTCGAGGTCACGGTCATCGACCGCACGACGACGCACCTGTTCCAGCCGCTGCTCTACCAGGTGGCGACCGGGATCCTGTCCGAGGGCGAGGTCGCGCCGCCCACCCGCGGCATCCTGCGGCGGCAGAAGAACGCCACGGTGCTCATGGGCGAGGTCGTCGACGTCGACCTCGAGGCGCGCACCGTCACCTCGCGGGTCCTCGGCCGCACGACGGTCACGCCGTACGACTCGCTCGTCGTGGCGGCCGGCGCCGGCCAGTCCTACTTCGGCAACGACCACTTCAGCGAGTTCGCGCCGGGCCTGAAGACCATCGACGACGCGCTCGAGCTGCGCGGCCGGATCTTCGGCGCCTACGAGATGGCCGAGCTCGAGACCGACCACGCCGAGCTCGACGCCTGGCTGACCTTCGTGGTGGTCGGCGCGGGCCCCACGGGCGTCGAGATGGCCGGGCAGATCGCCGAGCTGTCGCGCCGCACGCTGTCCAAGGACTTCCGCAACATCGACCCCTCGACCACGCGGGTCGTCCTCGTCGACGCCGCCGACGAGGTGCTCGGCGCCTTCGGGGGCGACCTGTCCGCCGGCGCGGAGCGCGAGCTCAAGCGGCTGGGCGTCGAGGTGCAGCTCGGCGCCAAGGTCGTCGACGTCGACGCGACCGGCATCGAGGTCGAGGACTCCACCGGTCAGCGTCGTCGCATCGTCGCCCGCACCAAGGTCTGGGCCGCCGGCGTGGCCGCCGCGCCGCTGAGCCGCCTCCTCGCGGAGAAGGCCGGCGCCGAGACCGACCGGGCCGGGCGGATCAAGGTCCTGCCCGACCTCACCGTCCCCGGCCACCCCGAGGTCTTCTGCCTCGGCGACATGGCCTTCACCGGCAACCCGGGCGTGGCCCAGGTGGCCCTGCAGGGCGGCAAGTACGCCGCCAAGACGATCGCGCTCCGCACGAAGGGGCGCACCCAGCCGAAGCCGTTCCACTACTTCGACAAGGGCTCGATGGCCGTCATCGCCCGGGCCCGTGCCGTCGCCCAGGTCGGGCCGCTGCGGTTCTCCGGGTTCCTGGCCTGGCTCATGTGGCTGGTCATCCACCTCGTGTACCTGACGGCCTTCAAGAGCCGCGTCACCGCGCTGCTGCACTGGGCGGTGAGCTTCATCGGCCGCGGCCGGTCGGAGCGGGTGGCCACCATCCAGCAGGTGGTGGCCAGGACCAGGCTGCAGGGCATCGAGGGGCCCGGGCTGCCCGCGCTCACCGGGGTGGGGCGGGCGACCGGCGACGGCGGCACCGACGACAGCGCCCGGATCACCTGGCCGTAGGGCAAGACGACGGCCCGCGTCGTAGCGTCCGGGGCATGACCAGCACCGCCGTCCGCCTGACCCAGCTGGCGAAGGGCGGCGGCTGCGCCTGCAAGATCCCGCCCGGCGCCCTCGAGGACGTCGTGAAGGGACTGCAGGGCCCCTCCTCCCCCGACCTGCTCGTCGGCCTCGACGACGGCGACGACGCCGCCGTGGTCCGCATCGACGAGCACACGGCGGTCGTGGCGACGGCCGACTTCTTCACCCCCGTCGTCGACGACGCCTACGACTGGGGCCGGATCGCCGCGGCCAACGCGCTCTCGGACGTCTACGCCATGGGCGGCCGTCCGGTGGTCGCCGTGAACCTCGTCGGCTGGCCGATGGACGTGCTGCCGATGGAGCTGCTGGCCGAGGTGCTGCGCGGTGGCGCGGACATCGGCCGGGAGGCCGGCTGCCACGTCGCGGGCGGCCACTCCATCGACGACCCCGAGCCCAAGTACGGCATGGCCGTCACCGGGATCGTCGACCCGCAGCGCCTGCTGCGCAACGACGCCGCGGAGGCCGGCCTGCCGCTGTCGCTGTCCAAGCCGCTCGGCGTCGGCGTGCTGAACAACCGTCACAAGAGCACCGGCGAGGTGTTCTCGCACGCGGTCGACAGCATGGTCCGCCTCAACCGGGACGCGGGGCAGGCGGCGGTGGCGGCCGGGGCACGCGCCGCCACCGACGTCACGGGCTTCGGCCTGCTCGGGCACCTCTACAAGATGATGCGCGCCAGCGGCGTGACCGCGGTCGTCGACAGCGCCGCGGTGCCCTACCTGGACGGCGCCCGCGACGCGCTGCGCGACGGGTACGTCAGCGGGGGCACCCGCCGCAACCTCGACTGGGTCCGCCCCCACCTGTCGTCCTCGGTCGGCGAGGACGAGCTGCTCCTGCTGGCCGACGCGCAGACCAGCGGCGGTCTGCTCGTCGTCGGCGAGGTGCCGGGCTGCCCCGTCGTCGGCGAGGTCGTGCCGCGGCGCCACGCCGTCGTCGAGGTGCGCTAGACGGCCCCGCCCGCGGGGGGCGGGGCCGTCCGGTCCGCGACCTACTTCGGGGGCATCCGGATGCCGCCGTCGAGCCGGACCGTCTCGCCGTTGGCGTAGGAGTTCACCAGCAGCTCGACCACCATGCTGGCCAGCTCGTCGGCCGTGCCGAGGCGCTTCGGGAACAGCACGTTCTTGCCGAGCGTCGCCTTGAACTGCTCGGACGCCTCGCCCTCGCCGTAGATCGGGGTGTCGATGAGGCCGGGAGCCACGCAGTTGAGGCGGATGCCCGCGGCCGACAGGTCGCGGGCGATCGGCAGGGTCATGCCGACGACGCCGCCCTTGCTGGCCGAGTAGGCGGCCTGACCGATCTGGCCGTCGAAGGCGGCGACCGAGGCCAGGGTGACGATGGAGCCCTTCTGGCCGTCGGCGTCGACCGCGTCGTGCCGGCTCATGGCGGTGGCGGCCAGCCGGACGGTGTTGAAGACGCCGACCAGGTTGATGTCGATGACCTTGCGGAACGCGGCGAGGTCGAAGGCGCTCTCGTAGGTGCCGTCGCGCCCGATGGTGCGCGAGGCCCAGCCGATGCCGGCCGCGGCGACTGCGGTGCGCAGCGGGCCGTGCTCCTCGGCCGCCTCGATCGCCGCGATGACCTGCTCGGCGTCGGTGACGTCGGCGCGCACGTAGCCGCCCCCGACCGCCTTCGCGACGGCCTCGCCCTTGTCGTCCTGCAGGTCGACCACGATCACCGACGCGCCCCGCGCCGCGAGCTGGCGGACGGCGGCCTCGCCGAGGCCGGAGGCCCCTCCGGTGACGATCGACGAGGTTCCGGTCAGGTCCAGCACGTGCGCTCCTCGGGTGGGTGCGGCGGCCGCCCGTGCGACGGGCCGCGGTCGGTCGGAGGCTAGCGCCAGGGCACCGGTCGCCGGGACGGGCCTAGGACGCGCGGGAGCGGGAACCCCGGCGGCATGAGCGCGCGTGGCACCGGCGGTCCGGCCCTCCCCGACAGCGGCGACGGCCGCCCTCCGCCGTCCCCCGACGCGCTCCCCCACCCGGCGCTGTGGTCCGACGCCCGGCCGGGGCAGCGGCCCTTCGCCTACGACGGCGCGGCCGAGGACGACGCCGAGGTCCCGCCGCGCACGCGGGGGCGGCTGGCCGTCACCTGGGCGGCCGTGCTGACGATGATCGCCGCCGCGGTGGTGGTCGGGTTCGGCGTCGCGCTGCCGTCGCTCGTGCTGGTGGCGGTCGGCGTCGTCCTCGGTCTGGCCGGGGCCATCACCGCGCTCAAGGCCCGGGTGCTGGACGCCGTGTCGGTGGGGCAGTCCCCCACCGGTCCGGGCTGACCGGCGCTGCTAGTCGGTCCCCTGCTCCCGCTGGTGCGGCTGCTCCCCGAGCTCGCCGCCCTGGCGCCCGCCGTCGTCCTCGCGCGGGTCGCAGCGGAAGACCAGCTGCACCTCGCCGAGGTCGAGCCGGTTGCCGTCGTTCAGCGTCGCGGTGACGACGGGGACGCCGTCGACCGCCAGCCCGTTCAGCGCCCCGAGGTCGCGGACCGTGACCGCACCGTCGTGCCCCACCTCGAGCAGGGCGTGCCGGGGGGAGACGGTGGGGTCGTCCAGGCGGACGTCGGCGTCGTCGGCGCGGCCCACGACCAGCCGGCCGGGCGGCAGGACGAGCTCGGTGAGGACCGCTCCGACGGCGTCGTGCGGCACGGAGCCGGCGTGCACCGGTGCGAGCCGGGGGCGGCCGGGGACGGGGACCGAGGGCCCCGGCACCCGGACCGGCTCCACGCCGGAGGTCCGGCCCTCGACGGCCGGGACCGTCGGGGCCGGCCCCGCGGACCGACGCGCCGCGCGGCGTCGGCGGGCGCGCAGCAGGACGAGCGCCACCAGCACGCTCAGCCCGACGAGGTCGCGGACGAACGTGCCGGTGCCTTCGGACGGGGCCGGCGAGGAGGGCACGTCGAGCGTCAGCGGGCCTTCGCACCCTTGCGAGGAGCGCCGCCGTCGCTGCGGGCGGCCGCTCCGCCCGTGTTCCCGTCGACCTCGCCGGGCGTGTCCTTCAGGTGCAGGAACCAGTAGATGCCGGCGACGAACACCGACGCGCCGACCAGGTTGCCGAGGAAGGCGATGACGAGGTTGCGCGTGACGTCGTCCCAGCCGAGGCCCGGCGTGCCGACGAAGTGCCCCAGCGGCAGGAAGAACATGTTGGCGACGACGTGGTCGAAGCCCATCGCCACGAAGGCCATGATCGGGAAGAAGATGGCGAGGATCTTGCCGCCGATGTCCTGCGCGCTGAAGGCCATCCAGATCGCCAGGCACACGAGCCAGTTGCAGCCGACGGCCCGGTAGAAGATCTCGCTGTTGGACTCGGTGACGCCCTTGCCGGTGGCGAGGGCGACGGCGCGCACGTGCTCGAGCCCGGCGGAGCCGGCGGCGTCGGCGCTGGCACCCACGACGCCGCTCTTGTAGGCCAGGAAGTAGGCCACGAACAACGAGCCGAGCAGGTTGCCCACCAGGACGAGGCCGAAGTTGATACCGAGCTGTGCCGGGGTGATCCGGCGTCGCAGCAGCGCGATCGGCAGGATCGCCATGTTGCCGGTCAGCAGCTCGGCACCCGCCACCACCACGAGGATGAGGCCGAGGGCGAAGACCGCGCCCGTGAACAGCGTCGGCAGCGTCCCCCAGGTCTTGGGGTCGAGGCCCGACGAGACGGCGATGGCCACGAGGCTGCCGAAGGCGATGTAGGCGCCGCCGAGGAAGCCGGCGAGCAGCGCCTTGTCGGGAGAGAGGTCGGCCTTGCGCATGCCGGCGACGACCGCGGCCGCGGACGCCTCCTGAGGGGTCTTGTAGGCCACGACGTGCTCCGATCGTGAGGGGTTACGGGATGCGGGTGGGCCGGCCGGCGTCGACGCGCTCGCGCTGCGGGACGACGGTGTAGCGGGGGTCGCGGGCTGACTCCTGTCCCGCCTCGAACACCGCGAACCGCAGGCAGGCCGAGCCGGTCATCAGCGCGGCGCCCGAGGCGGCCGCACCGAGCCGGCTGCGGCTGCCCAGCAGCAGGGTCCCGAGGGTCCCGGCCACGGTCAGCGCCTTGCTGGCACGCATCAGGCGGCCGGGCGTGCCCTCGTGCAGCGGCTCGGCGGTGATGCCCATCGCCTGCTCCATGCGGTGCTCGGCGGCCAGCTCGAGGAGCGCTCCCCCGACCGCGAGCCGCCGGGCGGGCGCGGCCTGGTCGACCGGGGCACCGAGCATCCCGAGCCCGCCCGACGCCGCGGAGGCGGACCCGACGAAGACGAACGGCAGCTGCCGGTGAGCGGCGTGCCAGGTCGGCGTCGCGGTGTCGGACAGCAGCACCGCCGTGTAGGACGCGACGGCCGGGGCGACGGCGGCGGCGACCAGCCCCGCCGGTCGGGCGCCCGCGTGCAGCAGCCGTCCGACGCGCGTGCCGCGGTAGCGGCGGGGCAGCAGCTCGGCCGCGGCGGCGAGCCCCGCGAACGGGCCGTAGGCGGTGAGGATCCAGGTGCCGACCGACATCGGCGACGTCGGCTTCGCGACGCGCAGCATGTGGTGGAACCGCTCCGGGCGCCCCAGGTCGTGCACGAGCGCGCCCATCGACAGGCTCAGCGCGGCCAGCGCGCCGATCCGGCCCGTCCTCCGGAGCGCGGGACGGCCGCTGAGGTCCGCCCCCGCGCTGAGCAGGGAGGAGCCCGCCGCGACGCCACCCATGAACAGGTACGCCGGGATGTCCTTCTCCCACGGGGAGGCCTTGACGATCGGGCGGCCGTAGTAGGAGGTGAACTCGGCGTCGGGGACGACCGCGTTCTTGTCGCCCTTCTTCCGACGCCGGCCGCCCGCCTGGCCGGTGAGCGCCTGCTCGGCGCCCCGCGGCTCCGCAGGGCCGCTCCGGGTGACCGTGTTCGGACCGCTGGTGCCGGCCCCGCGCTCGGCCGCTCCGGAGACGACGTCGTTCGTGAGCTCGCTCCGGGCGCGCCCCGGGTCGCCGTCGTCGTCGTGCGCGCGCCCGGTGGTGGCGTCGTGGTGGGTGTCGCGGGGTCCCGCGGTCACCGGCGCGACCCCGAGAACACCGCGACGGCACCGGCCAGCATGGTCACGGCGGCGAGGGCCGCCTGCTTCCACATCTCCGGCAGGTCCTTCGTCGTCACGACCGGGTCCGGCGGCAGGCCGTAGACCTCGGGCTCGTCGAGAAGCAGGAAGAAGGCGCCGAGCCCGCCGACGCCGTCGTGGCTGTCCTCGCCGTAGAGCCGCGCGTCGTGGACGCCGGCCTCGTGCAGGGCGTCGACCCGCTGCTGGGCCCGCTCGCGCAGCTCGTCGACGTCGCCGTACTGGATGGACTGCGTGGGGCACGCCGTCGCGCAGGCCGGCTGGAGCCCGTCACCGATGCGGTCGTAGCAGAGCGTGCACTTCTGGGCGATGCCCTCGTTCTTCGTGACGCCCTTCTCGCCGACCCGGCGGTCGATGACCCCGAACGGGCAGGCCGGGACGCAGTAGCCGCAGCCGTTGCAGATGTCGTCCTGCACGACGACGGTGCCGAACTCGGTGCGGAACAGCGCGCCCGTGGGGCAGACGTCGAGGCACGCGGCGTGGGTGCAGTGCTTGCAGACGTCGGACTCCATGAGCCAGCGGAACTCCGACCGCTGCCCGCCCTCGGCCACCCCGGGCAGGGTGGTCGTGGGCATGCCCAGCTCGACCTTGTTGCTGCTGCCCATGGTGCTGCGGTCGCCGCTCAGCGCGCTGTCGGCGGTCCGGTTGAGGACGTCGGTGGCCGACGCCCCCACGGGCGTCCCCTCGATGCCCGGCTCCTGGGACCCGAGCTGCTTGGGCTGCTCGATGAACTTCACGTGCCGCCAGGTGTCGGCGCCGAGCGCCCCGGAGTGGTCGTAGGACGACCCCAGGTAGTTCATGCCGTCGGTCGGGACCGCGTTCCACTCCTTGCACGCGACCTCGCAGGCCTTGCAGCCGATGCAGATCGAGGTGTCGGTGAAGAAGCCCTTGCGCGGCTGCTTGTCCTCGACCCAGCCGGCGTCGCCTGCTGGGTCCGAGAGAGGTCCGGACAGGCTGTTGCTCACTGCTGGGCTCCTTCGGGGGCGCGGACGCCCGGCGTCAGCTTCGTGTTGCCGGTCTCGACCGTGATGCCGGCGCGGCTGCGGTACTCCTCGACCAGGCGCAGCAGCGCCGGGCCGCGGGGCCGACGCCCGGGCTGGATGTCGCAGGACGCGACCTTCGACTCCTGGATGTGGACGTTCGAGTCGAGCGCCAGGCCGAACAGGTCGTTGGCCGAGTCCCCGCTGACGACGGCGTCGTTCCCGACGCCCCAGTGGTAGGGCAGCCCGATCTGGTGGATCGTCTTCCCGCCCACCGTCAGCGGCACGACGCGGTCGGTCACCATGACCCGCGCCTCGATCGCCGTGCGGGCGCTGATCAGGGTGGCGTAGCCGAGGTGCTCGAGCCCGCGCTCCTTGGCCAGCTCCGGCGACACCTCGCAGAAGAACTCCGGCTGCAGCTCCGACAGCAGCGGCAGCCAGCGGCTCATCCCGCCCGCGGTGTGGTGCTCGGTCAGCCGGTACGTGGTGAACACGTACGGGAAGACCTCACCGCCCGCCTCGGTGACCGAGGGGTTGGACAGGTTGTCCTTGCGCTTGAAGACCTCGCGGGTGGGGTTCGCCTGCTGGTGGTAGAGCGCGTTGCGCACCGGCGACTCGTGCGGCTCGTAGTGCGCCGGCATCGGCCCGTCGAGCAGCCCGCTCGGCGCGTACAGCCAGCCCTTGCCGTCCGCCTGCATGATGAACGGGTCGTCGCCGGCGATGGCGTCCGGGCCGCTCGCGCCCTCCTCCGGCCGGTACGACGGCGCCTTGGTCACCTGGAAGTCCGGCACGTCGTGGCCGGTCCAGGTCTGCGCCTCCTCGTCCCACCAGACGTAGGCCTTGCGCTCGCTCCA
>JAODNQ010000169.1 GCA_025464695.1 Frankiales bacterium | reverse complement strand
CCACCTCGACCGCGTGCCGTTGCGCGAGGCGTCGATGGAGCCGCACGAGGTGCTGGCCAGCGAGTCGCAGGAGCGGATGCTCGCGATCGTCACGCCGGAGAACCTGCAGGCCGTGCTCGACCTCGCCCAGAAGTGGGGCGTGCTCGCCACCGCGATCGGCGAGGTCGTCGAGGGCGACCGGCTCGAGGTGCTGTGGCACGGCGAGACCGTCGTCGACGTCCCGCCCGCGTCGCTGGCGGACGAGGGCCCGGTGTACGAGCGGCCCATGACCCGTCCCGCCGACCTCGACGCCCTGCGCGCGAACCCGCTGCCGGCGTACCCGACGGTCGACAAGGACCTGCTGCTCGACCTCGCCTCCAGCCCCAACCTGTGCAGCCGTCGCTGGGTCGTCGAGCAGTACGACCGGATCGTGCTCGGCAACAGCGTGCTGGCCTGGCCCGAGGACGCCGGCGTCGTGCGGCTGTCGGAGGAGACCGGCCTCGGCGTCGCGCTCGCCACCGACGGCAACGGCCGCTACACCCGCCTGGACCCGTACGCCGGTGCGCAGCTGGCCCTCGCCGAGGCCTACCGCAACGTCTGCGCCACCGGCGCCGTCCCGATCGCCGTCACCAACTGCCTCAACTTCGGCTCCCCCGAGGACCCCGAGGTGATGTGGCAGTTCGCCGAGGCCACGCGCGGCCTCGCCGACGCCTGCACCGCGCTCGGCATCCCGGTCACCGGCGGCAACGTGAGCTTCTACAACCAGACCGGCAGCACCGCCATCAACCCGACGCCGGTCGTCGGCGTCCTGGGCCTGTTCGACGACGTCGCCCGCCGGACGCCCATGGGCCTGATCGACCCGGGCGACAGCCTGCTGCTCCTGGGCGACACGGCGGACGAGCTCGGCGGCAGCGAGTGGGCCTGGGCGCTGCACCGCCACCTCGGCGGCACGCCGCCCCGGGTCGACCTGGAGCGGGAGAAGCTGCTCGGCTCGGTGCTCGTCGCCGGCAGCCGCGACGGCATGCTCACCAGTGCGCACGACCTCTCCGACGGCGGCCTCGCGCAGGCCCTCGTCGAGATGACCCTGGCGAAGGGGCTCGGCGCCCGCGTCGTCCTGCCTGCCGGTCTGGACCCGTTCGTGCAGCTCTACAGCGAGTCGGCCGGCCGGGCGCTGGTGGCCCTGCCCCGCTCGGAGGAGCTGCGCTTCACGGAGATGTGCAGCGCCCGCGGCCTGCCCTGCGTCCGGATCGGCGTCGCCGACGGCACCCTGCTCGACGTCCAGGACGTCGTCACGGTCGAGCTCGACGAGCTGCGCGAGGCCTACGAGGCGACGCTCCCGGCGCTGTTCGGGCCGCTCGCGGGCGCCCCGGCCTCGCAGCCGCACGCCCCCGCCCTTGCGCGACCCTGACCCCCGCGCGGACCGGCTGACCGTGCCGTCCCGCCGTCGCCGCGACCCGGACGAGGTCGACGCCGCCGTCCGCGCGGTCCTCGCCGGGGAGCGCGGGCGGGCCGCCGTCGGCCTGGCCGTCCGCGGGCTGGCCGAGCGGCTGGCCGAGCTCGCGCCCGGTCACCACGTCGAGCTGCGGGTGCCGCCGTACGCCGCGGTGCAGTGCGTGGAGGGCCCGCGCCACACCCGGGGCACGCCCCCGAACGTGGTCGAGGCGGAGCCGCTCGCGTGGGTGCAGCTGTGCGCCGGCGAGCTGGGCTGGGCCGACGCCGTGGCGGACGGGCGGGTGCGCACCTGGGGCGACCGCGCCGACCTCTCGCCCTGGCTCCCGCTGCAGCCCTAGGTCGAGGTCGTCGGCGTGAGGGCGTGGCGCACGCACGTGCCCCTCCACGTCACCGCGGACGAGGCCCAGGTCGCCGGCCTGCTGGAGGCCGGCCCCGCGGAGCTCGTTCCCGCCACCGCGTCCGGGCTGCTCTGCACCCCGGTGCCGTTCCTCGCGGTCGACGGCGTGCCGCTCGCACACAGCCCGCAGTGGCGCGAGCCGGTCGTCGAGCAGGCCCGGCCCTCACCGGTCTGAGCCGGGCGCGCGGCGAGGGTGGACGGACCGGGCCGCCGGGGCACGCCGTCAGGGACCGCACCCGCCCTCAGGAGGACCCGTGACCACCGCTCAGATCATCTCGTCCGCTCCGCAGACCCTCACCGTGGACGCCGCGCTCGTCGCGGCCGCCATCGACGCGGCGAACCAGTGCGCGGTCGTCTGCTCCGCCTGCGCCAGCGCGTGCCTCGGCGAGGACCACCCGAAGGAGATGGCGGTGTGCGTGCGCGACGACCTCGACTGCGCCGACATCTGCACCGCGACCGCTCGCGTGCTCGCCCGGCTGAACCGCTCCGACAAGCAGCTGACGCTGTCGCTGCTGGCGACCTGCATCGAGGCGTGCGTGGAGTGCGCCGGCTCGTGCGCGCCGCACGCCGCGCACCACGAGCACTGCCGGATCTGCGCGGAGGCGTGCGCCGCGTGCGAGGCCGCCTGTCAGGCGCTGGTCGACGCGCTCAAGGCGGCGTAGGGACGGAGCGCGGGCCTGCCGAACTCCCGGACCCCGACCCGTCGTCTCCCGGCAGGGCGCCGGGGGTACCTCCCGGCGCCCTCCTGAGCACACCGTGTGCGGGGCCACACCCGCACCCGGACCGCCTCGGTAGACTCGGGATGCCTTCCCCCCGCCCCCTCCCGAGGAGTCCCCGCGTGCCCGTCACCGACGGCCGGAGCGACCAGCTGCACGACCGGGGCAGACTCCCCGACGAGGACGAGAAGGCGGTCGGCGAGGAGTGCGGCGTCTTCGGCGTCTGGGCGCCGGGCGAGGACGTCGCCAAGCTGACCTACTACGGCCTCTACGCGCTGCAGCACCGCGGGCAGGAGGCGGCCGGCATGGCCGTGTCCGACGGCAGCGGCATGCTCGTCTACAAGGAGCTCGGCCTCGTGCCGCAGGTCTTCGACGAGCCGACACTGGCCGGGCTGAAGGGCCACCTCGCGATCGGCCACTGCCGGTACTCGACCACCGGGTCGTGCACCTGGGAGAACGCCCAGCCCAGCTTCCGGACCCTGCCCGGCGGGGGCAGCCTGGCGCTCGGCCACAACGGCAACCTCACCAACACCAGCGACCTCGCCCGCCGGGTCGCCGCGATCGAGCCCAAGATCGAGAGCTACGGCTCGACCACCGACAGCGACCTCGTGACGGCCCTGCTCGCCAGCGCCGACACCGCGATGGACGCCGCCGCGATGGACCTGCTGCCCACGCTGCAGGGCGCCTTCTCCCTGGTCTTCATGGACGAGCACACCCTGTACGCCGCCCGCGACCCCCACGGCGTCCGGCCGCTCGTGCTGGGCCGGCTGGAGCGCGGCTGGGTGGTGGCGTCCGAGACCGCGGCTCTCGACATCGTCGGCGCGAGCTTCGTCCGGGAGGTCGAGCCCGGGGAGCTGCTGTCCATCGACGAGCACGGCATGCGCACGCAGCGCTTCGCCGCGGCCACCCCCAAGGGCTGCCTGTTCGAGTACGTCTACCTGGCGCGCCCCGACACCACCATCGCCGGCCGCTCGGTCCACGAGACGCGCGTGCAGATCGGCCGGGTGCTGGCCGCCGAGGCCCCGACCGACGCCGACCTCGTCATCCCGGTGCCCGAGTCCGGCACCCCCGCGGCCATCGGGTACGCCGAGGCCAGCGGCATCCCCTACGGGCAGGGCCTGGTGAAGAACGCGTACGTCGGGCGCACCTTCATCCAGCCGTCCCAGACCATCCGCCAGCTCGGCATCCGCCTCAAGCTCAACCCGCTGCGCGAGGTGATCAAGGGCAAGCGGCTCGTCGTCGTCGACGACTCGATCGTGCGCGGCAACACCCAGCGGGCCCTCGTGCGGATGCTCCGTGAGTACGGCGCGGCCGAGGTGCACGTCCGCATCTCGAGCCCGCCGGTGGCGTGGCCCTGCTTCTACGGCATCGACTTCGCCAGCCGGGCCGAGCTGGTGGCGAGCAGCCTCACCGTCGAGGAGATCCGGCTGAACATCGGCGCCGACTCGCTGTCCTACGTGTCCCTCGAGGGGCTGACCGGCGCCTCGCAGCAGCCTGCCGACACCCTCTGCCGGGCCTGCTTCACCGGCGACTACCCGATCGAGATCCCCGAGGCCGACCTCATCGGCAAGCACGTGCTCGAGGGCATCACGAACAAGGTCAGCCGGGCGCTCGAGTCGCCCGCCGACCACGACCACACCCCGGAGGGCGTGACCGTCGTGCACAACGGCCTGCAGAGCGTCGACAGCTTCGACGCCGTCCTGCCCGGGCCCGACGGCGAGGTCGCCCCCGTGTCCGAGCGACCGGCAGGGGTGGACGCGTGAGCGGCGGCGGGAGCAGCTACGCCGCCGCCGGCGTCGACATCGAGGCGGGTGACCGCGCGGTCGAGCTCATGAAGAGCAAGGTCGCCCGGGCCAGCCGCCCCGAGGTCGTGGGCGGCCTGGGCGGCTTCGCCGGCCTGTTCCGGCTCGACCTCAAGAAGTACCGCGACCCGCTGCTCGCGAGCAGCACCGACGGCGTCGGGACCAAGCTCGCCATCGCGCAGGCGATGGACCGGCACGACACCGTGGGCATCGACCTCGTCGGCATGGTCGTCGACGACCTGGTGGTCTGCGGCGCCGAGCCGCTGTTCATGCAGGACTACGTCGCGGTCGGGCGGGTCGTGCCCGAGCGGGTCGCCGAGATCGTCGGCGGCATCGCGGCAGGCTGCGAGCTGGCCGGCTGCGCGCTCGTGGGCGGCGAGACGGCAGAGCACCCCGGCGTCATGCCCGACGACCACTACGACATCGCGGGCACCGGCGTCGGCGTGGTCGAGGCCGACGCCGTCCTCGGCGCGGAGCGGATCCTCGCGGGCGACGTGGTGATCGCCATGGGCAGCTCGGGCGTCCACTCGAACGGCTTCAGCCTGGTGCGCCACGTGCTGCTGTCCGGGGCCCGGATGCGGCTCGACGGCGTGGTCGACGAGCTCGGCAAGCCCCTCGGCGAGGAGCTGCTGACCCCGACGCGCATCTACGCGAAGGACTGCCTGGCCGTGATCGCGGAGACCGGCGTCCACGCGTTCGCGCACATCACCGGCGGCGGGCTGGCGGCCAACCTCGCCCGGGTGCTGCCCGACCACCTGTCGGCGGTGCTGCAGCGCTCGTCCTGGACGCCCGCGCCGGTGTTCGGGCTGGTGCAGGCCAAGGGCCGGGTCGAGCAGGCCGAGATGGAGCGGACGTTCAACATGGGCGTCGGCATGGTCGCGGTGGTCCCGCCCGCTGACGTCGACCGCACGCTCGCGCTGCTGACCGCCCGGCACGTCCCGGCCTGGGTCCTCGGCGAGGTGCGCGAGGGCGACGGCCACGCCGAGCTCGAGGGCAGCCACCCCGCCTGACGCCCCCGGGGCCCGGCGCACGGGGAGCAGGGCCCCGGACAGACGACGGACGGGGCAGCCGCGAGGCTGCCCCGTCCGGGTCGATCAGGTCGTGCGGTGGTCGTCTAGCGCTCGTCGTCGTCCGGGAGGGCGTACGGGTCGTCCTCCACGTCGTCCTCGTCCGAGGCGACGGCCGGGCTGAACGGCGAGGGCGTGATGCCCGCCAGCTCGGCCTTCAGCCGCTCGGGGTCGAGGCTCCCGCCGCTGTACTTCAGCTCGCGGGCGACCTTCGTCTGCTTGGCCTTTGCACGGCCGCGCCCCATGGCTCGACCCCCTCATGCGACGGGGCCGACGACGAGGCGTCGGCCCGGAGACTGGTGACAGCGCGTGCACTCTTCACGGGAGCAGCAGCGGAGGCGGTGACGGCGACTGTGGGACGAGCTGCCGGACCGGGTGCTGTGGCTCCTGACGACACGGTACAGGGTCGTCGGCCTCCCCACACAGCGACGCCCGATCACCGGCCGGGCGGCACCCGGACGGCCCAGCCGGTCCAGGAGCCGGGCGGCGCCCAGGACCCGTGCGCCCGGGCCCGTCAGCGGCCGGGCAGGAGCATCCCGCGGCCGGCGGCCGCCATCCGCCGCTCGCCCAGCCGGTCGGCCGCCACCGCCGGCGGCACGCCCTCGGCCTCCGCCAGCGCGAAGACCTCCAGGGTCGTGTCGAAGATCCGGCTCGCGCCCTGCTTCGCCCGGTCGAAGGAGAACCCCCCCTCGCCGATCGCCTCGTCGGCCACCTGCACCACACCGCCCGCGTTCGCGACGTAGTCGGGGGTGTAGAGGACGCCGGCGTCGGCGAGGAGGGCCTCGACGCCGGGGTGGGCCAGCTGGTTGTTGGCCGCGCCGCAGACCACCCGCGCCTGCAGCCGCGGCACGACGTCGTCGGTCAGCGACCCACCCAGCGCGCAGGGCGCGTAGACGTCGAGGGCCAGCCCGGGCAGCTCCTCGACCGGTGCGACCTCCGCTCCGAGGGCCTGAGCCCGGGCGACGGCGTCGGGCGAGACGTCGCTGACGACGACGGAGGCGCCGTCCTCGAGCAGGTGCTCGACCAGGTGCAGCCCGACCTTGCCGACGCCCTCGACGCCCACCCGCCGGCCGGACAGCGTCGGCGCGCCCCAGACCTGCTGCGCTGCCGCCCGCATGGCCTGGAAGACCCCGAACGCCGTCAGGACGGCGCTGTCGCCGGCGCCTCCGAGCTCGGGCGACCGGCCGGTCACGAAGCGGCTCTCCTGGGCGATGACGTCCATGTCCCGGACGAAGGTGCCGACGTCGCAGGCGGTGTAGTAGCGGCCGGCGAGCGCCTCGACCATCCGGCCGTAGGCGCGCAGCAGGTCGTCGGTCTTGTCGCGGGAGGGGTCGCCGATCAGCACCGCCTTGCCGCCGCCCAGCGCCAGGCCCGCGCACGCCGCCTTGTAGGCCATGGCCCGCGACAGCGCGAGGACGTCGGTGACGGCCGCCTCCTCGCTGGCGTACGGGTAGAAGCGCGTCCCGCCGAGAGCCGGGCCCAGCGCGGTGCTGTAGACCGCGATGATCGCCTGAAGGCCGGTGGCGCGGTCCTGGCAGAAGACGACCTGCTCGTGGCCGGCGTCCTTGAGGTGGTCCGTGCGGTCGAAGACGCCCACGGCGCTCTCCTTCGAGTCGGTGCCCGGGCCCTCGTGAGGCCGGACGGAGGACTGGGGGAGGTGTGCCCCAGGTCACACCAGACTAGCGAGCCGGACGGCGTGCATGCTGGAGCCATGACCGGCTCCCCGGCGCAGCTGCGCGTGTACGAGCCGCTGGCCGCCTTCGCCGGAGCCGAGCGCGACCACTGGTCGGCGTACGCCGCCGAGGGCAAGGCGCCCGACCGCGCCTCCGGCCCCGCCCGCGAGCGCCTCACCGTCCTGCGGGGGCTGACCGGCCTGCCCGCCACGCTGCCCGAGGAGACCGGCGACGCCTACGTCGCGGAGCTCGACGGCGTCACCCTCGTCTGCCCCTGGCGCACCCGGGTGCGGGCCGCGCTCGACCTCGTCGCCTGGCGCGACACCCTGCACGACGAGCTCGCCGACGCCTTCCTGCCGCGCGCGGTGGCCCAGGCCGCCGTCGACGAGCTGTACGACTGGCAGGAGGCCCACCCCGAGCTGCGCAGCCACCTGCTCAGCAGCAGCTGGTCGGTGCCGCTCACCTGGTTCCTGCTCGTGGACGCCGACGAGCGCACCGTGGCGCTGGGCGAGGGCAGCCTCCGCACCGGCCGCGCCCTCGTCTACCGCACGGCCATGAGCCGGGCCCGCCGGCGGCTGGCCCGGGCCCTGGCGGTGCTGCGCCGGGCCATGGACGACGACAGCGAGGTGGTCGAGCAGGTCGAGGCGCTCGGCCGATGGCTCGAGGAGTTCCACCCGCGCTCGCTGGTCGAGCTCGACTACGGCGGCCTCGTGCACCTGCTCGACGACGCCGAGCTGGTGCAGGACGAGTCGGCGCGCGACGTCGCCGACGCGCTCGCGGCGCTGGGCGACGCCGACCCGGTACGGGCGGGCGCGGCGTACGGGCGCGTGACGGCCCGGATGAAGGCGCTGCAGGCGGTCGAGAGCGCCAACTAGCGGTGGATGACCAGGCACGTCGTGCGGGAGGACTAGTCCCAAGATGGCCCGGTCAGGCCATACCGGGAGAAGCGGACATCGCGCACCATCGGCAGCGGAGCAGGCGAGCGCCCGTTCCCTCCCGAGAGGACGAACGACATGAGCA
>JAODNQ010000145.1 GCA_025464695.1 Frankiales bacterium | reverse complement strand
GGGCAGGCGCAGCAGGGGGCGCAGGACGGCCGCCGCGACGTCGGCCGGGCCGTCCGCCGCCGCGGCACCGGCCAGCGCCTCCAGCACGACGTCGGGCTCGAGGACGAGGGCTCCGGGCAGCGCCGGGCGCAGCGGAGCAGGCAGGGGCAGGCCGCGTCTCGTGCGCTCCCCGCCAGCCACGCCGTCTCCCCCCTGCTCCCAGCCTGACGGACGCCGCGCGCGGTGTCCAGGTCCGCCAGGGTGAGGGCGGGGGCGTGCGCTCCGTGTGAGGTGGGCGACAAACCGCAGACCCCCTGCAGGAACCCGGGCCGCCGTGGCGTACTGGTCGGTAAGCCCCGTGCGCTCTGCCCGGGCACACCCACCTCCGGAGGACGCGTGCGCAAGCGCACCGCTCTGCCCGTGGCCCTCGCGGCCGCGGCAGCACTGACCGCCGGCGTCGTCGGACTGCCCGGCGGCACGGCTCCCTCGACCGCCGCCGCCGCCGGCTGCCCGGCCGGCACGGTCTTCGAGCGCGAGCCGGGCCCGGCGCGGGGCGACGCGCTCCAGCAGGCCGCCGACACCGCCCTGACGGGGAGCACCCAGGCGGCCGGCGAGTGCCGCTCCGCCCGCACCCCGGAGCCGTCCGCCGAGGTCATGGCGATGAACGCGGCCCTCGCCGCGCGCCGCACCGGCGGCGGCTACGCGTACGCCGACGGCGCCCTCGAGGCCGCCACGGCGCAGCAGCGGTCGCTCGCCGTCACGGGCTCCACCTCGCGCTGGAACCCGCTCGGCAAGGGCCCGCTCGACGCGAACGTGGACGGCTACGACGAGGTCAACAGCCTCGGCCTGAACGACCTCGCCGGCCGCGTCGAGGACCTCGCCTACGACCCCGCCGTCAACGGCCACTTCTTCGCCGCGGTCGCCAACGGCGGCATCTGGTCGACCTCCGACGCCGGCGCCAGCTGGCGCTCCATCGGCGAGAAGCTGCCGACGCAGATCACCGGCGCCGTCGCCTACCTCATCAACGGCACCAGCCGCACCCTGCTGGCCGGCACCGGCGACCCCGCCTTCGGCGGCACGTCGTTCTCCGGCCAGGGCGTGTTCCGCACCGTCGACGGCGGTGCCCACTGGATCAAGGCCACCGGCGTCCCCGCCGGCACCCTGACCTTCTCGTTCGCCTACGACCAGAAGCACCCGTCGGTGGTCTACGCGGCCACCAGCAAGGGCCTGTACCGCTCGGCCGACGCCGGCACGAGCTTCCGCAACGTCGTGCTGCCGACCACGTGCACCGACACCACGAAGCCCACCTGCTTCTTCGCCAACATCGTCACCGACGTCGCCGTGAAGCAGAGCGACGCCGCGGGCAAGGGCGGCGGCGCCGTCCTCGCCGCCGTCGGCTGGCGCGCCGGCCTCAAGCCCAACGCGCTCGGCAAGCCGCAGTCGCCGCGCAACGGCCTCTACAGCTCGGCCACCGGCCTGCCCGGCAGCTTCGCGTTCAGGAGCAACGCCCCCGGCTTCGCCGCCGACGACGTCGTCGGGCGCACGTCGCTCGGCGCGGCGCTCGGCCCGAAGCAGGACCACGGCTACGTCTACGCGCTCGTGCAGGACCAGAAGCGCTTCAACGGCGGCGCCCTGGCCTTCGACCTGCCCGACGTCTCCGGCGGCCAGGTCCCGAACAACACCGTCCTCGACGGGCTCTACGGCTCCAAGGACTTCGGCGCCACCTGGACCAAGCTGGCCGACGCCACGCAGCTGGCCCTCCCGACGGGCGGCAGCGCGCTGCAGGGCGCCCAGGGCGCGACGTACGCCCCGGGCATCCAGTCCTGGTACAACTCCTGGGTCACGCCCGACCCCACCAGCGCGGACGCGGACGGCGTCCCGACCCGCCTGGCCTTCGGCCTCGAGGAGGTCTGGTCCGGCTCCGGCGCGATCCCCGCGGCGCCGGGCACGGGGCAGTACAGCGTCGTCGGCCGGTACTTCTCGGAGAACAGCTGCGGCGGACTGAACACCCCGGTCAACGTCTGCCCGCTGTCGAACAACCCCGTCGGCACGCTCGGCGACACCACCCACCCCGACCAGCACGCGGGGCTGTGGGCGCCCACCAAGGGCTCGGCCGGCGTCACCCTGCTGGCCGGCAACGACGGCGGCGTCTACAAGCAGACGCTCGCCGCGGGCGAGGCCCTGAGCAACGACAAGTGGGGCAAGGGCATCAACAACGGGTTCACGACCCTGCTGCCCTACGACCTCGCCATGGCCAAGGACGGCACCGCCGTCATGGGCCTGCAGGACAACGGCTCGGCCCTCATCACCCCCGCCGGCAAGCAGATCGAGGCCTACGGCGGCGACGGCTTCTTCGTCGCGGTCGACCCGGCGGACAGCAAGACCTGGTACGAGGAGTACACGGGCAACGTCATGAGCGTGACGAAGGACGGCGGCAAGAGCTGGACGAGCATCACGCCGCCCGACACCACCGGCGCCCTGTTCGCCGCCCCGTTCGCGATGGACCCGACGAACGCAAAGCACCTCATCGCGGGCGGCCGGAACCTGTACGAGGACCTCGTGGGCCCTGACGTCACGGTCCCGACGTCGGACACGCCTCTCGACGAGGTCCTCGACGACACCTCGACGTACTGGAAGCCGGTCTTCGACCTCGGCACCCGCACGAAGCCCGGCGTCGCCGGCGCGACGGCGGCCGACGGCGACCCGGCCAACTCGCCCTCCGCCCTCGACACCCGCGGCAACGCCTCGTACGCGGGCTACTGCGGGTACTGCGACATCGTCACCGGCGGCGTCCCGTTCTCCTCGGGCATCGCCACCAACGTCGGCGGCAGCAAGCCCGGCAAGGCGGGCAGCCCCGACGGCTGGCACATCGCGAAGGCGAAGGGCCTGCCCGAGCGGTACGTCAACTCGGTGCGCATCGACCCGAAGGACCCGAAGACCGTCTACGTGACGCTCGGCGGGTACGGCCGGCGCTGGATCCCGCCGGGCTCCCTGGGCGACGACGTCAGCAAGGTCGGGACGGGGCACGTCTTCGTCTCCCACGACGCCGGCGAGAGCTTCACGGACCTGAGCCGCAACCTGCCCGACGTCGGCGCCAACGACGCCTTCCCGTTCGCGGGCGGGCTCGTGGTGGCCAACGACCTCGGCGTGGCCTACCTGAAGAACGGCACCACGACCTGGACCGTCCTCGGCACCGGCCTGCCGGCCGCCCCGGTCTTCCGCCTGAACCTCAGCCCGCGCAACCCCAGAGAGCTGCTGGCGGCGTCGTACGGGCGCGGCGCGCAGCACCTGGTCCTGCC
>JAODNQ010000131.1 GCA_025464695.1 Frankiales bacterium | reverse complement strand
GCGGCGGCGGTGACCGGGGTGCCGAGCCAGCTGCCCGGTCCGACGCCGCCCCGCCCCCGGACGTAGCGCGAGAGCGTCAGGACGGCCGCCAGCGCCGGAGCGGGGTCGGCCTCCGGGTCCTCGGTGTAGCGGCGCACGGTGTCGAGGGGCTCGGCGAGCCGGCTGCTGCCGCGCCCGGCGACCTCCAGGGCGCTCACCCCGAGCAGCGAGGCCGTGCGGCTGAGCCAGGCGTGCCCCGGGCTGCCCTCCGCCTTGACGCGGGCGGCGAGGCCGGGCACCACCGAGTCGGTGGCCGCCCCCGTGGCGAGCGCGAGGTCGACCCAGAGCCGGGCCAGCCGGGCCAGCCCTGCGTCGTCGACCATCCCGAGCCGCTGCAGCACCTGCGCCTCGTCGAGGTCGGGCCCGAAGGCCTCGCGGGCGAGCCGGGCCACGATGCTGACGGCCGCCCGGAAGGTCTCGTCGTTGTCGGAGCCGGCGAGCAGCAGGTCGGTGGCGAGGGCGGGGTCGTCGCGGCCGGGGCTGACGGGCAGGACCGAGGTCTTCAGCTCGCCGAGGAGCCGCAGTGCCTCGGACTCGAAAGGTCCGGTCTGGTCCAGGACCCGCTGCACGGCGTCCGCTCCCGCCGTCTGCACGGCGGCCACGACGGCCAGCGCCAGCCGGCTGCCGAGCTCGACCTGGTAGGCCTCCGGCGCGTACTCGAGCGCCCGGACCAGGCGGGTGGTGGTCTGCTCGGCGGTGAGGTCGCGGCGGTAGTGGGCGAGGACTGCGGACGCCAGGGTCTGGGCGGGGCTGTTGTCGGCCGCGTGCTCGTGGGCGTCGTCGTGCAGCAGGATCTCGAGATCGTCGGCCAGCCAGGGCGTGAGCTTGCCGCGCAGGGCGTCGACCAGGTCGGTGATCGGCAGCTGCAGCTCGGCGGCGAGGCGCTCGCAGTCGACCGGCTGCGCCCAGAAGCCCGCCTCCGGCTCGGCGTCGACCACCCCGAGCAGCACCATGCGCCCGTCGTCGCCGGGCTGGCCGGGCAGGGCAGCCACGAAGGGTGCCAGCGGGAGCTGCCAGGACAGGGACTGGCCGTCGGACAGGACCCGCAGCGTGACGCTGCCGGAGCCCAGACCGTCGGCGTGCACGTCGACGCGGGCGTCGGGGGCGTGCATGCGGTCGGCGGCGCCCACCGGCAGGAAGGTGTAGAGCAGGATCGCCGGCTCGAGGGTGTCGGAGGCGTGAGCGTGCAGGACGGCTCCGGCGGCGCAGGCGTAGACGGGCGGGCGGTGCTGCTCGGGAGTGCTCACGGGTCCATCTTCGCGGACGCCGTCGTGGCCGGGCTGCCGGAGCGCGGCGTGGTGGAGGAGCGGGTCGTCATGGCCGGGACCGTCGGGGCCGTCACCGACAGCAGCTGCGGCTCGTCCACAGGCCCGGCCGTCGTCCACATCCCGCTCGAGCGGCATGGCCGGTCCCGCGGCGGCGGCGCAGCGTCGCGGCATGACCCGCACCGTCCCCACCGCGCCGCGCCTGTCCGGACCCGGCGAGCTCGTCGCCGCCCTGCCGCTGCTCTGCGGCTTCGTCCCGCGGGAGAGCCTCGTCGTGGTCTGCCTGGAGGGCAGCCGGATCGGCCTCACGCTGCGCCTCGACCTGCCGGACGTCGCGCAGGAGGCGGACCTCGTCGCGGAGGTCGCAGCCCGGGCCCGTTACAGCGGCGCGTCCCAGGCGTACCTCGTGGTCGTCACCGAAGAGGCAGGTCTGCCGCGGCAGCGGCTCGTGGACGCGCTCCGCGCCCAGGTCGACGCCGTCGACGCGCTGCTGGTGCGGGGCGGGCGCTGGTGGTCCTACCTGTGCCGTGACGGTGCCTGCTGCCCTCGGGACGGCACGCCCGTGCCCTCGACCAGCCCGGGGCTGCGACGGGTGCAGGCGGAGGCGGTGCTCGCCGGGCGAGCGGTGCTGCCCTCCCGCGAGGACCTGGTGGCCTCCCTGGCTCCCCCTGAGCTCCCGGGCGTGCGTCTGGTAGCGCTGCAGCAGGCGTCGGAGCGGCTGCGGGAGGAGCGCGGGCGGGTCGGCGCCGCGACGGTCCGCAGCCGGCTGCTCGCGGGCGTGCGGAGTGCGCTGGCGGCTGAGCCCGGGGCTGCAGGAAGCTCGGAGTCGCGCAACGAGCGGGGGACCGGCCCGCGCTCGCAGCGGCTCGACGAGCGGCAGACCGTCCCGCCCCTGCAGCTGCACGACGCGCTGGACGACGACGTGGCGGCCGAGCTCGCCCTCGCCCTGGCCGACGTGGTCGTGCGGGACGAGGTGCTGACCTGGGGGCTGGGAGAGGACGACGCGCTCCTCGCCCTGCTCGTGCGGCTCGCGCGTCTGACGCCCGCGCCCCACGACGCCGGCGTCTGCGCCTGCCTGGCCTGGGTCGCCTACGGCCGTGGCGACGGCGCGACGGCGTCGGTGGCCCTGGACCGGGCGCTCGCGACCGACCCCGGGCACGGTCTGGCACTCCTGCTCGCGCAGGCGCTGCACGCGCAGGTGCCTCCCCGGCAGCTGCGCGCCGTCGCCGCCCGCGCAGCAGTGGACCTGCGCAGGCGGCGACGCCGGTGAGCGGCTACCTGCCCTTGTTCTTGCTGGTGGCCTTGCGCAGCAGCTCCTTGGCCCGTGCCTGGTTCTCCGGCTTCTGCGCCTGCTCCAGGACCTTCTTCGCGACGCCGGCCTTCATCAGTCCGCTCAGCAGTCCCATGTCGTTCTCCTCGCTCGTCGTGCGTCAGCGTGCTGTCTCCTGTCCCGGCCTACCCTCTCGGGCGCCGACCGCACCGGTCCCGGCGACCGAGGAGGCCCCGCGTGGAGCTCGCAGCGGCGCGCACCCTCGTGCTGACCCGCACCCGGCTGCAGGCGCCACCGGCCGTGCCCGAGCTCCGGCTCCACCTCGCCGACGCGATGGACCCGCTCTGGGAGGACCTGCAGCGCGAGCTCGACGCCGGGGAGCTGCCCCCGCCCTTCTGGGCCTTCGCCTGGCTCGGCGGGCAGGCGCTGGCCCGCCACGTGCTGGACGCGCCGGAGGAGGTCGCGGGACGCAGCGTGCTGGACCTCGCCACCGGCTCGGGCCTGTGCGCGCTCGCTGCCGCCCGGGCCGGAGCGGCGTCCGTGCTGGCGGTCGACGTCGACCCGGTGTGCGCTGCCGCGGTCGCCCTGAACGGGGAGGCCAACCGGCTGTCGGTGGCCTTCGACGGACGGGACCTGCTCGACGACCCGCCTCCGGCCGTCGACGTCGTGCTGGCAGGGGACGTCTTCTACGACGCCGCCATGAGCGCACGGGTGCTCCCGTGGCTCCGGGCCGCGGCCGCCCAGGGCTCCCGGGTGCTGCTCGGCGACCCGGTCCGGCACTACCTGCCGCAGTCGGGCCTGGTGCTGCTGTCGGAGCACGACGTGCCGACGACCCGGGAGCTCGAGGGGGTCGAGGTCAAGCGGGTGCGGGTGCTGACCCTGGGGTAGCGGCCCTGGATGGAGCACGACGAGGAGTTCACGAAGGCCGTCAACATGTCCCCGAAGGAGCTCGAGGACTGGCTCGGGACCGAGGAGTCGCAGGCGGTCGGCCAGAAGAGCAGCGAGGGCGCGGAGTCCGTCGGCCACGAGTCGGGGCGGCGCATCGTCACGCTGCTGCGGACGAAGAAGGCCGACCTCACCGACGACGACGACCAGCACATGGGCAAGGTCGTGTCCTACGTGCACCGGCACCTCGCGCAGGAGCCCACGAAGGAGGACGTCGCGACGAGCCGGTGGCGGTACAGCCTCATGAACTGGGGCCACGACCCCCTCAAGCGCTGACGGCGGTCAGGGCAGCAGGGCGTCCATCGCGCGCAGGATCCGGGTCTCGCTGACGGGGTGCGCGGTCCGCAGCCCCTGGCCGAAGTGCTGCACCCGCAGCTCCTCGAGCATCCACCGCACCGCCTCGACGTCGGGGTCGGTCCGTCGCTCGACCGGGAGCTTGGCGAGCAGGGCCTCCCGGTCCCGCTCGAGCTGCTGCAGCTCGAGCATGCGCAGCCGGTCGCGGTGCGGGTCCTGCGGCAGCTTGTCCAGGCGGCGCACGGCCGCGGTCAGGTACCGCCGCAGGTCCGGCAGCCGGCGCAGGCCGGTCTCCGCGACGAACCCGGGGTGCACCAGCGTCGCGAGCTGCCGCCGCACGTCGTCGAGCGCCGGCTCCAGTGCCTTCTGCCCGCGCAGCCCCGCCAGCCCGCTCTCGGCGTCGGCCGCCGCGGCGAGGACGCGCTCGGCGACCGTCACGACCTCGAGCAGCGTGTCGAACAGGCCTGCTCGTACGGAGTCGCGCAGGGCCGTGAAGCCCGCCTCGTCCCACACCGGACCGCCACCGGCAGCGATGAGGGCGTCGACCGCGCAGGCGGTGCAGTCGTCGAGCAGCGCGGGGACGCTGCCGTGCGGGTTGCGCGCCAGCGCCAGCTTCTGCGCGTTGGTCAGCCGCCCCGTCACCGCCTTGGTCTGCGAGGGGACCGTGAGCAGCAGCAGCCGACGCGTGCCGGCCAGCATCGACCGCGCCTGGGACGCGGCGTCGGGCAGGACCTTGACCCCGACCGAGCTGCCCTCGTCGACCAGCGCCGGGTAGCCCCGCACCGGCCCGCCCTCGAACGTCGTCGGCAGCGTGCCGAGGTCCCAGCTGCGGAGCCCGGACCGCTCGAGCGAGCCCGCCGCCTGCGACAGCGTCGCGGTCAGGCGGGGCGCCAGCCGGCGGCGCAGCTCGGGGAGGTCCTGGCCCTGCGCGACCTGGCGGCCGTCCGCGTCGAGCACCCGGTAGGTCGGCTTGAGGTGCGCCGGGACCTTGTCCAGGTCCCAGTCGTCCGGTCCGATCAGCACCCCGGTCCGGCGCCGGAGGTCGGCCGCGAGGGCGTCCCGGATCGGCGCGGCGTACGGGACGGCGTCGGCGAGGAAGGCCTTGGCGAAGTTCGGGGCCGGCACCACGTTCTTGCGCAGCTGCTTCGGCAGGCTCTTGATCAGCGCGACGACGAGCTCCTCGCGGAGCCCCGGTACCTGCCACTCGGGCGCGGTCGGGTCGACCTGGTTGAGCGACTCCAGCGGCACCTCGACGGTGACGCCGTCGGCGGGGGCGCCCGGCTCGAACCGGTAGTCGAGCTGCAGCCGCACCGGCCCCTGGACGAAGGCGTCCGGGTAGTCCTCGCGTGTGACGGGACGCTGGACCAGCAGGTCGCGGGTGAAGTCGAGCAGCTGCGGGGCGGACCGGCGCGTCTCCTTCCACCAGGCGTCGAAGTGCCGGCCGGAGACGACGTCGGCGGGGATGCGGGCGTCGTAGAAGTCGTAGAGGACCTCGTCGTCGACCACGACGTCGGTGCGCCGGGCGCGCTCGGTGAGCTCCTCGACCTCGACGAGCAGGGCGCGGTTGTGGGCGAAGAAGGCGTGGTGGGTGTCCCAGGCGTCGCCGGAGCGGGCGCCCTCGACGAGCGCGTGACGCAGGAACAGGTCGCGCGAGACCTCGGGGTCGATCCGGCCGTAGGCCACCTTCCGCTTGGCCACGATCGGGACGCCGTAGAGCGTCACCTTCTCCCAGGCCATGACCGCGGCGGCCTTCTTCTCCCAGTGCGGCTCGCTGTAGGAGCGCTTCACCAGGTGCTCCGCGAGCGGCTCGATCCACTCCGGGGAGATGCGGGCCGCGGTCCGGCCCCACAGCCGCGATGTCTCGACCAGCTCCGCGGCGACGACCCACCGCGGCGGCTTGCGGGCGAGCGCCGACCCGGGGAAGACCGCGAACCGGGCGGACCGCGCCCCCGTGTACTCGTTCTTGACCTCGTCCTTGAGCCCGATGTGCGACAGCAGCCCGGCCAGCAGCGACTGGTGCAGCCGCGTGGGGTCGGCCGGCGTCTCGTTCGGCTCGATGCCGAGCTCGCGCGCGACCCGCAGCAGCTGACCGTGCAGGTCCTGCCACTCGCGCACCCGCAGGTAGTGCAGGAACTCGGCCTTGCACATCCTTCGGAACTGGTTGCCCGACAGCTCCTCGCGCTGCTCGGACAGGTACCGCCACAGGTTCAGGTAGCCGGCGAAGTCGGAGGTCTCGTCCCGGAACCGGGCGTGCAGCTGCTGGGCCTGCGCCTGCTTGTCGACCGGCCGCTCCCGCGGGTCCTGGATGGACAGCGCCGCGGCGATGACCATGACCTCGCTGACACAGCCGTTGCGGTCGGCCTCGAGCACCATGCGGCCGAGCCGCGGGTCGACCGGCAGGGCCGCGAGCTGCCGTCCGACGGGGGTCAGCCGGCGGGCGGGGTCGGGCTCGGCCGGGTCGAGGGCGCCGAGCTCGTGCAGCAGGTCGACGCCGTCCTTGATCTGCCGGCGGTCCGGCGGGTCGACGAACGGGAACTCCGCGACCTCCCCGAGCCCGAGCGACGCCATCTGCAGGATGACGCTCGCCAGGTTGGTGCGCTGGATCTCCGGGTCGGTGAACTCCGGGCGGCCGAGGAAGTCCTCCTCCGAGTACAGCCGGATGCAGATGCCCTCGGCGACGCGGCCGCAGCGGCCCTTGCGCTGGTTCGCCGACGCCTGACTGACCGGCTCGATGGGCAGCCGCTGCACCTTGGTCTTGAGCGAGTAGCGGCTGATGCGCGCCGTGCCGGGGTCGACGACGTAGCGGATGCCCGGGACCGTCAGCGACGTCTCGGCGACGTTCGTGGCGAGCACGACCCGCCGCTCGCTGTGGTGCTCGAAGACCCGGTGCTGCTCGGCCGAGCTCAGCCGGGCGTACAGCGGCACGACCTCCGTGCCGGGCCGGACGGTGCGCTGCAGGGCGTCCGCGGTGTCGCGGATCTCGCGCTCGCCGGACAGGAACACCAGGACGTCGCCGTCGCCGGCCTTCTGCAGCTCGTCGACGGCGTCGCAGATCGCCTGCACGGGGTCGCGGGCGACGCTCGGCTCGGGCTCGCCGTCGTCCTCGTCGCTGACCTCCGGCTCCTGCACCAGGGGCCGGTAGCGCACCTCGACCGGGTAGGTGCGGCCGGTGACCTCGATGACCGGGGCGCCGCCGAAGTGCCGGCTGAAGCGCTCGGTCTCGATCGTGGCCGACGTGATGATGAGCTTCAGGTCGGGGCGGCGGGGGAGCAGCTGCGCCAGGTAGCCGAGCAGGAAGTCGATGTTCAGCGACCGCTCGTGCGCCTCGTCGACGATGATCGTGTCGTAGGCCCGGAGCATCCGGTCGCGCTGCACCTCGGCCAGCAGGATGCCGTCGGTCATCAGCCGGACCAGGGTGCGCTCGCTGCTGGTGTCGGTGAAGCGGACCTTGTAGCCGACCGTCTGCCCGAGCGGCGTGCCGAGCTCCTCGGCGATCCGCTCGGCGACCGTGCGGGCGGCGAGGCGCCGGGGCTGCGTGTGCCCGATCAGCCCCCGGACGCCGCGGCCCATCTCGAGCAGCATCTTGGGCAGCTGGGTGGTCTTGCCCGACCCCGTCTCACCGGCGAGGACGACCACCTGCGACTCCACGATCGCCGCCATGATGTCGTCGCGGCGGGCGCTGACCGGCAGGTCCGGGTAGCTGATGCGGGGCACCGCGGCGCGGCGGGCGTCGAGCCGGGCCTCCGCGCGGGCGACGTCGACGGCGAGCCGGGCCAGGGCCTGCGACGGGTCGCTGTGCTTGCGCGCGCTGTCGAGCCGCCGCTGCAGGGCGTGCTCGTCGCGCAGGGTGGTGCCGGCGAGCCGGGCACGGAGGTCGGCGACGGACGGGACCGGGCCCGACGGCAGCGCGACGGGGGCGTGGCTGTCGGCAGACCGGACCCCGTCGGACCGGTCGGCGGCAGACCTGCCCCCGTCGG
>JAODNQ010000124.1 GCA_025464695.1 Frankiales bacterium | reverse complement strand
TCGGCGGCGGTGGGGACGGTGGTCGGCTGGGCGGTCTGCGCGGTCAGCGTCACCGTCACCCGCCCGGCCCCCGGCACGGCGCCCTCGGGGCCGAGCGGGACCGGCGACCGCCCCGGCGCGGTGTAGGCGAGCGCGACCCGCAGGGGCAGCCGCGGGGCCTCGAGCACGGGGTCGAGGACGAGCCGGGCCGAGAGCTGACGGCGGCCGGGGGAGAAGCCCTGCCACACCACGGCTCCGAGCTTCGTCACCGGCGGCGGCTCCTCCCCGAGCGCCTGCGCGGACCGGGCCGGGCCGCGCTCGCGGACCTGGTAGTCGCCGGCCCCCGACAGCTGCAGCACCTGGTCGAGCCCCACCTCCTGCACCCCGCCGTCGCCGGCGAGGCCCACCCGCACCACCTCGTCGTTGCGCACCGGGCCGGGCACGACGCTGCGCAGCACCCGGTCCGGGCGGGCCCCGACGTCGTCGAGCAGGTCCGTGACGTCGGTGCGGGGGGGCACCGGCAGGCGGAGCTCGTCGGCGGCTGCTCCCACGGGCACGGCCAGGGCCAGCAGGAGGGCTGCCGACAGCGCGCGCACGACCCGAGGCTAGGGCTGCGGGCAGCGGGTAGGGGCCCGTGCGATGACCACCCAGAGGAGTCCCATGACCAGCACCGACCTCCAGCAGGTCCGGACCCAGCTCGAGCGCACGCTGGCCGAGCTCGACAGCACCACCGAGACGCTCAAGGACGAGGGCGCCGGCGAGACCAGCGAGCTCAGCCACCTCAAGACGCACCCCGGCGACGTCGGCACCGAGGTCGCCGACAACGACCGTGAGATCGCGATCCTCGAGGCGAGCGCCGGCCAGCGCGAGCAGGTCGTCGCGGCCCTCGCTCGCCTCGACGCCGGCACGTACGGTGTCTGCGTCGACTGCGGCCAGCCGATCACCCCGGAGCGGCTCGAGGCACGCCCCGAGGTCGCCCGCTGCCTGGCCGACCAGGAGAAGAGCGAGGCGCGCGCCTAGCCGGAGCCCCTCGAGGCTGGGCACCGGAGGCCGTGACGGATCAGGCGGCGGCGCGTTGAATGAGGTGTGCGCCTCCGCCTGACCCTCGCCCCTGTCCTGCTGTCCGCCCTCGCGCTGGGCGGGGTGCTCGCCCCGGCGGGTGCCTCCGCTCCTGCTCCCGCCCCGCTCGGCCGCTACGTCGTCGTGCTCGACGGCGCCTCGGCCACGGGGGCCGCGACCCGGCTGGTGGCGACGCTCGGCGGGACGGTCGGCGTGCGCTGGGCGGCTGCCCTGGACGGCTTCGCCGCGACGCTGCCCAGCACCGCCGTGCCCCTGCTGCGCGCCCTGCCGGGCGTCCGCACCGTCGAGCGCGACGCCGTGGTGCGGGTGCAGGCCACCACCCAGTCCCGGCCGCCGTCCTACGGCCTGGACCGCATCGACCAGCGCGCCCTGCCGCTGTCGTCGTCGTACACGACCCGCTCCACCGGCGCCGGCGTCAGCGCCTACGTCATCGACACCGGCGTGCGCCGCGACCACACCGACCTCGCCGGCCGGGTGGCCGCGGGCTTCGACGCGGTCGACGGCGGGGCGCCCGACGACTGCAACGGGCACGGCACGCACGTGTCCGGCACCGTGGGCGGCACCCGCTACGGCGTCGCGAAGAAGGTGCGGATCGTGCCGGTCCGCGTCCTCGACTGCGAGGGCTCGGGCGAGAACAGCCAGGTCATCAGCGGTCTCGACTACGCGGTGCGCGACCACAAGGCCGGGACGCCCGCCGTGGCCAACATGTCGCTCGGCGGCTCGGCGAGCGCGGCGGTCGACCAGGCCGTGAGCCGGCTCGTCAAGGACGGCGTGACCGTCGCCGTCGCCGGCGGCAACGACGGCGGCTTCGTCTCGGACCTGCTCGGCGCCTCCGACGCCTGCGACGGCTCGCCGTCGCGGGTCGCCGCCGCCCTCACGGTCGGGGCCACGGACCGCACCGACACGCGGGCCGACTACAGCGACGTCGGCCGGTGCCTGGACCTGTTCGCCCCGGGCACGGACATCACCTCCGCCTGGTACACCTCGCGCACCGCCACCGCTGTGCTGTCGGGCACGTCGATGGCCACCCCGCACGTCGCCGGTGCCGCCGCGCTGGTGCTGCAGGCGTCGCCGAAGCTGACGCCGGCGCAGGTGGCGCAGAAGCTGGTCAGCACCGCCACCGCCGGGCGGGTCGCAGGCGCCGGGGCCGGGTCGCCGAACCGCCTGCTGTTCGTCAGCTAGGCAGGCTCAGCGGGGCGGGCGCCGCGCGCAGGCCAGCAGGTGCAGCCCCCCGGCCTCGCCCTGCCGGTCCTCCGACAGCTGCAGCTCGGTGGCCACCAGCGTCGCCAGCGCGGCCTCGCCGCCCTGCTCGACGGCCCGCTCGACGGCGGCCGGTGACAGCACGGTCCGAGGGCGGACCCACTCCACGTCCAGGCCGACGGCCTCGAGCAGCGCCGTGACCTCCTCCGGCCAGAAGCAGCGGGTGATCGTGCCCTCCGGGTCCTCGGGGCCGGCCGGCACGAGGACGACGTCGGCGCGGGGGACGTCGGCGAGCTCGGCCCAGCGGCCCTGGTCGGCGAGCCGGGCGAGGCCGGAGGTGAGGCTGTCGACGGCGAGCAGCAGCCGGCCGCCCGGGCGCAGGATGCGGCGCAGGTCGGCGGCGGTGACCTCGGTGGCCAGGCACATCGACAGGGCGCGCCCCTCGGCGAGGACGGCGTCGACGCACTGGTCCGCGAGGAACCCGAGCGAGCGGCTGTCGGCGAGCACGGTGTGCAGCCGGCCGGGGCCCTGCGGGGCGGGCAGGCCGTCACGGGTGCGCCGCACCTGCACGACCTCGTGCCCGGCGGCCACGAGCTGCGCGGCGAACCGCTGCCGCCCGCCCGACAGGTCCAGCACGCGGCTCGGGGCGGAGGGCGCCCAGGCGGCGAGCTGCGCGGCGGCCACCTCCTCGTAGAAGCGCCAGTACGGCGACGCGTCGTCGGGGAGGAGGGCCGGTGCAGGGGCCCGTGAGGTGCTCACCTGTCTACATTGCCCTGCGTGCAACACGAACGCACCTGTTCGACCCCCTCGGGGCCGGCCCGGGTGCACCTCGACGGCACCGGCGGCAGGCTCCTGGTGCTGGGTCACGGGGCCGGCGGCGGGGTGGACGCGCCCGACCTGCTGGCCGCGCGCGGGGCCGCGCTGGACGCCGGGTGGGCGGTGGCGCGGGTGGAGCAGCCGTGGCGCGTGGCGGGCCGGCGGGTGGCCGAGGCGCCGCCCCGGCTGGACGCGGCCTGGCTCGCGGTCGTCGCGGAGCTCGACCGCGACGTCCTGGTCGTGGGCGGCCGCAGC